>NZ_JBHRXN010000030.1:296754-308529 GCF_042648525.1 Vogesella facilis
AGGGCGGAACCGGCGACTTCAATCAACATCCGCGCAGCGGATTCCACCCCCGACAACACCAACAAGGCGCCGCGGTAAACGTTGGGCTTCGCTTCGCTCAACCGCAACCTACGTGGCGGAAACCCGGTCGCACCGGGCACTCCGCCGACGATGCCCAACGTTGGCCGCATGCGGCGGAACGCCCCTCTGGGGCTTCCACCCTACGCATCGATACCGCCACATGAAAAAAGCCGTCCACCCTGACGGTGAACGGCTTCGCATCCAGCATGCAGCAGGCTTAACGCGCCGCCAGTCGCTGCAGGATGTTGGAGAACTCCTCCATGAAGGCATCGAAGCGCCCGGCCAGGCGGTCGACATCGGCGGCGAAGCGGTTGTAGGCCACCACCGCCGGAATCGCCGCGAACAGGCCGATGGCGGTGGCGATCAGCGCCTCGGCGATGCCCGGCGCCACGGTGGCCAGCGTGGCCTGGCCGGCGTTACCCAGGCCGATGAAGGCATGCATGATGCCCCACACCGTGCCGAACAGGCCGATATACGGGCTGACCGAGCCGACGGTGGCGAGGAAGGCATTGTGATGGTCCAGCGCATCCAGCTCGCGCTGCGCGGCGGCACGCATCGCGCGGCGGGCGCCGTCCAGCTGCTCGGACGACTCCACCCCGGCCTGGCGCCGCAGCTTGAGGAACTCGGCAAAGCCGGCCTGGAACAGCTTCTCGCTGCCGCCGGCGTCGCTGTTGACGCGCGAAGTCTCGTACAGGCTGGAGAGGTCGACGCCGCTCCAGAACTTCTGCTCGAAATCCTGGGTGGCGCGGCGCGCGCGGCTCAGCACCGCCAGCTTGTTGAAGATGATGCCCCACGACAGCAGCGACAACAGCACCAGCCCGGCCATCACCAGCTGCACCGGCAGGCTGGCATGTACGATCAGGCTGAAGAGGGAAATTTCCTGCACATTGGCTCCTTGCGATCAGCGCAGCACGCGGCCGCTGTCCAGATCGATGATGGTGGATGGTTTGCGGCGCTTGCCGATGCGGCCGGACAGGGTGTGCACGCGCGCGCCGAAGGCGGTGCGGCAGGCCCGCGCGCTGCGCAGTGATTTTTGCCCGGCGCGGTTGGCCGAGGTGGACACCAGCGGCGAGCCCAGCGCCTGGCACAAGGCGGCGGCCGGGCCGTGCGCGGTGATGCGCACCGCGATCTTGTCGTGGCGGCCGCGCAGCAGGTGCGGCACCCGCCGCGACGCCGGCAGCAAGAAGGTGTACGGCCCCGGCCAGTACTGGTTGACGATGGCCAGCTGCGCCGGCGTCAGCGGCCGGATCAGCGGCCGCAGCTGCGCCAGGTTGGCCGCAATCACGATCAGGCCCTTGTGATTGGGGCGCGCCTTGATCGCCAGGATGCGGCGGATGGCGTGGACATTGAACGGGTCGCAGCCGAGGCCAAAGCAGGATTCGGTGGCATACGCCAGCACCCCGCCGTGGCGGAAGCGGGCGCGGGCGGTGTGCAGCGCAGCGGCGCGGGGAAGTTGCGGCAACGGTTTTCTCACAGCGGTAGCAATCGGAACAACGGGACAGACCGTCGCGCGGCGCGCCGGGTTCCCGTTCAGTCGTGCAGATAACGGGCGTTGATTTTAGCGACTGTGCCGTCTTTCTGCATCTTGCGCAGCGTGTCGTTGAGCTGCGCCACCAGCTGGTCGCTGCTGCCGGCATGGCAGGCCAGGTACATGAAGGTGGTGTTGAAGGTGAGGATGGGCCGGAGGTTGGCCGCCTTCTCGCGCGCCACCAGCTGTGCGCCGATGTACTTGCCGGTGGCCCAGTAGTCGATGCGCCCGGCCTGCAGCTTGCGCACGTTCTGCACATCGGTGTTGGCCAGGTCGACGTCGAAGTTGCGGGCGATCAGGTACTGCGCCACCGCGTCGCCGGCATAGCCGCCCAGCCGGTAGCGGCGCACGTCTTCCAGATTGTGCAACTCGCGCGGGCTGTCGCTGCGCGCATACAGCACCCACGGGTTTTCCGCCACCGGGCCGATCCACTTGAACTGGCTCTCGCGCTGGTCGGTGCGGGTGGTGGAATACACGCAGGTGTGCGGCTCCAGCACCGCGCGGTTGTAGGCGCGCAGCCACGGCAGCAGCTCGATGCTGTAGCGCACGCCGCTGCGCAGCATCAACTCGCGCACGATGTCGGTGGCGGAGCCGCCGATGCGGCCGCCGGCCTGCAGCATATTGAACGGCGGGTAGTCTTCGGTCAGCAGCGTAAGCGCGGGCGGACCGGCCGCCCGGCTGCCGGCGGCAAGCAATATCAGGCCAACTGCCAGGCTACGCATGACCATCCCCCCCGCTGGCAACACGCTTCCAGTCTAGACAGCAAATGCGCCGCCCGCCGCCGTGTCGTCAGCCGGCGCCGGGATGACGGCGGCGGCATGCAAAACGGCGCCCGTGGGCGCCGTTGCGATCGCGAAGGCGAGGCTTACTTCTGGCGGCCGATGGCGCGGTTGCCGATATCGCGGCGCAGCTGCTTGCCGGCGAACTGGATCTGGTCGGCCACGGCGTAGGCTTTCTGCTGCGCCATCTTCACGCTGTCACCCAGCCCCACCACGCACAGCACGCGGCCGCCGCTGGTGAGCAGCTGGCCGCCGGCATCGAAGCTGGCGCCGGCGTGGAAGGTCATGGTGTCGTCGCTGTTGGCCGGGATGTTGCTGATCAGGTCGCCCTTGCGCGGCGCCTCCGGGTAGCCGTCGGCGGCCAGCACCACGCCCAGTGCCACGCGGCGGTCCCAGTCGGCTTCCACCGTGTCCAGCTTGCCGTTGACGCCGGCTTCCAGCAGCACGGTGAAGTCGGACTTCAGCCGCGCCATGATCGGCTGGGTTTCCGGGTCGCCGAAGCGGCAGTTGAACTCGATGGTGAACGGGTTGCCGTCGGCGTCGATCATCAGCCCGGCGTACAGGAAGCCGGTGTAGGCGTGGCCGTCGGCCTTCATGCCGCGCACGGTGGGCAGGATGATCTCGCGCATCACGCGGGCGTGGATTTCCGGGGTGACCACCGGTGCCGGGCTGTAGGCGCCCATGCCGCCGGTGTTGGGACCCAGGTCGCCGTCGAGCAGGCGCTTGTGGTCCTGGCTGGTGGCCATCGCCAGCACATGCTCGCCGTCCACCATCACGATGAAGCTGGCTTCCTCGCCCTGCAGGAAGTCCTCGATCACCACGCGGGCGCCGGCGTCGCCCATCTTGTTGCCCACCAGCATGTCGTCGATGGCGGCATGCGCTTCGTCCAGCGTCAGCGCCACCACCACGCCCTTGCCGGCGGCCAGGCCGTCGGCCTTGATCACGATCGGCGCGCCCTTGCGGCCAACGTAGTCATGCGCCGCGGCGGCATCGCTGAAGGTTTCGTAGCCGGCGGTGGGAATGCCGTGGCGCTGCATGAAGGCCTTGGCGAAATCCTTGGAGCTTTCCAGCTGCGCGCAGAATTGCGTCGGGCCGAAGATCTTCAGCCCGGCGGCGCGGAACGCATCCACCACGCCGGCGGCCAGCGGCGCCTCGGGGCCGACCACGGTCAGCTCCACCTTCTCGGCGCGGGCGAACTCCACCAGCTGCTCGATATCGCTGATCGGTACATTGGTCAGGTGCGGGTCCAGCTCGGTGCCGGCATTGCCCGGCGCCACGAAGACCTTGGACACGCGGCGGGACTGTGCAATGCGCCAGGCCAGTGCGTGCTCGCGACCGCCGGAACCGATTACCAGGATTTTCATGCTGTGTGCTCTCCATCATGGCGGCAGCGGGTCTGCCCCGGGCTGCCGCCGCGTTGTGCTAACTCATCGTCCGGGCTTGTCGGCAAACTGCCAGCGCGCCCAGGTAAACAATACGTTGCCGGCCCCGGCTGCGCCCGGGATATAGGTGGCCTGCAGCGAGAAGCGGCCATACTCGGCCGATACCGTCGGCAGCACCACCGGCAGCGGCACGTAGTGGTAGTCGCTGCGCATGGTCAGCCCGGCGGTGAAGCCGGCGCCCAGCCGCCAGTCGCCGCCCGGCCGCCACATCTTCTGGTAGCCGTAGCCGGCGATCGGCTCGACATCGTGGTGCGAGTCGAGGAACGCCATCGCGTACCAGGCATGCCAGTCGCCGTCGGCGTCGTAGTGGTACTTGCCCACGCCCAGGCCCCACGGGTTTTCGTTGTAACCGTCAATCTTGTCGGCGCTGTACATGGCGCGGTTGTGCCAGGTGTGCAGCGGCACATACAGCTCGTACTGCGACGACTGCCAGGTGGCGGCCATGTTCGCCAGCGCCTGATCGCTGAGCTGGCGGCTGCGCGCCAGCAGGCCAGTGCTGGCGTCATCCTGCGCCGCCTGCTGCTCGGGGGCGTCGCTGGCGACGGCCGGCATGCTGGCGCTCAACGCCAGTACTGCCAGGGCTACTACACGGTTTACTGCCTTCACTGCCAAACCTTTCTGCCCCGGCGCGGCGCACGGCGCCACCGGGAGTGCTACGGAAAGCCGGCATTTTACTGCACTGCAGCATCCAGACGGAATGCCGTGTGGTGACAGTGTGTTAACAAAGGTTGGCCGCATGCGGCCAACCTTGGTCACGCCAGCTTAGTGGCGGAAGTGACGCACGCCGGTCAGCACCATGGCGATGCCGTGCTCGTCGGCGGCGGCGAACACCTCGTCGTCACGCATCGAGCCGCCCGGCTGGATGATGGCCTTGATGCCCTGCTCGGCGATCACGTCGATACCGTCGCGGAACGGGAAGAAGGCATCGGAAGAGGCCACGGCACCCTGCAGGGTCAGGCCGGCATCCTGCGCCTTGCGGGCGGCGATGCGGGTGGAATCGACGCGGCTCATCTGGCCGGCGCCGATACCGGCGGTCTGGCCATTTTTGCAGAACACAATCGCGTTGGATTTCACGTACTTGGCCACGCGCCAGGCGAACAGCAGGTCAGCCATTTCCTGTGCGGTCGGCGCACGCTTGGTCACCACGCGCAGCTCGTCCAGGCCGACGTTGCGGATGTCCGGGGTCTGCACCAGCACGCCGCCGCCGACGCGCTTCAGCTCGAAGCGGTTGGCACCGGCTTCCAGCGGGATCTCCAGCACGCGCACGTTTTTCTTGGCGGCGATGATGGCTTTGGCTTCATCGGTAAACGCCGGCGCCATCAGCACTTCTAGGAACTGGCCGGTTACCGCTTCCACGGTCTCGGCATCCACCGGACGGTTGAAGGCGATGATGCCGCCGAAGGCGCTGGTGGTGTCGGTGGCGAACGCCAGCTTGTAGGCGCTCAGGGTGTCGGCAGCGATGGCCACGCCACACGGGTTGGCGTGCTTGACGATCACGCAGGCCGGGGCGTCGAAGGTCTTCACCGCTTCCCACGCCGCATCGGCGTCGGCGATGTTGTTGTAGGACAGTTCCTTGCCCTGCAGCTGGCGGTAGCCGGCGATGGTGCCGGCAGCCGGGTCCAGGTCGCGGTAGAAGGCAGCCGCCTGGTGCGGGTTCTCGCCGTAGCGCATGTCCTGCACCTTGACGAACTGGGCGTTCAGGCGGTTCGGGAACGCCACGCGTTCCGGTACGCCGCTGTCCACGCCTTCGACCAGGCTGGTCAGGTAGTTGGAGATGGCGCCGTCGTAGGCGGCGGTGTGGGTGAACGCCTTCTTCGACAGGTTCAGGCGGGTCAGCTTGGACAGCTTGCCGCCGCTCTCGCCCATTTCTGCGGCCAACGTTTCATAGTCGGCGGCATCGGTGACGATGGCCACGTGCTGCCAGTTCTTGGCGGCGGAGCGCACCATGGTCGGGCCGCCGATGTCGATGTTCTCGATGGCGTCTTCCAGCGTGCAGTCGGCCTTGGCGATGGTGGCTTCGAACGGGTACAGGTTCACGCATACCAGGTCGATGTTGCCGATGCCGTGTTCCTGCATGGTGGCCACGTGCTCCGGCAGGTCGCGACGACCGAGGATGCCGCCGTGCACTTTCGGGTGCAGGGTCTTCACCCGGCCGTCCAGCATTTCCGGGAAACCGGTGTAGTCCGATACGTCGATCACCGGCACGCCGGCATCGCGCAGCAGCTTGGAGGTGCCGCCGGTGGAGAGGATTTCGACGCCAAAGCCGGCCAGTGCCTGGGCAAATTCCAGTACGCCGGTTTTGTCAGAAACGCTGATCAGCGCACGTTCGATCTTGGTCATGGTGTTCTACCGCCTTCAAAGTTAATGCAGCCGCCGGCAAGCCCGCGGCCAACTCAAATCTTGCTGTTTACCGGCCGGCGCCTGCGCGCCTGCCAGTGCTGGTGATCAACCTTATTGATAACTTCATCGCCCCCGCCCCTGCCCTGCAGGGGAGTTCGCTAGTCAAAATAAAGGCCACCCGTGTGCACGGGTGGCCCTGCTGTCAGATCAGGTCGTAAGCCTTCATTTTCTTGCGCAGCGTGTTGCGATTGAGGCCCAGCAGTTCGGCCGCGCGCGTCTGGTTGCCCTGGGTGTGGGTCAGCACCACCTCCAGCAGCGGCTTCTCCACGCAGGCCAGCACCATGTCGTAGATGGCCGCCGGGGTTTCCCCGTCCAGGTCGCGGAAATACTGCTCCATCGCCAGGCGCACGCTCAAGGAAATATCGTCATTGTTCTGCATGATGTTATCGACTATTCCGGGTTCTCAATCGGCCACCGCGTCGGCCTCGGCCACGCTGTCCGCCAGGTATTCCAGCCGCTCGGAATGCTCCGCCAGCCAGGTGAAGTAATCTGCCACCGCCACTTGCTGCTCGGCGGTGCTTTCCAGCCGGTACATCGCCTGGCGGAAGTCGTTGCTGCCGCGCAGCCCCTTGGTGTACCAGGCGATGTGCTTGCGCGCGATGCGGCAGCCGCTGTATTCGCCGTAGAAGTCGTACAACTCGGTCAGGTGGGCCTGCATCACCGCGCCGATGTCGGCGATGCGCGGTGGCGGCAGAATCTCGCCGCTGTCCAGGTAATGCTGGATCTCGCGGAAGATCCACGGCCGGCCCTGCGCGGCGCGGCCGATCATGATGGCGTCGGCGCCGGTGTAATCCAGCACGTACTTGGCCTTCTGCGGGCTGTCGATGTCGCCGTTGGCCATCACCGGGATGCGGATCGCCTGCTTCACTTCGGCAATGGTGTCGTACTCGGCGGCGCCGCGGTACATGTCTTCGCGGGTGCGGCCGTGCAGCGCGAGGGCGGCGATGCCGGCATCCTCGGCCATGCGCGCCACCTGCAGCGCGGTCTTCACGTCGCTGCTCCAGCCGGTGCGGGTCTTCAGCGTCACCGGCACATCCACCGCCTGCACCACCTGCTCCAGGATGCGGCCAACGTTGGCGAGGTCGCGCAGCAGCGCCGAGCCGGCCGCCACGTTGCACACCTTCTTCGCCGGGCAGCCCATGTTGATGTCGATGATCTGCGCGCCGTGCTCCACGTTCAGCCGCGCGGCATCGGCCAGCATCTGCGGCTCGCCGCCGGCGATCTGCACCACGATCGGCTCCACTTCGCCCTCGTGATTGGCGCGGCGCAGCGTCTTGGGGGTGGTCCACAGCGCCTTGTTGGCGGTGATCATTTCCGACACCGCCATGCCGGCACCCATCTGCTTGCACAGCATGCGGAACGGCCGGTCGGTGACGCCCGCCATCGGGGCCACGATCAGGCGGTTCTTGAGCTGGTACGGGCCGATTTGCATGGCAAATGAAAGGGATGGCAGCGGAAAAGGGTCGCCATTGTACTGCCTTTTATCGCGACGGTAAAAAGCTTTTTGCCTATTTTTTAGGCTATGACACTAGCCAGCAACAGGCACTAACAACTGGGGGCTGGCAGCAACGGCCGCCGGGGATGGGGGGTGGGAAGTCGGTCGATAAGCCGGGTTCTGTCGTTGGACAGTCATTCCTCTAGTACTGCCGTTACCGACAGTCTCAAGCAACCTACCCGGGTACAGCGCGGGCCACGCCAATGTACCCCTATTTGGTCTTGCTCCGGATGGGGTTTAGCCTGCCGGTCCGTATCGCTACGGCCGCGGTGCGCTCTTACCGCACCTTTTCACCCTTACCTGTGCCGCAGTCCAGCGTGCTGGCGAACCAGCGCTAGTACAAAACGTACGCTGCAAGCAGCGCGTATTCTGTCCTGAACAATGATGCGGCACCCTTGCGGGTGTCGCATCCGGCCATCGGCGGTTCAGCTCTCTGTTCCACTTTCCGTCGCCTCACGACGCCTGGCCGTTAACCAGCATCCTGCCCTGTGGAGCCCGGACTTTCCTCCCCGTGCAAGCACGCGGCGACTGTCTGGCCGACTTCCCGGCGCGGATTGTACCGCATGCGCTGTCATAAAGCTGCCGGCACTGACAAATATCAACCGCCGGCGCCGGCGCCATTCCTATAATCGCCGCACCCACCCGCCACACCAGAAATACACACATGCATCGCGCCCAGAACAAGCTGGCCCGCCTCCAGCTATTCGGCATGCTGGGAGCGGTAACGACCGTCGTCGTGCTGCTGGCCGGCTTCTTTTTCTACCAGCACTGGCAGGATTACCAGCACAGCCGTGCGGCCAACCTGCGCCAGTCCGAGCTGCGCAGCCAGGCCTTCATGCGCGCCTGGGGCGAGCACGGCCGCCTGCTACTGGAAAGCCTGCACGGCCAGGCCGACCAGATCCTGCGCCAGCGCATCCGCGAACAGGTGGACACCGCCTACACCCTGGCCAGCGCACTGTACCAGCGGCAGAAGGGCAGCCGCCCGGCGGCGCACATCCAGCGCGACATCCTCGAATCGCTGCGGCCGCTGCGCTACTTCGATGGCCGCGGCTACTTCTTTGTCGACAGCATGGCCGGCGACTGCCTGCTGCTGCCCACCGCGCCGGAACGCGAGGGCAGCTCGCTGCTGGACAACCGCGACGACCAGGGCACCTACATCATGCGCGCGCTGCTGCAGGCGGCCAGCGGCCCGCAGCAGCGCGGCTTTGCCAGCTACCGCTGGTTCCGCCCCGGCGAGCGGGTAATGGCGGAAAAAATCGCCTACGTGCGCTACTTCGCCCCCTACCGCTGGCTGATCGGCGGCGGCGAATACCTGCGCAACGTCGAGGCCGACCTGCAGCAGCAGGGCCTGGCGCTGCTGGCGCGGCAGCACGTGGTTGGCCGCAGCGGCTTTGCCGTGTTCGACGCGCAGGGCAAGGTGCTGCTCAACTTCGACGGCAGCCCGCCGCGCCAGGACGGCAGCAATATGCTGCAGGCACTGGCCGCCAATGCCCGCAGCGGCAGCGTGTTCAGCTTCGAGCAGCAGGAAGGCGCGCGCCGCGTCGCCTACACCGCCTACCTCACCGTGATGCCGCAGTGGCAGTGGCGCGTGCTGGCGGTGGCGCCCACCGGGCTGCTGGCCGGCAGCGACAGCCGCGACGACGCCAGCCTGCTGGCGGCCACCACCCGTGGCCGCATCATCGCCACCAGCAGCATCTTCGCCGGCACCCTGCTGCTGGCGCTGCTGTTCTCGCTGTACTACTCACGCTGGATGCACCGGCTGGTCAACGACTACCGCCTGCGGCTGGAGGAAAAACAGCGCCAGCTGGAAGCCGGCGCCCGCGACATCCAGCTGACGCGCCACATGAGCGACAGCGCCGCCGACATCATCGTGCTGCGCAATGCCCTCGGCCAGGTGGTGTACCAGAACCAGCGCGCCCGCGACTGCTTCGCCGCGCCGCACCAGCAGGCGCTGGAGCAGCTGTTCACCGTGCTGACCTGCGACGGCCCGCCGCACGAGCTGCTGCTGGACAGCTGCCACGGCCCGCTGAGCGTGGAGGTGCAGTATTCCAGCGTCAGCTTCGGCGGCGAACGCTTCCACTGCGCCACCGCGCGCGACATCAGCGCCCGCCTGGCGCAGCAGCACGAGCTGCGGCTGGCGGCCAAGGTGTTCGAGGCCAGCACCGAGGCGATCCTGATCACCGACGCCGGCAGCCACATCGTGGCGGTGAACCGCGCCTTCAGCACCATCACCGGCTACAGCGAGGCCGAGGCGCTGGGCCACACCCCGGCCATGTTCTCCTCCGGCCGCCACGACAGCGCCTTCTACGACGACATGTGGCAGCAGCTGCGCAGCCGCGGCCAGTGGGGCGGCGAAATCTGGAACCGCCGCAAGAACGGCGAGGTATACCCGGAATGGCTGACCATCAGCGCGCTGCGCGACGAGCACGGCCAGCTCACCCACTACGTGGCGCTGTTTGCCGATATCAGCGAGCGCAAGGCCGCCGAGGCGCGGGTGCAGCACCTGGCCGAGTACGACTACCTGACCGACCTGCCCAACCGCCTGCTGCTGTCCGACCGCCTGCAGCAATCGCTGCACCTGGCCGGCCGCGGCGGCCATCAGGTGGCGGTGCTGTTCATGGACCTCGACCGCTTCAAGAACATCAACGACTCGCTGGGCCACGCCACCGGCGACGCGCTGCTCAAGGCAGTGGCGCAGCGCACCCGCGGCGAGCTGCGCGACATGGACACCGTTGGCCGCACCGGCGGCGACGAGTTCGTCATCATCCTGCCGGAGCTGGCCGACAGCGCGCAGGCCGCCAGCGTGGCCGAGCGCATCCTGGAGGCGCTGCAGGCGCCGTTCTCGCTGGACGGCCACCAGCTGGTGGTCAGCGCCAGCATCGGCATCGCCATCAGCCCGGACGACGGCCACAGCGCCGAGCTGCTGCTGAAAAACGCCGACATGGCGATGTACGACGCCAAGGCCGGCGGCCGCAACGGCTTCCGCTTCTTCACCCGCCACATGACGCAGGCCGCCAACGAGCGCCTGCTGCTGGAAAGCCGCCTGCGCCAGGCGCTGAGCGGCGGCGAACTGCAGCTGGCGCTGCAGCCCAAGGTACGCATGAGCGACCGTCGCCTCACCGGCTTCGAGGCGCTGCTGCGCTGGACCGATAAGCACGGCCACAGCACGCCGCCCAGCCGCTTCATCCCGGTGGCGGAAGACAGCGGCCTGATCGTCGACATCGGGCTGTGGGTGCTGCGCGAAGCCTGCCAGGTAGCGGCGCAGTGGCCGCGCCACGGCGCCGCGCCGCTGACCATCGCCGTCAACGCCTCGCCGCGGCAACTGGCGCAGCCGGGCTTTGCCGAAGAGGTTGGCCGCATCCTGCAGCACAGCGGCCTGCCGGCGGCGCAGCTGGAAATCGAGGTCACCGAGAACGCGCTGCTGGAAAAAACCGGCGTGGTGCAGCAGACGCTGCAGCAGCTGAAACAGCTGGGCGTGCGCCTGGCGGTGGACGACTTCGGCACCGGCTATTCCAGCCTCGCCTACCTGAAGAACTTCGCCCCCAACACCGTGAAGATCGACCGCTGCTTCGTCACCGACCTGCAAAGCCGCCACGACAACGCCGCCATCGTGCTGGCCATCATCACCCTGGCCAAGAGCCTGGGCATGGAGGCGCTGGCCGAGGGGGTGGAAACCGAGGCCGAGTTCGCCGCCCTGCTCACCCTGGGCTGCGACACGGTGCAGGGCTACCTCACCGGCAAACCGCTGCCACTGGACGAGGCGGCGGCACTGGTGGCGGCGGAGGTGGAACGCGCCGAGTAGGGAGGGTTGGCCGCAGGCCATACCCACGCAAGGTTGGCGGCTTGCGCGGGTATGAACCGGTGGTTCAACCCGCCCTACAACATACGGAACAACAACGTTGGCCGCATACACACGTACAAGGGATGCGGCCAACGTTGTGTAGCGCCCAATTGCCCCACGGGGAGCGCCGGCAAAAACGGTATCCGCAAGGTTTTAAGCGGCCGCTTTGTCTGAGCCGCGCGACGTTAGCGCGCGGCGAGTTCGGCCGCGCCTTGCGGCTGCCGTTTTTG
>NZ_JBHRXN010000031.1:0-8027 GCF_042648525.1 Vogesella facilis
CTCGCCCCAGCGCTGGCCGTCACCCAACTGCAGGGTGAGCAGGCGCTGGTCCTGGTTGAAGGCGGAGGCGAAGCTGGCGAGCAGGTCGGGAAGAGGCATACGGGCACGCGATGGCTGGTAATGACGATCGCGTATTGTATGTCATTGGATTTATTCGGCCAACAGATCAACTTAATGTCATGGCATGCCGGGGCGATTTACTGTGCCGGCAAACTGATCCTCACCTCCAGCCCGCCGCCGTCGCGCGGGTGGGCGCTGATCTGGCCGCCGTGCGATTCCACTGCGCGGCGGGCGATGGCGAGGCCGAGGCCGAAGCCGCTGCTGTCCTGGCCGTTGGCGCCCACGCGCAGGAACGGCTCGAACATGTCCTGCAGCGCGTGCTGCGGCACGCCGGGGCCGCGGTCGGCCACGGTGATCTGCAGCGCATCGGCGCTGCTGTGCGCCAGGATGTCCACCCGCGTGCCGGCGGCGGTGTACTTCACCGCGTTGCGGATCACGTTCTCGAAGGCGCGGTACAGCAGCTCGGCGCCGACTTCGGCGACGAACTCGCCGTCGCCGCTGAATGCCACGTCGCGGCCCAGGGCCTGGGCTTCGAACTGCGCGTCGTCGGCGATGGCGGCCAGCAGTTCCACCAGATCCACCCGTTCGCGTGCCACCTGGCCGGAGCCGGCCTCCAGCCGCGCCAGCGTCAACAGCTCGCCCACCAGGGTGTCCACCCGTACCACTTCGCGCTCGATGCGCTCCAGCGTGCTGTCCAGCCGCGCCGGGTCCGGCCGTTGCCGCGCCAAGCCGATGGCGGCTTGCAGCCGCGCCAGTGGCGAGCGCAGCTCGTGCGACACATCGTGCAGCAGGCGGCGCTGCGCGCCGACCAGCTGCTGCAGTTGCTGCGCCATGCCGTCGAATTCGCCGCCCAGCTCGCGCAGCTCGTCGCGGCGGCGGCCCATGCGCGGCCCGATGCGGGTGTCCAGCCGGCCGGCGGCCAGCTGGCGGAACGCCCAGCGCAGCTGGCGTATCGGCTTGGCTGCGCGCCAGGCCAGCAGCGCGCTGCACAGCAGGCTGATTAGGAGGGCGGTGGAGATCGGCAGTAGCGCTGGCGGCGGCTTGATGTGGGCGAAGCGCAGCATGTGCGCCAGGTCGTCGCTGCGCACGAACAGCAGGTAGCGGCGGCCGTCGGCGGCGGCGATGCTGCGGCTGAACGGCTGGCCGCCGGCGGCGCGCCGGCGGGCATCGGCGATGTCGGCGGCGGGCAGCGCGCGGCCCAGCAGCTCGCGGCCGGCGGCGTCCAGCACATAGGGCGAGGGCAGGGCGCTGCTCTGCGGCCAACCTTGCAGCAGCTGGTGCGCGGTGCGGGTTTCATTATTGGCCAGCGCGGTGGTGATGCCGTTGAAGACCAGCTCCAGCTTTTCGGTTTCGAAGCTGCGCTCGGCCTGCGGCACCGCCCAGCGCCACAGCGAGGTGGCGCCGATGATGCTGCCCACCGTCACGGCGATGAACAGCAGCAGGATCAGGAAGCACTTCCAGAACAGGCGGCCCATGCTTACTCCGGCGCCCGGATCAGCTGGTAGCCCTGGCCGCGCACGGTCTGTATCCACGAGCTGCCGTCACTGCCGGCGGCCAGTTTCTGGCGGATGCTGCTGATGTGCACGTCGATGCTGCGGTCGAAGCGCGCCAGCGGCCGCCCCAGCGCCACCTCGGACAGTTGCTGCTTGCTGACGATCTGCCCGGCGTGGCGCGCCAGCATTTCCAGCAGGCGGAACTCGCTGCCGGTCAGCGCCAGCGGCTGGCCGTACCAGTGCGCGGTCAGCCGCGCCGGCCACAGCTGCAGCGCGCCGGCCTGCAGGCTGCCGTCGCCCGCCAGCTGCCCGGCCGGCGCATCGCTGCTCTGGCCGCGGCGCAGGATGGCGCGCAGCCGCGCCACCAGCTCGCGCGGGGTGCACGGCTTGGGCACGTAGTCGTCGGCGCCCAGCTCCAGCCCGAGGATGCGGTCGATGTCGTCGCCGCGCGCGGTGAGCATCAGCACCGGCAGCCGGCTGTGGGCGCGGATCTGGCGCAGCGCTTCCACGCCGTTCAGCCGCGGCATCATCACGTCCAGCACCACGATGTCGAAGTCGCCGCTCAGCGCCTGCTGCACGCCGCTGGCGCCGTCGTGCACCCGCTGCGCGACAAAGCCTTCCTGCTCCAGATACTCGGCCAGCATGGCGCTCAGCTCTACGTCGTCGTCTACCAGCAATACCTTGTTCATGCTGCCTGTCTTCGATAAATCATCGCCCTGATGATAGCCGCTGCCGTGCACGGTGTCGGGCGGCTTTACACGTCTTTACCTAGCCGCCGGCTCTTTACCTTTCTTTACCTTGGCTTAACCGCGCTTTACCGCCTAAGCAGAGAACATTCGGCCTATCCGTTTCAAGTGGAGACACCCCGCATGTCGTTCCGACTTTCCCTGTTGCCGCTGTTGCTGGGCCTGGCGCTGACCGGCTGCGCCACGGTGGGGCCAGACTACCAGGCGCCGGCCGTGCGCATGGACGCGCAGTGGCAGGCCGCACTGCCGCACGGCGGCAGCACCACGGCGCTGCTGGACTGGTGGCAGAGCTTCAATGACCCGACGCTGTCCAGCCTGCTCAAGGCGGCCGAGGCCGACAGCCCGACGCTGGACCAGGCGCTGGCGGCGATAGCCAGCGCCCGCGCCAGTGACACTCAGGCCAGCCTGTCCGGCCTGCCGACGCTGACCGCCAGCGGCAGCGACACGCGCAGCGGCAGCCAGGGCGGCAATGTTGGCCGCAGCAGCAGCGCGGCGCTGGATGCCAGCTGGGAGATCGACCTGTTCGGCGGCGTGCGCCGCAGCCAGCAGGCCAGCCGCGCCGCGGTGGAAGCCAGCGAGGCCGACTGGCACGACGCGCGCGTGTCGCTGGCGGCCGAGGTGGCAAGCGAGTACGTGAGCTACCGCGCCTGCCAGCTGCAGCTGGCGCACGACCAGGACAGCTACCGCTCGCAGCAGCAGACCGCCAGCACTACCGCCGCCTCGGTGGCGGCCGGTTTCAGCGCGCCGGCCGATGGCGCGCTGATCGATGCCAGCGTGGCCAGTGCGCACAGCACGCTGCTGGCGCAGCAGGCGGAATGCGAGGTCAGCATCAAGTCGCTGGTGGCGCTCACCGGCCTGTCCGAGCCGCTGTTGCGCGACAAGTTGGCCGCCACCGCGGCGGCGATCCCGCAGCCGGCCGGCCTGCAGCTGAACACGCTGCCGGTGCAGCTATTGAGCCAGCGCCCGGACCTGGTGTCCGCCGAGCGCAGCTTGGCGGCGGCCAGCGCCAAGATCGGCGTGGCCGAGGCCGAGCGCTACCCGCGGCTGTCGCTGACTGGCAGCCTGAGCAGCACCACCACCCGCGGCAGTGGCAACAGCCAGGGCTGGTCGTTCGGCCCCACGCTGAGCCTGCCGATTTTCGATGGCGGCAGCAGCAAGGCCGCGGTGCAGACCGCCCGCGCCAACTACCAGAGCGCGCTGGCCGGCTACAAGAGCGCGGTGCGCAGCGCGGTGGAAGAAACCGAGCAGGCGCTGGTGCGGCTGGATAGCGCCACGCAGCGTGAAAGCAGCGTCGCCGCCAGTGCGGCCAACTATCGCCGCTACTTCCTGGCCACCCAGCAGCAGTGGCAGGCCGGCAGCGCCAGCCTGCTGGACCTGGAAACCGCGCGCCGCAACGCGCTGTCGGCCGAACAATCGTTGATCACCGTGCAGCGCGACCGCGTGCTGTACGGCATTTCGCTTTACAAGGCACTGGGCGGCGGCTGGCAGCTCGGCAACGCCATTGCCAAGGGAGAACCAGCATGACCCGCAAACACACCCTCACTCTCGCCGTGGCCGCCGCGTTGTTGCTGGCCGCTGGCGGCTGGCTGCTGCTGCCGGCCAAACCGGCGGCCGCCGCCAGCCAGCCGGCAGTGGCCGACCGTGCCGCACTGACCGTCAGCGTGGTGCAGCCGCAGCAGCAACGTTGGCCGCAGCAGCTGCAACTGAACGGCGCGCTGGCGGCGTGGCAGGAAGCCAGCATCAGCGCCGAAACCGGCGGCCTGCGCATTACCGCGCTGCATGCCGATGTCGGCACGGTGGTGCAACGCGGCCAACTGCTGGCCGAGCTGTTCAGCGCCGGCGTGGCCGCCGATGTGCGTCAGGCCGAGGCCGCGCTGGCTGAGGCGCGGGTCACCCTGAGCGGCGCCAAATCCGATCTGGCACGGGCGCAGGCGGTGAAGGATAGCGGCGCGCTGTCGGCGCAGAAGAGCGAGCAGTACGCGCTGGCGGTGGACACCGCCGTCGCCGGGGTAGCGTCGGCCGAGGCCAAGCTGGCCAGCGCCCGCATCACCCTGGCGCAGACCCGCATCGTGGCGGTGGACGACGGCGTGATCACCAAGCGCAGCGCCACGCTGGGCACCGTGGTGTCGTCCGGCAGCGAGCTGTTCACCCTGCAGCGCCAGCGCCGGGTGGAATGGCGCGCCGAAGTGGCGGCGCAGCAGCTGGCGCTGGTCAAGCCGGGGCAGCCGGCGCTGCTGACGCTGAGCGATGGCCGCCAGGTCAGCGGCAAGGTGCGGCAGCTGGCGCCGGCGCTGGACAGCAGCACGCGCATGGCGCTGGTGTATGTCGATGTCGCCGCCGACAGCCCGGCGCGCGCCGGCATGTATGCCAGCGGCAGCCTGCTGCTGGGCGAAACCGCGGCGCAAACGGTGCCGGCCAGTGCCGTGGTGGTGCGCGATGGCCACAGCTATGTGTTCGTGGTGGATAGCCACGCGGTGGTGACCCAGCGCGAGGTCAAGGTTGGCCGCAGGCAGGCGCAGCGCGTGGAGCTGCTGTCCGGGGTCAAGGCCGGCGAGCAGCTGGTGCAAAGCGGCGGCGGCTTCCTGAATGATGGCGACAGCGTGCGTGTGGTGCGCGGCAAGGAGGCGGCATGAATTTCTCCGCCTGGTCGATCCGCAACCCGGTACCGGCCATCCTGCTGTTCGTGGTGCTGAGCGCCGCCGGCCTGTTCGGCCTGCACAAGCTGGGCATCCAGAACTTCCCGGACATGGATTTCCCCACCATCACCATCAGCGCCTCGCTGGAAGGTGCGGCGCCGTCGCAGCTGGAAACCGAGGTCGCGCGCAAGATCGAGGACGAGGTGGCCACCCTTGGCGGCATCGAGCACATCACCACCACGGTGACCGATGGTTCGGTGACCATCAGCGTGGAGTTCGCGCTGGAGAAGAACAGCGAGGAAGCGCTGAACCAGGTGCGCAACGCGGTGGACAGCGTCAAGGGCGAGCTGCCGGCGGACATGGAAACGCCGACGGTGTCCAAGGTGACCACCAGCGGCAGCGCCATCGTCACCTACACCGTGGCGGCGCCGACCATGAGCGAGGAGTCGCTGTCGTGGTTTGTCGATAACGAAGTCAACAAGGCGCTGCTGTCCACCAGCGGCGTGGGCAAGGTGGCGCGTGTCGGCGGCGTGGACCGCGAGGTACTGGTGGCGCTGGACCCGGTGCGGCTGAACGCACTGGGCGTCAGCGTCTCCACCGTCGCCAGCCAGCTCACCGCGGTGCAGAAGGATGCCTCCGGCGGCCAGGGCCGGCTGTCCGGCGCCAACCAGTCGCTGCGCACGCTGGGCGCGGTGGGCAGCGTGGACGAGATCGCCGCGCTGTCGATTCCGCTGGGCGACGGCCGCCACGTGCGGCTGGACCAGCTGGCCACCGTCAGCGACGCCCATGCCGAGCGCACCACCTACGCCATGCTGGACGGCAAGCCGGTGATCGGCTTCCAGATCACCCGCGGCAAGGGCGAGAGCGAAGTGGCGGTGGTGGAGCGCGTGCGCGCCACCGTGGCGCAGCTGCAGGCGCGCTACCCGCGCGTGCAGTTCACCGAGGCCTACAACACGGTGGAATCGATCGAGGACAACTACGACGGCTCCATGCACCTGCTGCTGGAAGGCGCGGCGCTGGCGGTGCTGGTGGTGTGGTGGTTCCTGCGCGATAGCCGCGCCACCTTCGTGTCCGCCACCGCGCTGCCGCTGTCCATCATTCCCACCTTCGGCATGATGTATTACTGGGATTTCAGCCTCAACACGCTGACGCTGCTGTCGCTGGCGCTGGTGATCGGCATCCTGGTGGACGACGCCATCGTCGAGGTGGAAAACATCGTGCGCCACCTGCGCATGGGCAAGACGCCGAAGCAGGCGGCGACGGAGGCCGCCGACGAGATCGGCCTGGCGGTGGTGGCCACCACGCTGACGCTGGTGGCGGTGTTCCTGCCCACCGCCTTCATGAGCGGCATCACCGGGCGCTTCTTCCGCCAGTTCGGCATGACCGCCGCAGTGGCGGTGCTGGCCTCGCTGCTGGTGGCGCGCCTGCTGACGCCGATGATGGCCGCCTACCTGCTGAAAGCGCATCCGGAGCGGGCCGAAGACGGCAAGCTGATGACGCGCTACCTGGGCTGGGTGCGCTGGTGCCTGGCGCATCGCAAGACCACGGTGGCGGCGGCGACGGCGTTCTTCATCGCCTCGCTGAGCCTGGTGCCGCTGCTGCCCACCGGCTTCGTGCCGGCCAGCGATCTGGCGCGCACCAGCGTCAGCATCAGCCTGCCGCCGGGCAGCACGCTGCAGCAGACCCGGGCCGCGGCCGCCGCGGCGCAACAGCGCATGGTCGGCCTCAGCGGCGTGCGCCATGTGTTCAGCTCGGTGGGTACCGCCACCAGCGGCGGCGGCCCCGGTGCCACCACCAGCAACGACAGCAATACCGCCACGCTGACGGTAACGCTGACCCCGCGCGGCGAACGCAGCGAGAAGCAGGCGGCGATCGAAGGCCGCATCCGCGCGGCACTGAAAACCCTGCCGGGGGCGCGCATCAGCGTCGGCGGCGAAAACACTGGTGAAAAACTGCAGGTGACGCTGGTGGGCGACGATGCCACGGTGCTGACCAGCGCCGCGCAAACTGTCGAACGGCAGATTCGCGGCCTGAAGGGGCTGGGCTCGGTGGTGTCGGATGCCAGCCAGCAGCAGCAGGAAATCCAGATCACGCCGGACAATGCCCGCGCCGCCGAGCTGGGGGTGACCAGCAGCGCGCTGGCGTCCACCGTGCGCATGGCGACCTATGGCGACTTCTCCAGCTCGCTGGCCAAGCTCAACCTGCCGCAGCGCCAGGTGGAAGTGCGGGTGCGGCTGGACGACGCCAGCCGGCAGAACCTGGACGCCATCGGCCAGCTGCGGGTGGCGGCCAGCAGCGGCAACGTGCCGCTGGCCAGCATCGCCAGCATCGGCATGGGCAGCGGCCCCAGCCAGATCAACCGTCTGGACCGCATGCGCCAGATCACCATCGACGTGGAGCTGGGCGGGCGCAGCATGGGCGAGGTGCAGCAGGAGGTGAATGCCTTGCCGGCGCTGAAGGCGCTGCCGGCCGGGGTGACGCAGCGCGCGTCCGGCGATGCCGAGCGCATGGCCGAGTTGTTCGGCAACTTCGGCGGCGCCATGGCGGTGGGGGTGCTGTGCATCTACGTGGTGCTGGTGCTGCTGTTCCATGACTTCCTGCAGCCGGTGACCATTCTGGCGGCGCTGCCGCTGAGCGTGGGCGGCGCCTTCCTGGCGCTGCTGCTGACCAGCAACAGCTTCTCGATGCCATCCATCATCGGCCTGCTGATGCTGATGGGGGTGGTGACCAAGAACTCCATCCTGCTGGTGGAATACGCGGTGATGGCACGGCGCGAGCGCGACCTGAGCCGTTTCGACGCGCTGGTGGATGCCTGCCACAAGCGGGCGCGGCCAATCCTGATGACCACCATCGCCATGGCCGCCGGCATGCTGCCGATCGCGCTGGGGCTGGGCGCCGACCCGAGCTTCCGCTCGCCGATGGCGATCGCGGTGATCGGCGGGCTGCTGACTTCCACCACGTTGAGCCTGCTGGTGGTGCCGGTGGTGTTCACCTATATCGACGACCTGCTGCAGTGGCTCAAGCGCCGGCTGCCGCACCGGGCGCACTAGACGGCGCCGTTACGGCCAGCCCGGCAAACAGCCGCCCACCCG
>NZ_JBHRXN010000031.1:8131-101677 GCF_042648525.1 Vogesella facilis
GCACGCACTGCGCCTGTTCGGCCACGCTCACCGGCCAGTGTTTTTCCACGCTGAGGCGGCGGCGCAGCGCATCGGCGGCGTCCGGCTCGCCATGCACGATGAAGGTGTGCCGCGGCGGCTGCGCGAAGCCGTCCAGCCAGTGCATGATCTCGTCGCTGTCGGCGTGGGCGGACAGGTGCTCCAGCGCCACCACCTCGGCGTTGATTGGCACCTCCTGGCCGTGGATGCGCACGCTGTGCGCTCCGGCCACGATCAGCGCGCCGCGGGTGCCGCCGGCCTGGAAGCCGGAGAACAGCAGCGTGTTGCGCGGGTTGGGGGCGAATGCCTTAAGGTGGTGCAGCACCCGGCCGCCGGTGGCCATGCCGCTGGCGGCGATGATCACCGCCGGCGTGCGCAGCTCGTTCAGGCGCTTGGATTCCTCCACCGTGCGCACCATCTGCGCCACCTGGCACATGCCCTGGCAGTCCTCGTCCGACAGCTTGTGGCTGTCGCGGAACTGCTGGTACACCGCGGTGACATCGCTGGCCATCGGGCTGTTCAGGTAGATCGGCAGCTCGCGCGGAATCCGCCCGGCGCGCTTCAGCCGGTACAGGAAATACAGCAGCACCTGCGCCCGCTCCACCGCAAACGACGGAATCACGGTGATGCCGTGCCGCGCCACGGTGCGGTTGATCACCGCGGCCAGCACCGCCTCCGGGTCTTCTGCCGGGTGCTGGCGGTTGCCGTAGGTGGACTCCAGCAGCAGGTAGTCGGCATGCGCCACCGCGGCCGGCGGCGGCATGATCGGGTCGCGCTGGCGGCCCAGGTCGCCGGAGCCGACCACGGTCACGCCGTCGGCGACGAGCTCCACGCTGGCCGCGCCGAGGATGTGGCCGGCCGGGCGCAGCAAGAGCTGCACGCCGGGCAGGATCTCGCGGCGTTGCTGGAACGGCAGCGGCACGAAGTATTCCAGCGCCCGTTCGGCATCGGCCTCGGTATACAGCGGCAGCGCCGGGCTGTGCTTGGAAAAGCCGCGGCGGTTGGCGTAGTCGGCTTCTTCTTCCTGCAGGTAGCCGCTGTCCGGCAGCAGGATGGCGGCCAGCGCGCAGCTGGCGGCCGAGGCGTAGATGCTGCCGCGAAAGCCGTCGCGCACCAGCGCCGGCAGGTAGCCGCTGTGGTCGAGGTGGGCGTGGCTCAGCACCACCGCGTCCAGCTCGGCCGGGTTGAACGGCAACCCGCTCCAGTTGCGCAGCCGCAGCTGCTTGAAGCCCTGGAACAGGCCGCAGTCGAGCAGGATGCGCTTGCCGGCGCATTCCAGCAGGTATTTGCTGCCGGTTACCGTGCCGGCGGCGCCGAGAAAGGTCAGCTGCATGGTGACTCCGTTTCGGGTGCGTAAAAGGTTGGCCGCAGTGGCCGCTGCGGCCAGGGTGGCGGGCAGGGCGCGGCGGCTGCTGGTTTGATCCTAGTCCGCCAGCGCGATGACGGCTTGCGCTGGCGCAAACCCGTGTCAGCGGACGGCGCTGTTACGGCGCGCGGCGCTCAGGGCTTGCCGGCTGGCGTGCTGGCCGCCGGCAGCGGCAGCGCGTGCGGCCCCAGCCAGCGCCACAGCAGGCCGGCGGCCAGCAGCGCGCAGGCGGCGGCAAAGCCGAACGCCAGTAGCGGGCTGCCCGCCTGGTACAGGTAGCCGAACAGCAGTGAGGCCGGCAGCAGGCAGAGGCCGCTGGTGAGGTGGAACCAGCCAAAGGCGCTGCCGCGGGCATCGACCGGCGCCAGGTCGGCCAGCAGCGCCTTCTCCACCCCCTCAGTGGCGGCCATGAACAGGCCGTAGCCGGCGAACAGCGCGTACAGCGGCCAACCTGGCTGGCTCTGCAGGCCGAAGGCCAGGTAGAACAGCCCGTACAGCACATAGCCGCCCAGCAGCAGCGGCACGCGGCCGACGCGGTCGGACAGCGCCGCCAGCGGGGTGGAGAACAGCATCGCCACCGCCGACACCGCCGCCCACAGCAGCGGAATCTGCGCCGCCGGCACCCCCAGCCGCTGCGCGTGCAGCAGCAGGAACATATTCGACGAGTTGCCCAGCGTGAACAGCGCCAGCACCAGCAGGTAGCGGCGCAGCGGCGGCGGCATGGCCTGCAGCCGCCAGTTGCGCGCTGCCACCGCCGGCGCCGGGCGCGGCGGCTCGCGCAGCCAGCACACCAGCGCCAGGCACAGCGCGGCCGGCAGCGCCGACCACAGGAAAATACTCTGCAGCGGCACCTGCCACGCCAGCAGCGCGCTGGCCAGCAGGGGGCCGATCACCGCGCCGGCATTGTCCATGGCGCGGTGCAGGCCAAATGCCAGCCCGCGCTGCTGCGGCGCCACGCTGGCGGCCAGCAGCGCATCGCGCGGCGAGCTGCGCAGGCCCTTGCCGACGCGGTCGGCAAAACGGATCGCCAGCAGCCACGGCCAGCTGCCGACTACGGCGATCAGCGGCCGTCCCAGCCCGGCCAGGCCGTAGCCGCACAGCAGCCACGGCTTGCTGCGCCGGCTGCGATCCACCATCACGCCGGAGACCAGCTTCAGCAGGCTGGCGCTGGCCTCGGCGATGCCCTCGATCAGCCCCAGCGCCCGTGGCCCGGCCAGCAGCACCGACGACAGGTACAGCGGCAGCAGCGGGTACAGCATGTCGCTGGCGCTGTCGTTCAGCAGGCTGATCAGCCCGATCAGCCACACGGTGCGGGGGAGGGTGCGCAGGGCGGCCAGCATCGCTGCTCCTTGGAATAGGGGTCGGCGCGGCCGCCGGCGCTGCGTGGCGCGCGGCCGGCGGGCGTTTACGGCTTGTTTACAGCACGGCAACAACTCTCTACAAATTTTTTACCGGCGCTCCCCTATCGTTACAGCATCTGGACAAGCGAGTACAACAACATGCAAGCCCATCAAGCCTCCGGGCTGTGGCGTTACGGTCTGGTGATCGTCGCCTGCCTGCTGGTGACCCTGCTCACCGCGCCGTTCCGCGCCACGCTGGAGCTGGCCAACGCGGTGATGCTGTTCCTGCTGGTGGTGTTCCTGGTGGCGCTGAAACTGGGGCGTGGCCCGGCCGTGTTCGCCGCCCTGCTGGGGGTGGCGCTGTTCGATTTCTTCCTGGTGCCGCCGCACTTCACCTTCGCCGTCAGCGACGGCGTGTACCTGATCACCTTCGCGGTGATGCTGGCGGTGGGGCTGCTCACCACCGGACTCACCACCAGCCTGCAGGACGAAAGCGCGCGCGTGCGCCGCCACGAGCGCGAAACGCGCGAGCATTACGAACTGGCGCGCACCCTGACCGGCGCCGCCAGCCTGGAGCAGGTGGAGGCGGCGGTGGCCAGCTACGCCGCGCACCAGCACTGCCGCGTGCGCTGCTTCTGGCTGACGCCGCAGCGGCAGCTGGATACCGCGCACAGCGAGCTGCTGGAAAGCCACCTGCTGCAGATGGCGTTCACGCGCCAGCAGCCGGTGCACGGCGATGCCGACGCCGGCCCGCCGCCCTTGTACCTGCCGCTGCGGGCGCCGATGGGCGTGCGCGGCGTGCTGGCCATCTACCCCGACAGCGCGGCCGGGCAGGATTTCCTGCAGCGCGAGCCGCTGTTCGTCACCCTGGCCTCGCTGCTGGCCATCGCGGTGGAACGGCTGCACTACGTCGACGTGGCGCGGCAGACCGAGGTGGCGATCAGCGCCGAGAAACTGCGCAGCTCGATCCTGGCGGCGCTGTCGCACGACTTGCGCACGCCGCTGACCAGCCTGCTGGGCATGGCCGACGCGCTGGCGGCGCGGCCGCTGCCGGCGGCCGAGCGCGAGGCGGCGCGGCTGATCCGCGACCAGGCCGGCGCGGTGCACAAGATGATGAGCAACCTGCTGGACATGGCGCGGCTGCAGGCCGGCAAGCTGCCGCTGCGGCAGGAATGGCAGCTGTACGAGGAGGTGGTCAGCACCAGCCTGCAGTTGCTGCGGCCAACGTTGGCCGCACACCCGCTGCAGCTGGAGCTGGCGCCGGACTTACCGCTGGTGCGCTTCGACGCGGTGCTGGTGGAGCGGGTGCTGTGCAACCTGCTGGAAAACGCCGCCAAGTACGCGCCGGCCGGCAGCACTATCCGCATCCGCGGCTATGTCGAGGGCGGCGATGCCTGCCTGGCGGTGTGCGACGCCGGCCCCGGCATCGAGCCGGCAGAGCTGCAGCGGCTGTTTGCGCTGTTCGAGCGCGGCGAGGCCGAATCCAGCAAGCCGGGGGTGGGGCTGGGACTGGGCATCGCCAAGGCCATCGCCGAGGCGCACGGCGGCAGCCTGACACTGTCGGCCACGCCGGGGGCCGGCACCATCGCCTGCCTGCGCCTGCCGCTGGGCACCCCGCCGGCGGTGCTGACCGAGGACGAACATGAATCCCGCTGACATCCGCATCCTGCTGATCGAGGACGAACCGCACATCCGCCGCTTCGTGCGCAGCACGCTGGAGGGCCAGCAGTGGACGGTGTACGAGGCCGACAACGGCCAGCGCGGGCTGGTGGAGGCCGCCAGCCGCCAGCCGCAGCTGCTGATCGTCGACCTGGGGCTGCCAGACATGGACGGCGTGGCGCTGATCCGCGACTTCCGCCACTGGTCGCAGGCGCCGGTGCTGGTGCTGTCGGCGCGCAGCGACGAGGCCGACAAGATCGCGGCGCTGGATGCCGGCGCCGACGATTACCTGACCAAGCCGTTCGGCGTCGGCGAGCTGCTGGCGCGGGTGCGCGCGCTGACCCGCCGCCACGCGCGCCAGCTGGACGCCTCGCCGCTGCTGCACTTTGGCGAGGTCAGCGTCGACCTGGCGCGGCGCGAAGTACGGCGCGGCGGCGTGGAAGTGGCGCTGACGCCGATGGAGTACACGCTGCTGTGCGCGCTGCTGCGCGACGCCGGCAAGGCGCTGACCCACCGCATGCTGATGCAGGCGGTGTGGGGGCCGGGGCATGCCGACGACAGCCATTACCTGCGCATCTACATGAGCCGCCTGCGCCAGAAGCTGGAGCAGGACCCGGCGCAGCCGGTGCATTTCATCACCCTGTCCGGGGTGGGCTACCGCTTCCAGTTCTGAGCATCGGAAACCACGCATGACTGCTACCCAACATTCCGGCCGTCTGGCCGCCTTATCCCTGGCCGCGCTGGGGGTGGTGTACGGCGACATCGGCACCAGCCCGCTGTACACCATGAAGGAAATCTTCGCCGGCGCGCACCCGGTGCCACTGACCCACGGCAACATCCTCGGCATCCTGTCGCTGGTGTTGTGGTCGCTGCTGGTGGTGGTGGCCTTCAAGTACGTCAGCATCATCATGCGCGCCGACAACAAGGGCGAGGGCGGCATCATGGCGCTGATGGCGCTGGTGCTGCACCACGCCAAGAGCAAGAAGCAGGTGGCTTTGCTGATGCTGCTGGGGCTGTTCGGCGCCGCGCTGTTCTACGGCGACAGCATCATCACCCCGGCCATCTCGGTGCTGTCGGCGGTGGAGGGGCTGGGCATCGCCACCCCGGCGCTGACGCCCTACATCGTGCCGCTGTCGCTGGCGGTGCTGTTCGTGCTGTTCGTGATGCAGAAGCACGGCACCGAGAAGGTGGGCGCGCTGTTCGGCCCGGTGATGGTGCTGTGGTTCGCGGTGCTGGCAGTGCTGGGGGTGAGCGAGATCGTGCACAACCCGGCGGTGCTGGCGGCGCTGAACCCGTGGCACGCAGTGCGCTTCTTTGCGGCCAACCCGCTGCTGGGCTTTCTGGCGCTGGGCGGCTCGGTGCTGGCGCTGACCGGCGGCGAGGCGCTGTACGCCGACATGGGCCACTTCGGCCGCCGCCCGATCCAGCTGGCCTGGTTCAGCCTGGTGTTGCCGGCGCTGGTGCTCAACTACTTTGGCCAGGGCGCGTTGCTGCTGCGCAACCCGCAGGCGATCGCCAACCCGTTCTACCTACTGGCGCCGGGCTGGGCGCTACTGCCGATGGTGCTGCTGGCCACGCTGGCCACGGTGATCGCCTCGCAGGCGGTGATCTCCGGCGCCTATTCGCTTACCCGCCAGGCCATCCAGCTGGGCTACGCGCCGCGCATGGAAGTGCTGCACACCTCCAGCCGCGAGATCGGCCAGATCTACCTGCCGGCGGTGAACTGGGCGCTGCTGATCGCGGTGGCGGTGCTGGTGGTGGGCTTCGGCTCCTCCGGCAAGCTGGCGGCGGCCTACGGCATTGCGGTAACCGGCACCATGGTGATCACCACCATCCTCACCTTCATGGTGGCGCGCCAGCAGTGGCAGTGGAGCCGCGGCAAGTGCGCGCTGATCCTCGGCGGCCTGCTGCTGGTGGATATCGCCTACTTCAGCGCCAACGCCTTCAAGCTGTTCGAGGGCGGCTGGTTCCCGCTGGCGATGGGGCTGCTGGTGTTCACGGTGATGACTACCTGGAAGCGCGGCCGCCAGCTGGTGCACGACAAGCTGGCCAGCGAGGGCATGCCGCTGGCGCAGTTCGTCGAGCTGATGGCGCCGGCGGTGCCGCGGGTGCAGGGCACCGCCATCTTCATGACCTCCGATCTGCACAGCACGCCGCACGCGCTGCTGCACAGCATGAAGCACTACAAGAGCCTGCACGAACGGGTGGTGATCCTCACCGTGGAAACCGCCGACGTGCCGTACCTGCCCCCGGCCGAGCGCGCCACGCTGACGGCGCTGGGCGAGGCCTTCTACCAGGTGCGGGTGGTGTTCGGCTTCATGGACGAGCCGGACGTGCCGGCGGCGCTGCAGGCCTGCGCGTCGCAGGGGCTGGTGCTGGAGATGATGGACACCTCGTTCTTCCTCGGCCGCGAGACGCTGATTCCGAAAGTGGGGGCGGGGGTGATGAGCACCTGGCGCGAGAAGCTGTTCCTCACCATGTTCCGCAACGCCGGCGCCGCCTCGTCCTACTTCAAGCTACCACCGAACCGGGTGGTGGAGCTGGGCTCGCAGCTGGCGCTGTAGGCTGCCGGCTGGCGGCAACAACAACGCCCACCGTTCAGGTGGGCGTTTTGCATGCTGGAGCATAAGCCAAGGGCACATCCGGGGCGTGCGGCCAACGTTGGCCGCAGGCGCCCGGTGGTGTGCGGCAGACCCGGGCTAGGCTGGCGGCCGAAGGTAGTGGCGCACGCGATGGCGGCCATCCGCCTTGGCCTGGTACATGGCGGCATCGGCGTGCTGCACCAGCGCCTCGGCATTGCTGCCGTCGTCCGGGTAGCGGCTGGTGCCGATGCTGGCGCCCAGGTCGATGGCCAGGCCGTCCAGCAGCTGCACCCGGTTCAGCCGTTCGAGCAGGCGCTGGCCGACGGCCGCCACCGCCGGCGGCCCGGCCTCGCCGTGCAGATAGAGGATGAATTCGTCGCCGCCGAGGCGGGCGGCGACATCGCCGTCGCCCACCACCTGCTGCAGCTGCTGCGCGACGAACTGCAGCAGCTTGTCGCCGACGGCATGGCCGTGGCGGTCGTTGATCTGCTTGAACAGGTCCAGGTCGACAAACAGCACCGCCAGGCTGCCGCCGCTGCGCCCGGCGTGCGCGATGGCCTGGCTCAGCCGCTGGTAAAAGGCGCTGCGGTTCAGCAGCCCGGTCAGTGCGTCGTGCTGCGCCATGCGCTGCAGCGCCTGGGCGCTTTCCTTGCGGCGGGTAATGTCGGCATGGGCGCCCATGATGCGCAGCGGGGCGCCATCGGCGGCGCGCTCGATCACCCGGCCGCGATCCCACAGCCAGGTAACTTTGCCGTCCGGGCCAAGGGTGCGGTATTCCGCCTCGTAACAGTCGCTGTCGCCGCGCAGATGCGCCAGGTAGTTGGCCAGCACGCTGTCGCGGTCGTCCGGGTGCACCTTGGCATACCAGACGTCGAAGTGCGACGCCATGTCGTCCGGCTTGAAGTCCTGCAGATTGAACACCTGCAGCTCGCCGCTGGGCGGCAGGCCCTGCCACAGGCACAGCCCGGTGCCATCCAGCGCCGCGGCCAGTTTTTCCTGCAGCAGCCCATTGGCGTGCTGCAGGTCGGCCAGCTGCTGTTGCAGCTGGGCAAGCTCGTGCCGTAACGCGGCGTGGTCGTGTAGCGGGGGCTGGGTATCCATGTGCAGCAAACTCGGGCAGGCAGGTGGGGTGGCGGTGTGTGGCGGACACTATAGCAAGGCCAGCCGCCGGCCGGTGGGCAAATGCGGCGCGCCGGCGCCGGCGGCAGGGGGAGGGCGTGGCGCGCTTTGCGGCCAACGTTGGCCGCAAAAAGCTGCGCCCGCCACGGCGAGCGTGGCGGGCGCAGGAGGGGGCGGGCCGCCGCCGGCCTGCCGGCTACGGCAGCGCTAGCGGCGGGCGGGCTCAGGCAAAGACGAAGTACTTGCGCACCGTCTCCACCACTTCCCAGGTGCCTTTCATGCCGGGCTCGATCACGAATACATCGCCGGCCTTCAGGTGCAGCGGCGGCTCGCCTTCCGGGGTGATGATACAGTAGCCGTCGAGGAAGTGGCAGTACTCCCATTTCTCGTAGTTCACCTCGAATTTGCCCGGGGTGCAGATCCAGGTGCCCATGATCTTGCTGCCGTCCTTGGACAGGTAGGCGTTGAGGTTCACGGTGTGCGGGTCGCCGCCGATGCGCTTCCACTTGGTGGCGTCAAGCACCGGCGTCGGGCAGGTTTCACGCAGGACAGTGATGAAATCGGACATGTCGGCTCCAAACGGTCGGATAAGGGCCTGCCATGGTAGGGGCAATGCCGGCGCGGCAATTGTCTGGTTCCGACCCGTTTCACCGACGAAATGGACGGCCCGGGTCGCCGCCGGCGGCGGCCGGCGACGCCCCGTTCGCCTCAGCGCAGTTTTTCCAGTAGCTGGTAGTACCACATGCCGGCCGCCAGCAGCGGGTTGCCGAGCTTGCTGCCCAGCGGCACCTTGATGTGCTTGCAGGCGGCAAAGGTGTCGAAGCGCTGCAGCGTGCCGGTGATGGCCTCGGCCATGATCTCGCCCATGATGTGGCTGGTGGCCACGCCGTGGCCGGAGTAGCCCTGGCAGTACCACACGTTGTCCGACAGCTTGCCCAGCTGCGGGATGCGGTTCACCACGATGCCCATCGCGCAGCTCCACTGGTAGTCGATTTCCACCCCCTTCAGCTGCGGGAAGGTGCGCTCGATGCACGGTCGCAGCTCGGCGGCGATGTCGCGCGAATCGTGGCCGGAGTAGTTGGCGCCGCCGCCGAACAGCAGGCGGCCGTCGGCGGTCAGGCGGTAGTAGTCCAGCACGAAGCGGCAGTCGTACACCGCCAGATCCTGCGGGTTGAGCTGGGTTGCCAGCTCGCCCAGCGGGCGGGTGGTGACGATGCCGCCCATGGCCGGAAAGATCTTGCCGCCGAGCTTGCCCTGCTCCAGCTTGTGGTACACGTCGCCGGCCAGCAGCACCTGGCGGGCGTTGATGCGGCCGTGCGCGCTCAGCACCGCCGGGTGCGCGCCGTGCACGATGTCCAGCACCTCGGTGTGTTCGAAGATCTGCACCCCCAGGCCGGCGGCGGCGCGCGCCTCGCCCAGGCACAGGTTGAGCGGGTGCAGGTGCATATTGCGGGTGTTTTTCAGTGCGCCCAGGTACAGCTCGCTGGCCAGCTGCCCGCGCACGCCGGCGGCATCCAGCAGCGTGACGTGCTCGCCCATGCCGCGGCGCTGCGCCTCTTCGAAGTTGGCGCGCAGCTCGGCCATGTGCGCCGGCTTCATCGCCGCGTGCAGGTGGCCGTGTTTCAGGTCGCAGGCGATGTCGTACTTGGCCACGCGCTGTTCGATGATGTCGTGGCCGCGCCAGCGCAGCGACCAGATGAAGTCGTCGACGTCGCTGCCCAGGGTGTTGCGCATCTGCTGGCGCATGGCGCCATCGCCGGACAGGCTGCCGGTGACCTGGCCGCCGTTGCGGCCGCTGGCCCCCCAGCCGATCTTGTTGCTTTCCACAATGGCCACGCGCAGGCCGCGTTCGGCCAGTTCCAGCGCGCTGGCCACGCCGGTGAAGCCGCCGCCGATCACCACCACGTCGACATCGACGGTGCCGCGCAGCGCGGGGTAGTCGCTTTCTTGCTGGATGGTGGCGCTGTAGTAGGACGGGCTGCGCGGCGCACTGCCGCCTTGGTACGGTGCGTTCATGTCTTGCTCCTGCAGGGAACAGCGCCGCCCGGCACGGGGCCGGGGCGGCGGGGTAAGGGTTTGCGGCCAACGTTGGCCGCACGGGCGGGATCAGGCCTGGTTCAGGTACCAGCGCCAGTCCTGCTCGCCCACTTCCGCCATGTACTGGCGGTATTCCTCGCGCTTCACCGCCAGGTAGACCTTGAGGAAGGCCGGGCCGAAGGCGTCGCGCGCCCAGGCGGATTTTTCCAGTGCGGTCAGCGCGCTCAGCCAGTCGGTGGGCAGCCGGGTCTCGGCCTGGGCGTAGCCGTTGCCCTCGATCGGCGCGCCCGGGTCCAGCTGCTCGCGGATGCCGCGGTGCGAGGCGGCGATGATGGCGGCGGCGGCCAGGTAGGGGTTGGCGTCGGCGCCGCACACGCGGTGCTCGACATGGCGGCTGGGCGCCGGGCCGCCGGGCACGCGCAGGCTGACGGTGCGGTTGTCCACGCCCCAGGTCGGCGCGAACGGCGCGTAGCTGTTGGCCTGGAAGCGGCGGTAGGAGTTGGCGTTGGGGCAGAACAGCAGCAGCGAATCCAGCAGGCAGGCCATCATGCCGCCCACCGCGTGGCGCAGCATCTGGGTGCCGGCCTTGTCCTCGGCGGCGAACAGGTTGTTGCCGTCCTTGTCCGCCACGCTGATGTGCATGTGCATGCCGGAGCCGGCAATGCTGGCAAACGGCTTGGCCATGAAGCAGGCCTTCATGCCGTGCGCGGCGGCGATGCTCTTCACCAGCCGCTTGTAGCGCACCGCCTGGTCCATGGCTTCCAGTGCCGGGCCGTGTTCGAGGGTGATTTCCACCTGACCGGGGGCGTACTCGGAAATGGCGGTGCGCACCGGGATGTGCTGCTCGCGGCAGGCGTTGTACAGGTCGGCGAGGAACGGTTCGATCTGCTCCAGTTCGCGCAGGCCGTACACCTGGGTCTGGCTGGGGCGGCCGCCGTCGATATCCAGCGCCGGCTGCGGCCGGCCCTGGGCATCGGCCTTGGCGTCCAGCAGGTAGAACTCCAGCTCGCAGGCCATCACCGGGTACAGGCCATCGGCCTGCATGGCCTCCACCACCTGCTGCAGCACGTGGCGCGGGTCGGCCACCACCGCCGGCAGGCCCTCGCTCGGGTGCATCTGCACCTGCAGCGCGGCGGTGGGCATGCTGCGCCACGGCAGGCGCACCAGGCTGCCGGGCAGCGGGTAGGCGCGGCAGTCGATATCGCCGACATCCCACACCAGGCCGCTGCCTTCGGTGTCTTCGCCCTGCATGGTCAGGTTGAGAATGGCGCTGGGCAGCGGCCGGCCGCTGCGGTACACCGCCAGCAGCTCCTCGCGGTGCAGCAGCTTGCCGCGCGGCACGCCGTTGGCGTCGAGGATGAAAAGTTCAAACAGTTCGATTTCCGGGTACTGGGCCAGAAATTGCAGGGCTTCCTGCTCGTGGGCAAAGGTCATGATGGCTCTCTCTCGCGCGGCTTCGCGCAGGGTGAAGGTCGCCCGCAGGCAAAGGCCCGGGGCGTTCCGTCGGCTAGGGACGGGGGAACAGACGCTTCAGTGAGAGCAGGGCCGCGGAGGGCGGGCGTGGCGGCAGTGGAACTGCGCCCAGAACGCCAGCATGACGTTGAGTACCGGATTGAGCCTGGCCGCCGCCATGCGGATTCGCCGTCGGCTCAGGGCCGAACGTTGCTGGCGGCGAAACAGATGGGCGATGAAGTTCATGGCGGTATGGCTGGCTAGGTGTCGGTAGCGTAACGCAAGGGCTTGAGGTGTATCAATTGATTACCAAGATGGCACACAACGAATGCGCAATCAAGTTTATATTGCAAAATATATTACGCATTTGTTTATTTTTGTGTTGTTGTTTTGCGCTTTGCGTTTGTGGCGTGCTGCCGGGCAGGGCGCCGGCACCCGGCCGGCGCCGCTCGCCGCGCTGCTTGTAGCGCGCCAATATCGATTACCATACCGCCGGGTTAACCGACGGCCACCGTACAAGAGGACTGACAATGTCGATTTCTGCACTCGACTCGCTCGATTTCGAGATCATTCGTGAACTTCAGGACGACGGGCGGCGGGCGTTCCGCGAAATCGCACGCAACCTGAACGTGCCGGAGGCGACGGTGCGCACCCGCGTCAAGCGGCTGCAGGAGCTGGAAGTGCTGCAGATCCTGGCGTTCACCAACCCGTCCAAGCTGGGGCACGCCAAGCTGGCGCTGCTGTTTGCCGACGTGGCGGCGGAAGAGCACGAGCGGGTGGTGGACACCCTCGGCCGCTGGCCGGAAGTGTGCTACCTGTCGTCCATCATCGGTACCGCCAACCTGTGCGTGCAGGTGATGTGCCGCGACGACGACAGTCTGTGGCTGCTGCTGCAGAAAATCCGCAGCCTGCCGGGGGTGCGCGCGGTGAGCACCAACCAGGAAATCAAGGTGCACAAGATCCGCTTCACCACCCCGCCGTCCGAGCTGAGCTACTGATCGCCCCGGCGGCGCGAGGTCAGCCCTCCGCCGCCAGCCGTTTCCCTGCCTGTCCCCCGCCAGTCCCACTTGCCCACCCTCCGGGCGCTTCCCCGCTAGCGCGCTAGCCACCATGTAGCGCCGCCATGCGGCCAACCTTTGCCTGCGCGGCAGCAAGACGGCCGCTGCCGCTGCCAGCGCTGCCGTGCCAGCGCCTATCCCGTTACCGCTTTGCCGCCATGTCCGCCGCGGTTGCGCCGCCATGCTGGCGCGCGCTCCCGTGCGGCCATTTTCCCCTGTCGCGTGCTGCATTCTCGCTTTTGTCATGCGTAATGTTTTGCGCACAACAATTGCGCATGGATTGGTTGTGATGTTTTTTTGATACGCAATGCGCAGAAAAAACAAATAAAAAAATGATTAAGCGCAAAGTGTGTGGCTATTATCGAAGCGTCGACAACAACCGCACGCCACAGGCCAGGGGAGGGATAACGAGTGGCCGGCAGGCTTGTCGCCTGGCAACAGGCAGCCAGACGGCCCGTTCGGCACATCAGCAGCAGGGAATGTTTCCGGCAGTCAGCGCGGTGCGGGTGATGCCCGTAGCAGTGACCACCGGCAAAGGAGGGCAAGCCACGGCTTGCCAGCACAACAACAACGCTGCCGCATGGCAGCACCCGCCCGGCGCAGCGCCGTACCGGGCGGTACATGAAATAGCGCGCAACCAGTGTGGAACACGTATTCTGGTGATAAAGGAGATCTATCGTGAGTTTGCAACAAGAACTGCTGCCGCCCACTGCAGCCGGCGTGCCGGAGCACGCCGCATCGCAAGGCCATGACCTGCACCGCAGCCTGACCTGGAAAGACGCTTTCTGGGTGACCAGCGGCGTGCCGGCCGGAGTGTTGTTCGTGATTGGCGGTGTGGCCGCCACCATCGGCCAGCCGGCCTGGTTTATCTGGCTGCTGGCCATTGCCATCGGCTTTGCCCAGTGCTTTACCTATGCCGAGATCTCCGGGCTGTACCCGCACAAATCGGGCGGCGCGTCGGTATACGGTGCGCTGGGCTGGGTGCGCTACAGCAAGTTCGTGGCGCCGGTATCGGTATGGTGCAACTGGCTGGCGTGGTCGCCAATGCTGGCGCTGGGCACCAGCCTGGCGGCGGGCTACACGCTCAGCAGCCTGTTTCCGGCCGACTCGGCGATCAACAGCTGGCAGCTCACCCTGCTGGACCTGGGCTTCATCAGCAAGGATCTCACCTTGCGGGTGAACGCCACCTTCGTGCTGGCACTGGTCTTTCTGCTGATTACCTTCAAGCTGCAGCACAGCGGCGCCTCCGCCGCGGCCAAGACCCAGCGCATCCTCGGTATCGCCTCGCTGGCGCCGCTGCTGATCATCTCGCTGGTGCCGCTGTTCACCGACGACATGCCGTCCAGCCGCTTCCTGCCGCTGCTGCCGCTGGCGCACGACGCTTCCGGCGCCGCGGTGATGGGCAGCTGGAACGCCGCCGGCATCAGCACCGCGCTGGGGGCGATGTTCCTGGCCTGCTGGTCCACTTTCGCCTTCGAAACCGCGGTGTGCTACACCCGCGAATTCAAGGACCCGCAGAAAGACACCTTCCGCGCCATTTTTGCCTCCGGCCTGCTGTGCCTGTTCATGTTCATCGTGGTGCCGATCGCCTTTCAGGGCCACCTGGGGCTGGAGGGCATGCTGGCGCCCAGCATCATCGACGGTTCCGGCGTCGGCGCCGCCATGGCCAAGTTCGTCGGCGGCGGGGCGGTGGTGTTCAACGTGATTGTGGCCATGCTGGTGCTGTCGGTGCTGCTGGTGGTGATGACCTCGATGATGGGCTCGTCGCGCACGCTGTACCAGGCATCGGTGGACGGCTGGCTGCCCAAGTACCTGTCGCACGTCAACCAGCATGGCGCGCCGACGCGCGCGATGTGGACCGACCTCGGTTTCAACGTGTTCCTGCTGCTGATGTCCAACTACATGTCGGTGCTGGCGGTATCCAACGTCTGCTACATGATCTTCGTATTCCTCAACCTGCAGTCCGGCTGGATTCACCGCCTGGATCGCCCGGACTGGCCGCGCCCGTACAAGTGCGCCAACTGGCTGCTGGGGCTGGGGGCGCTGTGCGGCTTCATCGACCTGGTGTTCGTTGGCGCCGGCGCCAACTTCCAGGGTGAAAACACCCTGCGCAATGGCCTGATCGCCACCTTCCTGATCGTGCCGGTGTTCATCTACCGCCACTACTGGCAGGACAAGGGCCAGTTTCCGGAGTCCATGCGTCGCGACATCGACCTGCCGCATGCGCGTGCCGGCGTGCTGCCGTATCTGGCGCTGCTGCTGGCGGTGGCGGTGGTGTGGATCTCGGCCAAGCTCACCGTGATCGGCTAACTAGCATTTGCCGCCGCCAGGCGGGCAACCGAGGGACGCTGGCCGCGCGGCAGCGTCCCTTTTTTCATGCTCCCGTGGCTGTCGCTGCGGGCGGGCGGGCTGGCTTGCGGCCAACGTTACGCCCCGCTTCGTCTAGCTGCTGGTCGCCGCTGCCGCCCGCCAGCTGGCGCTGGTTTGTTCTCCCGCCTGCCGCCGGTACGCCTCCCGTTGTGCCGGCGCTCACTCCGCGTTGCCGCTCTGCACGCCTGCTGCGCGTTGCGCGCCTTCTATTGTGATTTGTTGCGCATGCAGTCGATCAACACCCCATTGTTCTTGCCATTGTGCTGCCAGCGCTGCAGCCGGCAGGTTTTGCGTGGCGCAGCGTGTGTCTTGTTGCGCATAAGTCAAAAAATCTTCATTTCAAATGCGCAATGCGCAAATAAAAATAAAAAAAACGTAGATAAGCGCATCGGCTGTGTTTATTATCAAATCACCACATGGCCACGCCGCAAGGCGGCAAAGCAGCACCGGTCATGGCGGCAGGCCGGGCCCAGCCGGGCGGGGCGTGCAGCAGGGGTTTTACTGCTGCGCAGCCAAAAGTGGAGCGAACTGCGCAATGCGCAAATCGCACCGCCGGCTCCCGGGCTTGGCCGCCGCATGTTTGGCCACGGCCTGCCGTGGCGGCCGGTGCACTAGCGCTGCCATCACGCAGGCCTGTTATCGAGAGCGAGACAGAAAATGACGAAACCACACACCACCCACCCGCAGTGGCCGCAGCAGAAGTCCACTGCGGTGTCGCTGACCTTCGATGTCGATGCCGAAGCCGGTTACCTGGGCGAAAGCCCGAGCTATGCCCGCCGCCTGACCAGCCTGTCCGAGGGCCGCTTCGGCGTGGTGCGCGGTGTGCCGCGCATCCTGGCGCTGCTGCGCCGCCATGACATCCGCGCCACCTTCTTCGTGCCGGGCTACACCGCCGAGCAGCATCCGGGCGTGGTGGAGCTGCTGCTGCGCGATGGTCACGAGATCGGCCATCACGGCCATATGCACCTGCGCAGCGACAAGGCCTCGCCCGAGGCGCAGACCGAGGAGATCGAGCGCGGCCTGGCTGCGTTGCAGCGTGCCGGCGCCCCCAAGCCGGCCGGCTACCGCTCTTCGTCCTGGGAGCTGACCCCGGAAACCTTCGAGCTGTTGCTGGCGCACGGCTTTGCCTACGACTCCAGCTGCATGGGCGACGACCGCCCGTACTACGAGCAGTGGAATGGCCGCTCCATTCTGGAGATCCCGGTGCACTGGTCGCTGGATGATTACCCGATGTTCGGCTGGAGCATCGACAACGGCGGCAACTTCACCCACCCGCGCACCCTGGTGGACAGCTGGCTGGCCGAATACGCCTCCGCCCGCCGCGATGGCCGCCATACCAGCTTCACCATGCATCCGGAAGTGATCGGCCGCGGTGCGCGCTTCGAGCAGCTGGAACGTTTCGTCGAGCGCCTGGTGGCCGACGGCGACGTGTGGTTTGCCCGCCTGGACGAGGTGGCGGCGCATGTGGCGCCGCAACTGCAGCGGGAGGCGAAATGAGCATCCGCTTCCGCTCCAGCTGTACCGAGCCGCAGGCGCGCGGCCAGGAATTCGGCCAGCAGTACGCCGCCAAAATCCGCGGCAGCGTGCTGTGCTACCAGGCGCTGTTCGACCGGGTTGCCGGCCGCGAGGTGGACCTGCTGGCGCTGGGCGCACAGGCACTGGACGCCATCGCCGCCTTTGCGCCGCCGCTGCACCGGGAAATCCTCGGCATGGCCGAGGGCGCCGGGCTGGATGCGCGCCTGATCGGTGCCATCAACGCGCGCACCGAGATCCTGGCGCTGCTGGGCGCCCAGCTGCGCGGCGAGTGTTCCACCGTGGTGAAGATCGACCCGTTCAGCGATGCGCCGGTCACGGTGCAGACCTGGGACTGGTACGCCGATTTTGCCGAGCAGTGGCTGGTGTGGGAGATCCCGCATGCCGATGGCAGCCACACCACCACCGTCACCGAGTTCGGCATCGTCGGCAAGGCCGGCGTCAACAGTCGCGGGCTGGGCCTGCATTTCAACATCCTGCACCACCGCCACGACGGCCAGCGCATCGGCGTGCCGGTGCATGTGGCCGCGCGCTGGCTGCTGGACACCCAGCGCGACGTCAACCAGGCGCTGCAGCTGCTGTCTGCGGCCAACGTTTCCGCCTCGTCATCGCTGACGCTGGTGGCCTCCGCCGACAACGCCAGCACGGCGGTATCGGTGGAACTGCACCCGGGCGGGCCGGGGCTGGTGTTCCCGCACGAGGACGGCCTGCTGGTGCATACCAACCATTTTCTTTCCAGCCCGGCCTGCCAGTTCGACACCGAGCCGGCGCAATACCCGGACACCCTGGTGCGCTACGACCAGCTGCTGCGCCGCCTGCGGGGCCGCCCCGGCCTGCGCGCCGGCGACATCCTGGCGGCGATGAGCAGCCACCTGGGCAGCACTGGCGCCGTGTGCTGCCACCCGGACAGCAGCCTGCCGGAAGCAGGGCAGTACGCCACCCTGGCCAGCATCCTGCTCGACGTTAAAAACGGCACCTTGCAGGCGCTGCGCGGCGGCCCCTGCCGCCATGCGCAGCTGTTCGGCGCCGTCTGATTACCCCCACCACCCAAGGAGTTACATCGTGTTGAAGCTCAAGCGTTTAGACAACATGGACATTCTGACCCACAACGTGCAGCGGCTGGTGGACTTCTACCACGGCACGCTGGGCCTGGGTTTCTACCTGCCCTACCAGCCGGAAGAGCGCTGGGCAGCCATCGAGATGGGCAATGTCACCCTCTACATCTTCCACACCGAGGACGACACCCCGGTGGCGCGCCGCACGGCGGTGAACCTGAAGGACAAGCCGGGTTTCGACTCCTTCGCCTTCGAGGTGGCAAGCCTGGACGACGCCATGGCGGCGCTGGCCGGCAAGGTGGAGTGGGTGACCGGCGCGCCGATCGAGTGGCAGCACCCCAGCGGCACCTGGTACCGCTACCGCCCGATGTTCGACCCGGACGGCAACATGCTCTACGTCACCGAGCCGCACAAGGCCGGCGCCTAAGCACGGATCACCCGGCACGGGCAGTCCGCCTGGCCGATGCCCGTGCCGGCCACTTTCATTCAGGAACCCACCATGTCACAAACCGCTAACAACCCCGCCGCGCGCGCCGCGCCGAAATCCGTGCTGACGCTGTCGGCCGATGCCAGCCGGCTGCATGGCCGCGTGGCGCTGGTCACCGGCGCCGGCCGTGGTGCCGGCCGCGCCCATGCCCGCCTGCTGGCCAGCCTGGGCGCCGCGGTGGTGGTGCTGGACATCGATGCCGATGCGGCCAACCACACCGCCGCCGAAATCGAGCAGGCCGGTGGCCGCAGCATCGCCATTACCGCCGACATCACCCAGCGCGCGCTGGCCGAGCAGGCGATTGCCCGCAGCGTCGAGCTGCTGGGCGGCATCGACATCCTGGTGCACAACGCCGGGCTGATCTACTCGATGACCGGGCTGGAAAACACCGACGAAGCCAATTTCGACCGCCTGCTGCAGATCAACGTGCACGCGCCGATGTACCTCACCCGCGCCGCGCTGCCCTGGCTGCGCGCCAGCCGCGCCGCGCGCGTGATCTTCATCAGCTCGCAGTGGGGGCAGGTGCCGGACGGCCACTCCTACGGCTACATGGTGGCCAAGGCCGCCCAATTGGGGCTGATGAAGACCATGGCCAAGGAGTTCGTGCGCGAGGGGATTCTGGTCAATGCCGTGACCCCGGGCGCCATCCTCACCCGCATGGTGCCGGACGAATACATCGCGGACGAGTGCGCCAACATCCCGCTTGGCCGCCTTGCCCATCCGGAAGAAATCGCTGCCGCCGTGGCCTTCCTGGCCTCGGACCAGGCGGCGTTCATCACCGGCCAGGTGATTCCCGTCAATGGCGGGGCGCTGATGGTCGGCATCTAAGTCACAACAGAGGAGAAGCATCATGACGACACAGACTACGCTGCGTCAGCAGGCCGAACAGGCCATGCGCCGCCAGTGGTTCCCGGTGGCCCGCTCGGTGGATCTGCAGGACAAGCCGCTGGCGGCCACGCTGCTGGGCGAGAAACTGGTGGTGTACCGCACCGCCTCCGGCAAGGCGGTGGTGCAGGAAAGCCGCTGCCCGCATCGCGGCGCCAATCTGGCGCAGGGCGAGATCAAGGGCGAGAACATCGCCTGCCCGTACCACGGCTGGCAGTTTGCCGCCACCACCGGGCGCTGCTCGCATGTACCGTCGATGGAAGACCAGTGCAAGATTCCGCACACCGCCGCCATCCGCACCCATGCCTGTGTCGAGCGCTACGGCCATGTGTGGACCACGCTGGAAGCGCCGGCATTCGAGATGTACGACCTGGCCGAATGGCATGGCCTGGAGCTGGAATGGTTGGCCGCAGAGCCGCTGGATTCGCCCACCGGCGTGGCGGTGGCCATCGAGAACTTTGGCGATGTGTCGCACTTTGCCTATGTGCACCGCGGCATGATGGGGCAGATGTCGCCGCTGGTGGAGCCGCTGAACGTGCGCCGCGACGGGCTGGACGTGTGGATGGATCGCCCGCTCAGTGCCTGCCAGGGCGAATGGGCCACCGACGGCGACTGCATGATGCACTACCACATGGTGGCGCCGGGCTTCATCGCCATCACCTACAAGTACGACAAGCTCGGCACCCGCGTGGTGGCCGGCTTCCCGTGCCCGGTGGCCTATGACGACGTGAAGATCTTCTGGGGCGTGGCCAACGCCAGCGACTACCGCGGTGAAAGCCTGGAAGAGTGCCTGCGACTGGAGAAGGAGCTGTACTGGGAAGACCTGCCGGTGGCCGCCGGCATCGTGCCGCGCGAGATCGACTGGGATGGCAATTTTGTCGAGCACTCGGTGCAGTCCGACCTGTACACGCTGAACTACCGTCGCGCCTATCGCGAATTCATCGAACGTGGCAACCGCCCGCAGGCAGCGGCCGCATCGCAAGAGCAGGCACTGGTATGAGCACGCGCAGCACACAAATCGAGGTGCAAGTCACCTGCATGCGTCTGGAAGCGGAAGGGGTGATGTCCCTGGAGCTGCAGGCGCCGGATCGGTCGCCATTGCCGTCGTGGACGCCGGGTGCGCACATCGATTTGGTGCTGCCTTCCGCAACGGTGCGGCAGTACTCGCTGTGCGGCGACCCGCAGGACAGCCGGCGCTACCGTATCGCCGTGCTGCTGGAGGCCGCCGGCCGCGGCGGCTCGCGCGAGGTGCATACCGCGCTGCGCGTTGGCCAGCGGCTGACCATCGGCGGGCCGCGCAATGCCTTCGAGCTGCAGGCGGCGGACAGCTATCTGTTCGTGGCCGGCGGCATCGGCATCACCCCGCTGTTGCCGATGATCCGGCAGGCGGAGCGCAGCGGCGCCCACTGGCTGCTGCTGTACGGTGGCCGCGCGCGGCAATCGATGGCCTTTGTGGCGGAGCTGGCCGCCTACGGCGACGACAAGGTACGCATCCTGCCGGCGGACGAGGCCGGCATGCTGGACCTGGACGCCATCGTCAAGCTGGCCGCCAGCGGCATGCACACCTACAGCTGCGGGCCGGCCGGCCTGCTTAATGCGCTGGAGGCGCGCTTCGCGGCCGAGGAGCTGGCCTCGCGGCTGCATATCGAGCGCTTCGCCGCCGCGCCGCCTGCGGCCAACGTCCAGGCCGGCGAGCTGACGGTGGTGCTGGCGCGCAGCGGCCGCGAGCTGGCGATACCGGCGGACAAGTCCATCCTGCATGCGCTGCGCGATGCCGGGCATTGCGTGCCGTCGTCGTGCGAGCAGGGGGTGTGCGGCATGTGCGAAACCCGCGTGCTGTGCGGCGAGCCGGATCACCGCGACATGCTGCTCACCGAGCAGGAACGCGCCAGCGGCAAGGTGATGATGCTGTGCGTGTCGCGGGCCAGGACGCCCACGCTGACGCTCGATTTGTAGCAAGCCCTGGAATTTCTCCTCTGGCCGGGCTGCCGTCCGTTCCGACCCTTTCGGCGGTGGTCCGGCCCTTTTTTTACGATGCACACCATGTCAAACCGTAGCGTAATCGGCATCACCGCCGACCGATCCCTGGCCGGTATCCACTGGTCGCAGGTGGTCGGCGAGAAATACATCAATGCCATCGTCGACGGCAGCCAGGGCCTGGCGCTGCTGCTGCCGGCGCTGGGCGAGCGCCAGAGCGCGGCCGACATCCTGTCCGCCGTCGACGGGCTGCTGTTCACCGGCAGCTATTCCAATGTCGAGCCGCATCTGTATGGCGGCGCGCCCAGCCTGCCGGGCACCCTGCACGATGCGGCCCGCGATGCCACCACGCTGCCGCTGCTGCGCGCCGCGGTGGCGCAGGGCGTGCCGCTGCTGGCCATCTGCCGCGGCTTTCAGGAGCTGAACGTGGCCTTCGGCGGCAGCCTGCACCAGCGGGTGCATGAGGTTGCCGGCCTGGCCGATCACCGCGAGGACAAGTCGCAGCCGCTGGCGGTGCAGTACGGCCCGGCGCACGGCATCCAGTTGAGCGGCGGCGGCGTGCTGGCCACCATCAGCGGCCTGCGTGCGGCGACGGTGAATTCGGTGCATGGCCAGGGGCTGGATCGCCTCGGCGCCGGGCTGCAGGTAGAGGCGGTGGCGCCGGACGGGCTGGTGGAGGCGGTAAGCGTGCGCGATGCGCCGGCTTTCGCCCTCGGCGTGCAGTGGCATCCGGAGTGGCGCCATGCGGAGGACACGCTGTCCAGCGCCATCTTCCGCGCCTTTGGCGACGCCTGCCGCGCCCGCCGCCTGGCGCGCGGGCTGGCCTAGCGTCAAACGTTGGCCGCATCGGGCGGCCGCAGATACACATACCGGCGGGCCCGTCATGCGCCTGCCGGCACCGGGGGTGACCATGCAGCAACACGATTTTGCCTACTGGCAGCAACAGGCTGCCGCGCTGTCGATAGAAGGCCGGGCCTTTATCGGCGGCGAATACTGCCAGGCTGCCGCGGGCGGCAGCTTTGCCTGTCTCAGCCCGATAGACGGCCGTACCCTGGCCACCGTGGCCGACTGTGGCGCCGCCGAGGTGGACGCGGCGGTGGCCGCCGCCCGCGCCGCCTTCGAGGCCGGTGTGTGGCGCGGCCTTAATCCACGCCAGCGCAAGGCGGTACTGCTGCGCTGGGCTGCGCTGATCCGCGAGCATCGGCACGAGCTGGCGCTGCTGGAAACACTGGACAGCGGCAAGCCGATTGCCGACACCCTGAGCGTGGATGTGCCGGGCGCCGCCTACTGTATCGAGTGGTTTGCCGAGGCCATCGACAAGAGCGGCGGCGAAGTGGCGCCGGCGGACCAGCACCTGGTGGGGCTGGTGACGCGCGAGCCGATCGGCGTGGTGGCGGCGGTGGTGCCGTGGAACTTCCCGCTGCTGATGGCTGCGTGGAAATTCGCCCCGGCGCTGGCCGCCGGCAACAGCGTGCTGCTGAAGCCGTCGGAAAAGTCGCCGCTTAGCGCCATCCGCATCGCGGCACTGGCGCAGGAGGCCGGCATCCCGGCCGGGGTGTTCAACGTGCTGCCCGGCGCTGGCGAGCCGGGGCGGCTGCTGGCGCTGCACCCGGATGTGGACTGCCTGGCGTTCACCGGCTCCACCGCGGTGGGCAAGCTGATCATGCAGTATGCCGGCCAGTCCAACCTGAAGCGGGTATGGCTGGAGCTGGGCGGCAAGTCGCCCAACATCATCCTGCCGGACTGCCCGGACCTGGACCGTGCGGCCAACGCCGCCGCCAGCGCCATCTTCTACAACATGGGCGAGATGTGTACCGCCGGCTCGCGCCTGCTGGTGCATCGCGATATCAAGGCGGTATTTCTCGACAAGCTGTTGAGTGCGGCGCAGCGCTTTGCCCCCGGCCACCCGCTGGACCCGGCCACCGCGATGGGCGCCATCATCGACCGGCAGCAGCTAGAGCGGGTGCTGGGCTACATCGCGCTTGGTCGCGAGGAGGGGAGGCTGCTGCATGGCGGCGCGCAGGTGCGGCAGGACAGTGGCGGCCACTATGTGCAGCCGACCATCTTCGAGGTGGCCGGGCCGCAGGCGCGGCTGGCGCGCGAGGAGATCTTCGGCCCGGTGCTGGCGGTGATCAGCTTCGGCACGCTGGAAGAGGCGATTGCCATTGCCAACGACAGTGAATATGGCCTGGCCGCCGCGGTGTGGACCGCCGATCTGGCCACCGCGCACAGCGCCGCCCGTGCGCTGCGTGCCGGCACGGTGTGGGTGAACTGCTACGACGAGGGCGGCGACATGAACTTCCCGTTCGGCGGTTTCAAGCAATCCGGCAATGGCCGCGACAAGTCGCTGCACGCGCTGGAGAAATACACCGAGCTGAAATCCACCCTGCTGCGCTTGCGCTGAGGGCCGACCAATCGTTGTGGACGCCACCCCGGCCACGGCCGGGGCGGCAGGAGCAAGCGCATGCTGGGAATAGGCAAACACCGCAAGACCTTGTTGCAGCTGACCGACTATCTGGAGCATCTGGTGCGGGATTCAGACAAGGCATTCGTTCATCCGGAGCAGAGCCTGCCGTACGAGCTGCGCGTGGCGTTGCAGGAGTTGCAGGGCCAGCTGCGCGAACTGCGGCGGCAACAGCAGGAACTGGCGCAGCTGCGGCTGGATGCCGCGCAGTGGCGGCAGCAGGCCACGGCGCAGGGCGACGAGCTGGCGCAGCTGCAGCACCAGCTCAAGGATGTGCAGGCGCGGCTGGAAGCGTCGCGGCTGGAAAACTTCCAGCTCAACCAGCTGTATCTGGGCATGAAAACCGAGTTCGACGAGTTCAACCTGGCGTCCGAGGCGCTGACCGAGGGCTTCTGGGTGTTCTACGTGGTGGATGGCGACCCCAACCACGCGCGCAACCGCATCAAGTTCTCGGCGCAGTACCGCAACCTGCTGCAGTTCGACAAGGACGAGTTTCCCAACAGCTGGGAGAGCTGGCTCAAGTGCATCCACCCGGACGACGTGACGCTGGTGCAGCGCGCCTACGACCTGCACCTGCAGCGCGACGCGCCATACGCGGTGGAATTCCGCATGCGCACCAAGCATCGCGGCTATGTGTGGTTCCGCGAGCGCGCCGCCACCGTGCGCGACAGCCACGGCGTGGTCACCCATTCCGCCGGCGCGCTGCGCGACATCTCGCACGAGAAGGAGGCGGCGGCGCTGCAGCTGGCCGAGCGGCAACGGGTGGAGGAGAACATGGGCAAGATCCTGTCGTTCTCCTCGGTGATCCGCGACATCTCCAAGCAGACCAATCTGCTGGCGCTGAACGCCGGCATCGAGTCGGCGCGCGCCGGCGAGGCCGGGCGCGGCTTTGCGGTGGTGGCGGAGGAGGTGGGCAAGCTGGCCTTGCAGACCGCGCGCGCCACCAGCGAGATCATCAAGATGGCCGAGGAACAGCGCGCGCCGGAGGCGGGCAACAGGTTGTAGTAGTAGTGGCAGGGCGCTTTGTGGCGTATCCGTTGGGTGTTGTAGTTTGGGGGCAGCGTAAATCGCTGCCCCTTTTTTTATCGGTGCCGGCGCTGGGCCGCGGCGGCGTGCCGCTCTGCCTGCGATACCGGCAAGGGGGCGCCCGAAGTAGTGGGCGAGCGGCCGCCCGCGGCCTGCGGTGGCGGCCAACGTTTGACGCCGCCGGCGCCGCTGCCGGCCGGGCCGTGGCATGGCGCGGGGCTGGTGCTCGGGGTTTCGGCCCGCGTGTGGAAAGGCACGGATTGCCCGCGGGCTGCGGCCAACGTTTGCCGTGATGAGTGCCATTGTGGAGGTGGGGCACGACCTGGCGGCTGGGGCGCGTAGTTGGCTGCAACCGGCAAGGTGGGCTGCGGCCAACGTTTACCGTGATGAGTACCGTTGCGGCCGTGGGTCACGACCTGGCGGCTGGATCGCGTAGTTGGCTGCAACCGGCAAGGTGGGCTGCGGCCAAGGTTTGAGGTCACCGGCCGGGTTATGGCTCGGCGTGGGGCATCGCAGCCGGGGGCGGCCAAGTTGGCCGCAGGTTGTCTAGCTTGCGACTGGCTACGGCCAACGTTTGCTGCTGTGGTCGATCACGCGGCTGCAAGGCAAGCAAGGCAAGCAAGGCAAGCAAGGCAAGCAAGGCAAGCAAGGCAAGCAAGGCAAGCAAGGGCTGCCGACCGCCGGTTGACCGGCCCGCGCGGGCGCAGTCTGGCGCTCCGGCCGCCACCAAAACACAAGGGCCAGCCCGGTAGCGGGCTGGCCCTTGCTGCTGCTCATGGCGCGCTAGCGCGCCGCAGACAATTACAGGCTGGGGAAGGCGAACTGCGACGCCTCGTGGCTGGCGCGTTGCGGCCAACGTTGGGTGATGGTCTTGCGCTTGGTGTAGAAGCGCACGCCGTCCGGGCCGTAGGCATGCAGGTCGCCGAACAGCGAACGCTTCCAGCCGCCGAAGCTGTGGTAGGCCACCGGCACCGGCAGCGGCACGTTGACGCCGACCATGCCGACTTCGATTTCGTCGCAGAACAGGCGCGCCGCTTCGCCATCGCGGGTGAACAGGCAGGTACCGTTGCCGTACTCGTGGTCGTTGATCAGCTGCATCGCCGCTTCCAGGCTGCCGACGCGCACGATGCACAGCACCGGGCCGAAGATTTCTTCCTGGTAGATGGTCATTTCCGGGGTCACGTTATCGAACAGCGTGCCGCCGACGAAGAAGCCCTGCTCGTGGCCAGCCACCGACAGCGTGCGGCCATCCACCACCAGCGTGGCGCCCTGCGCCACGCCGCTGTCGATATAGCCCTTCACCTTGTCGCGCGCCGCGCCGGTGACCAGCGGGCCCATGTCCAGGCCGCAGGAAGTGCCGGCACCGATCTTCAGCGCCGCGATCTTCGGCAGCAGTTTTTCCACCAGCTTGTCGGCCACCTGATCGCCTACCGCCACTGCCACCGAGATCGCCATGCAGCGCTCGCCGCAGGAGCCATACGCCGCGCCCATCAGCGCGTTGACGGTGTTGTCGAGGTCGGCATCCGGCAGCACCACCGCGTGGTTCTTGGCGCCGCCCAGCGCCTGCACGCGTTTGCCGCGCTTGGTGCCTTCGCTGTAGATGTACTCGGCGATCGGGGTGGAGCCGACGAAGCTCAGCGCCTTCACTTCCGGCGCCTCGATCAGCGCGTCGACGGCGGTCTTGTCGCCGTGCACCACGTTGATCACGCCCTTGGGCAGGCCGGCGTCGTGCAGCAGCTGGGCGATGAACAGGGTGGAGCTCGGGTCGCGCTCGGACGGCTTGAGGATGAAGCAGTTGCCGCACACGATGGCCAGCGGGTACATCCACAGCGGCACCATGGCCGGGAAGTTGAACGGGGTGATGCCGGCCACCACGCCCAGCGGCTGGTGGTCGGACCAGCTGTCGATATTCGGGCCGACGTTGCGGTTGTATTCGCCCTTCAGCAGTTCCGGTGCGCCGCAGGCGTATTCCACGTTCTCGATGCCGCGCTGCAGTTCGCCGATGGCGTCCTCGATGGTCTTGCCGTGCTCTTCGCTGATCATGGCGGCGATCTTGTCGCGGTTGGCTTCCAGCAGCTGCTTGAAGCGGAACATCACCTGCGCGCGCTTGGCCGGCGGGGTGTTGCGCCAGGCCGGGAACGCGGCCTTGGCGGCGTCGATGGCGGCCTGGATGGTGGCCTGGTCGGCCAGCGCCACCTGGCGTACGGCTTCGCCGAGGGACGGGTTGAACACCGGGGCGGTGCGGCCAACGTTGGTGACGAATTCACCATTGATCAGATGGGCGACGGTAGTCATGTCATTACTCTCCGGATACAGAAATCGGTGGTCTCCCCGCGCGGGGAGGGGACGCTTAGGCGGTCTGGTTCAGGACATCGCCAACGGCGTTGAACAGGGTGTCCAGCTGCTGCGCAGTGGTGTTGAAGGTCGGCCCGAACTGCAGGGTGTCGCCACCGAAGCGCACGTAGAAACCGGCCTGCCACAGCTTGATGCCGGCCTCGTACGGGCGGATGGCGGCATCGCCGTCGCGGGCGGCCAGCTGGATGGCACCGGCCAGGCCGCAGTTGCGGATGTCCACCACGTGCTTGCTGCCGCGCAGGGCATGCAGTTTTTCTTCGAACACCGGCGCCAGCGCGGCGGACTGCTCGATCAGCTGGTCGCGCTGCAGCAGCTCCAGGGTGGCCAGGCCAGCGGCGCAGGCCACCGGGTGGCCGGAGTAGGTGTAGCCGTGGGTGAACTCGATCATGTGCTCGGGCGTGCCCTGCTGCATGAAGGTGTTGTAGATCTCGCTGGAAGCCACTACCGCGCCCAGCGGAATGGCGCCGTTGGTCACCTGCTTGGCGGTGTTGATGATGTCCGGGGTCACGCCGAAGTAGTCGGCGCCGGTCCACTTGCCCATGCGGCCGAAGGCGGTGATCACCTCGTCGAAAATCAGCAGGATGCCGTGCTGCGTACAAATTTCGCGCAGGCGCTGCAGGTAGCCTTGCGGCGGCACGATCACGCCGGCGGAACCGGACATCGGCTCCACGATCACCGCGGCGATGTTGGAGGCGTCGTGCAGTTCGATCAGCTTCAGCAGCTCGTTGGCCAGCTCCACGCCGCCGGTGTCGGCCATGCCCTTGGTGAACGCCATGCCCGGCTGCAGGGTGTGCGGCAGGTGGTCGGCGTCCATCAGCTGGCCGTACATCTTGCGGTTGCCGCCGATGCCGCCCAGCGCGGTGCCGGCGATGTTCACGCCGTGGTAGCCACGGGCGCGGCCGATGAAGCGGGTCTTGCTCGGCTGGCCCTTCAGGCGCCAGTAGGCCTTGGCCATCTTCACCGCGGTGTCGGCACATTCGGAGCCGGAGCCGGTGAACAGTACGTGGTTGAGGCCGTCCGGCATCACGCCGGCGATCTTGTCGGCCAGGCGGAAGGCCAGCGGGTGGCCGTACTGGAAGCCCGGCGCATAGTCCAGGGTGCCCAGCTGACGGGCTACCGCTTCCTGGATCTCGGGGCGGTTGTGGCCGGCGCCGCAGGTCCACAGGCCGGACAGGCTGTCGAAGATGCGACGGCCCTTGTCGTCGATAAAGTAGTTGCCCTCGGCGCCCACGATGATGCGCGGATCACGCTTGAACGCGCGGTTGGCCGAGAACGGCATCCACTGGGCATCGAGATTCAGATCGCTGACGGCAAATTGGTCGTTGCAGTTGTTCATGACGTGGCTCCTGTGAGCGCTGTGTTGATGGTGCTAGCTTGCACCAGGAGTAAATGTGAGTTAAATCACATCTTTCTCACGTTAAGTTGAGTGTTTGTTAAACATGAGCAAGAAGGCATCCCTGAGCCAGGTCAGCGATTTCGATATCCGCCTGCTGCGGCTGTTCAAGACCGTGGCCGAGTGCGGCGGCTTCTCGGCGGCGGAAAGCGTGCTGGGCATCAGCCGCTCGGCGATCAGCCTGCACATGGGCGATCTGGAAAAGCGCCTCGGCATCCGCCTGTGCCAGCGCGGCCGCGCCGGCTTTGCGCTCACCGACGAGGGGCGCGAGGTGCTGCACGCCAGCCAGACCATGCTGGCGGCCATCGAGGCATTCCGCAGCCAGGTGAACCAGCTGCACCAGCAGCTGCGCGGCGAGCTGAACATCGGCATCGTCAACAGCCTGGTCACCCAGTCGCGCATGCGCATCACCCAGGCGCTGAGTGCGCTGAGCGAGCAGGGGCCGGGGGTACGCATCAATATCGGCATGATGACGCCTAGCGATATCGAGCTGGGGGTGCTGGACGGCCAGCTGCACGTCGGCGTGGTGCCGCTGGTCAGCCCGCTGGCCGGGCTGGATTACATCCCGCTGTACGACGAGCACTCGCTGCTGTACTGCAGCCAGGGCCACCCGCTGTTCTGGCGCGCCGATGCCGATATCAGCGATGCCGACATCGCCGCCGCGCCGGCGGTGCTGCCGAGCTTCCGCCTGCCGGCGGAGGCGCAGCAGAGCCAGCAGCTGCTGGGTGGCAGCGCCACCGCCAGCGACCGCGAGGGCATCGCCTTTTTGATCCTCACCGGGCGCTACATCGGCTACCTGCCGGACCACTTCGCCGCCAGCTGGGTGGCGCAGGGCCGGCTGCGCGCCATCCGCCCGGCCGAGCTGCATTACCAGGTGCCGCTGACCGTGGCCACGCGCAAGGGGCGGCGGCCCAACCTGGTGCTGGAGAAATTTCTCGACGAACTGGCGGTGAGCAACGACTGAGCCGCCGCGCGGCGGATGGCAAATGGCTATCGCGGCCGCCGTTTTTATCGCATCCTGCGCAGCATTGCCGTGCGGCCAACGTTGGCCGCGGCGGCCGGCTCATTTCATTCGGGACGCGCATGGCTACCACCCTGAAACTGTCAGAACTCATCAGCGCGCTCAGCTACGCGCTGGATATCACCGAGGGCCAGCCGGAAGGCCACTGCATCCGCAGCTGCTGGATCGGCATGCACATCGGCCAGGCACTGGGGCTGACGGCGCAGCAGCTGTGGGATCTGTACTACACCATCCTGCTGAAAGACCTGGGCTGCAGCAGCAACGCGGCGCGCATCAGCGAGCTGTATCTCACCGATGACCGCCAGTTCAAACAGGATTTCAAGCTGGTCGGCGCCAGCCTGCCGCAGATGCTGGGCTTCGTGTTCAGCAACACCGGCACCCACGCCAGCAGCTGGCGCCAGCGCGCGCAGTCCATCCTCAACGTGCTGCGCCACGGCAAGGAAATGGCCGACGAGCTGATCAACACCCGCTGCCATCGCGGTGCCGACATCGCGCGCCAGCTGCGTTTCAACGACAACGTCGCCGCCGGCATCCAGGCGCTGGACGAGCACTGGGATGGCTCCGGCCGGCCGCTGGGGCTGCTGGGCGAGAACATTCCGCTGGCGGCGCGCATTGCGCTGCTGGCGCAGGTGCTGGACGTGTTCCATGTCACCCACGGCCGCCATGCCGCGCTGGCCGAGGTGCAGGGGCGCGCCGGCAGCTGGTTCGATCCGCAGCTGGTGGCGGTGGTCATCCAGCTGGGCGCCAGCGCGCCGTTCTGGCAGCAGCTGGAGGCCGACGACATCGACCGGGCGGTGCTGGCGCTGGAGCCGGCGCAGTATGCGCTGCCGCTGGACGAGGACTACATGGACGAGATCGCCGAAGGCTTTGGCCAGGTGGTGGATTCCAAGAGCCCGTTTACCGCCGGCCACAGCCAGCGCGTCGGCCATTACGCCGACTGCATCGCCGCCGAGCTGGGCATGGCGCCGGCACGCCGCCGCTGGCTGAAACGCGCCGCCTTGCTGCACGACGTGGGCAAGCTGGGGGTCAGCAACACCATCCTCGACAAGCCGGGCAAGCTGGACGCCGACGAATGGGCGGCGGTGCAGCGCCATGCCGGCTACACCGAAGCCATCCTCGAGCGCATCGAGCATTTTGCCGAACTGGCGCGGGTGGCCGGCGCGCACCACGAAAAGCTGGATGGCAGCGGCTACCCGCGCGGGCTGGGCGCCGCGGCCATCGCGCTGGAAACCCGCATCATCACCACCGCGGACATTTTTGACGCCATCAATGCCGAGCGCCCGTACCACCCGGCCACGCCGGTGGCCAAGACACTGGACATCATGCGCCAGCACCTGCACAGCGCCATCGACGCGGAGTGCTTTGCCGCGCTGGAACGGGTGCTGCGCGCCGAGGGCGCGCTGTAGCCGGCAGGCGCCCGCGTCCGCTGCCTGCGCGGGCGGCCGCGGCGACGTGCTGGCACGACATGGCGCTGCGCGCCCGCGACGGGCAGGTGCGCAGCGCAAACAAGACACAGCAGGCAAGACACAGCAGACAGGACCGCGCAGCATGGACAGCCCCGGCTTCAACGACGACACCTACCAGGTAGTGCTGCGCTATCACCAGGCATGGCAGCGGCGCGAGCTGGACGCCATCCTCGGCTGTTACCACCCGGACATCGAATACCACGACCACCTGCAGAACCGGGTGTTTCGCCGCGCCGAGCTGCGCGACTACGTGCAGGCGGCGCTGCCGGCCGGCAGCAACGAGCGGCTGGAGCATGTCGACCGCATCCGCGTGGATGGCGACACCGCCTTCATCCAGTACCAGCTGGCGCTGCACGGCGGCCGTGCGCTGTTTTGCAGCAGCGAGGCGATCCGGGTGCGGGACGGGCGGGTGTGGCGCATCCACGAATACGCCACCCTGCAGCAGCCGGTGCAGGCCGCCGGCAGCGGCGATGCGCGCAGCGCGCTGGCGCGGCTGGGGCTGTCGGCGCGGCAGCTGAGCAGGTTGGCCGCAGACCTCGACAGCTACTTTCGCCAGCAGCAGCCGTTTCTGGACCCGGACTGCAATCTGCAGGCGGTGGCCGCCGCCACCGGCTACAGCCGTAACCAGCTGTCCTACCTGCTGAACCAGGTGCTGTGCCGGCGCTTTTACCAGTACGTGAACGCGGCGCGCGTGCACTACCTGCTGGCGCAGCTGGCGACGCAGCCGCCGCCGGCGCGCATCGACGCGCTGGCGTTTGCCGCCGGCTTCAATTCGCTGTCGGCGTTCTACCGCGCGTTCCGCGAGCAGACCGGCATGACGCCGGCGGCCTACCTGCGGCAGATTCGCTGCGTGCCCGCAGCAACGACAAGCGTGCCGCCCGCCGGCTAGGGTTGCGCCGTCAACCAGGGGGGAGCGCGCCATGTCGCCGCCAAGCAGCAACAGTTTGTGGATGGAGCAACTGCAGCACATCGCCCCGGCGCCGCCGCTGGCGGGCGATACCGCGGCCGACGTGGTCATCGTCGGCGCCGGCTTTACCGGCTTGTGGACCGCCTACTACCTGAAGCAGCGGGCGCCGCAGCTGGATATCGTGGTGCTGGAGGCGCACAGCGCCGGTCACGGCGCCTCCGGCCGCAACGGCGGCTGGGTGATCGGCGAGCTGGCCGGCGAAGAGCGGCTGCTGGCCGGGCTGGCGCCGGCGGCGCGCGACGCCAGCCTGGCGCTGCTGCGCGACATCCCGGCCGAGGTTGGCCGCGTGCTGGCGAAAGAAGGGCTGGACTGCGACTTCCGCCACGGCGGCGTGCTGTACTGCGCCGCGCGCTACCCGGAGCAGGCGGGCTGGCTGCGGCAGCAACTGGCGCACTGGCATGCGCATGGCCACGGCGAGCAGGATTTCGCCTGGCTGGAGCCGGCGGCGCTGCAGCAGCAGCTGCGGCTGGCGCAGCCGTACGGCGCGGTGTTCTCGCCGCATGTCGCCACCATCCAGCCGGCCAGGCTGGTGCGCGCGCTGGCGCGCCGCGTGCAGGAGCTGGGGGTGCGCTTGTACGAGCACAGCGCGGTGCGCGCCATCCGCCGGCATGAGGCGGAAACGGCGCACGGCCGGGTGCGGGCGAACTGGGTGCTGCCGGCGCTGGAAGCCTACAGCGCCGGCGTGGCCGGCGTGCGCGGCCAGCAGATTGCGGTGCAGAGCATGCTGATCGCCACCGAGCCGCTGCCACAGCAACTATGGGATCAGATCGGCCTGGCGCACGGCCAGGCATTCAGCGAATGGAGCCGGCTGGTCAGTTACGGCCAACGTACCCGCGACAATCGGCTGGTGTTTGGCGCGCGCGGCGGCTACCGTTTTCGGGGTCGGCTGCGCACGCCGTTCGTGCTGACGGCGGCGGAGATCGCCATGCGCCGGCAGCTGATGCTGGAGCTGTTCCCGATGCTGGCACCGGCGCGCATCACCCACGCCTGGGGCGGCAATCTCGGCGTGGCGCGCGGCTTTGCGCCGCAGATCGTGGTCGATGCGGCCAACGGCGTGATCTGTGCCGGCGGCTACGGTGGCGAAGGGGTCGGCGCCAGCAATCTGGCCGCGCGCTGCATGGCGGCGCTGATCTGCGGCAGCTCAGACGACGTGTTGCAGATTCCCTGGCTCACCACGCCGGCACAGCTGCGGCAGTGGGAGCCGGAACCGCTGCGCTGGCTGGGCTACAACGCCATCCTGCGCAGTTTCGATTGGGAAGACCGGGTGCTGCGCAACGCGCACAGCCCCGGCTGGCAGCGCCGGCTGGCGCAGCAGCTGGCGCGGCGCATGGCCGGGCTGATGCAGTAGCGCGGGGCTAGCGCGCGGCCGGCTGCCAGCTGTCGTCGGCCTGCAGCGCCTCGCGCACGATGGGGCTAAGGTTGGCCGCATCCTGCTGCAGCGTCTGCAGCAGCGCGCGGCGCATGCGCGGCTCCCAGAAGCGCTTGATGTGCAGGGTAATGCCGGCCAGCGCCTCCTGGTGATCCGGCATCGCCTCGAAGAAGCTGCCGATCTGGTTGGCCATGTGGGTCAGGTGTTGGGTGTCCATGGGTCGTCTCGAAGTCAGTCGCAGGGCGTGTCGGGGGCGGCGGCGCAGATGCGCTCGGCGTGGCTGTAGGCCACCCAGCGCTCGGGGCGGGCAAAGCCGATCAGGCACAGCCCGGCCGCCTGCGCCAGCTCGGTGGCCAGCCGGGTAGGGGCGGAGATCGCCACCAGGCAGCCAAAGCCGGCGGTGACGGTTTTCTGCACCATCTCCATGCTGGCGCGGCTGGTCACCACCACGAAGCCGTCGCGCTGCGCCGGTTTGCTTTTCAGTACCGCGCCGATCAGCTTGTCCAGCGCATTGTGGCGGCCAACGTCTTCGCGCACCACGCGGATGCTGCCGTCGTCGCCGCACCAGGCGGCGGCGTGGGTGGCACCGGTCAATTGTTGCAGCGTCTGGTGCTGGCGCAGCGCGGCCAGCGCGTGGCGGATGGCGGCTTCGTGCACCACGCCGGGCTGGGCCAGCGGCGGCAGCGGCCGTACGGCGTGCGCCAGGCTCTCGGTGCCGCACAGGCCGCAGCCGGTGCGGCCGGTGAGGTTGCGGCGCATTTCCTTCAGGCGGGCAAAGCGCGCCGTGGCGATCTCCAGCTTGACTGTGATGCCGTCGCAGCCGCTTTCCTGCTGGATGTCGAACACCTCCTGCACGCTGTCGACGATGCCTTCGCTGAGCGCAAAGCCGAGCGCGAAGTCCTCCAGATCCAGCGGCGTCGCCAGCATCACCGCGTGCGAGATGCCGTTGAATTCCAGCGCCACCGGCAGCTCCTCCGCCAGCGTGTCCTGCTGGGCGCTCACCGTGCCAGCCTGCCAGGTTTGCACCTGGCAGCGGCTGGCGCCGGCGGGGGCGGGCGGTTGTTCCGGCGCCATCATGCCTTGCCTTCTGTGCCGCCGGCCTGCTCCAGCAGCTCCAGCTGGGTGCGGTTGAAGCGCTGGTAGCCCTGCTGCCATTCCGACGGCTGCGTTACCGGCAGCACCTGCACCGCGGTGACCTTGTATTCCGGGCAGTTGGTGGCCCAGTCCGAGTTGTCGGTGGTGATCACGTTGGCGCCGGATTCCGGGAAGTGGAAGGTGGTGTACACCACGCCCGGCTGCATGCGTTCGCTGACCTTGGCATGCAGCACCGTTTCGCCGGCGCGGCTGCTGACCCCGACCCAGTCGCCATCCTTGATGCCGCGCTCCTCGGCATCGTGCGGGTGGATTTCCAGCACGTCCTCCGGGTGCCAGGCCACGTTGTCGGTGCGGCGGGTCTGCGCGCCGACGTTGTACTGCGACAGGATGCGGCCGGTGGTGAGGATCAGCGGGAAGCGGCGGTTGACCTTCTCGTCGGTGGCCACGTACTGGGTGACGAAGAACTTGCCCTTGCCGCGCACGAAGCCGTCGATGTGCATGGTCGGCGTGCCGTCCGGCGCGTCGTCGTTGCACGGCCACTGCACGCTGCCGAGCTTGTCGATCTTCTCGTAGCTGACGCCGGCAAAGCTGGGCGTCAGCGCGGCGATCTCGGCCATGATCTGCGACGGGTGGCTGTAGTCCATCTTCAGCCCCAGCGCGTTGGCCAAGAGCTGGGTCACTTCCCAGTCGGCGTACTTGGCCAGCGGCTTCATTACCTGGCGCACGCGCGAGATGCGGCGCTCGGCGTTGGTGAAGGTGCCATCTTTTTCCAGGAACGAGGAGCCGGGCAGGAACACGTGCGCGTACTTGGCGGTTTCGTTGAGGAAGATGTCCTGCACCACGATGCATTCCATCGCCGACAGCGCGGCGGTGACGTGCTGGGTGTTGGGGTCGGACTGCACGATGTCCTCGCCTTCGCAGTACAGGCCCATGAAGCTGCCGGCCAGCGCGGCGTCGAACATGTTCGGAATGCGCAGGCCCGGTTCCGGGTCCAGCTCCACGCCCCACGCCTGCTCGAACAGCTGGCGGGTGGTGGTGTCGGAGATATGGCGGTAGCCCGGCAGCTCGTGCGGGAACGAGCCCATGTCGCAGCTGCCCTGCACATTGTTCTGGCCGCGCAGCGGGTTGACGCCGACGCCTTCGCGGCCAACGTTGCCGGTGGCCATCGCCAGGTTGGCGATGCCGATCACCATGGTGGAGCCCTGGCTGTGCTCGGTAACGCCCAGGCCGTAGTAGATGGCGGCGTTGCCGCCGGTGGCGTACAGCCGCGCCGCGCCGCGCACCAGCTCGGCCGGCACGCCGGTGATGTCGGCGGTGGCCTCCGGCGAGTTTTCCGGCTTGCTGACGAAGTCTTGCCAGTCGCGGAAGGATTTCTCCTCGCAGCGCTCGGCGATGAAGGCATCGGCCAGCAGCCCTTCGGTAACGATCACGTGCGCCAGCGCGGTAACCATCGCCACGTTGGTGCCCGGCTTCAGCGGCAGGTGGTAGTCGGCCTTCACGTGCGGGCTGTCCACCAGGTCGATCTTGCGCGGGTCGATCACGATCAGCTTGGCGCCTTCGCGCAGCCGTTTCTTCATGCGCGAACCGAACACCGGGTGGCCGTCGGTGGGGTTGGCGCCGATCACCATGATCACGTCGGACTGCTCCACCGACTTGAAGGTTTGGGTACCGGCCGAGGTGCCCAGGGTCTGGCCGAGACCATAACCGGTGGGCGAGTGGCAGACGCGGGCGCAGGTGTCGACGTTGTTATTGCCGAAGCCGGCGCGGATCAGCTTCTGCACCAGGTAGGTTTCCTCGTTGGTGCAGCGGCTGGAGGTGATGCCGCCGATGGAATCCTTGCCGTACTTGGCCTGCAGGCGCTTGAACTCGCTGGCGGCGTAGCCGATGGCTTCTTCCCAGCTGACTTCGCGCCACGGGTCGGTGATCTTGCTGCGGATCATCGGCTTGGTGATGCGGTCCGGGTGGGTGGCGTAGCCCCAGGCGAAGCGGCCCTTGACGCAGGCGTGGCCCTCGTTGGCCTTGCCGTCTTTCCACGGCGTCATGCGCACCACCTGGTTGCCCTTCATCTCGGCCTTGAAGCCGCAGCCGACGCCGCAGTAGGCGCAGGTGGTGATCTTGCTGTGTTCCGGCTGGCCGAACTGGATCACCGATTTTTCCTGCAGCGTGGCGGTGGGGCAGGCGTCGACGCAGGCGCCGCACGATACGCACTCGGATTCCATGAAGGCTTCGCTCTGGCCCGGCGACACGCGCGATTCGAAGCCGCGGCCGGAGATGGTCAGCGCGAAAGTGCCCTGGGTTTCCTCGCAGGCGCGCACGCAGCGGTTGCAGACGATGCACTTGGCCGGGTCGTAGCTGAAGTATGGGTTGGACTCGTCCTTCTTGCTGTCCAGGTGGTTGGCGCCGGCCAGGCCGTAGCGCACTTCGCGCAGGCCGGTAACGCCGGCCATGTCCTGCAGTTCGCAGTCACCGTTGGCCGCACAGGTCAGGCAGTCCAGCGGGTGGTCGGAGATGTACAGCTCCATCACCCCCTTGCGCAGGCTTTGCAGCTTGTCGCTCTGGGTGCGCACCACCATGCCGGCTTCGGCCGGGGTGGTACAGGAGGCGGGAAAGCCGCGGCGGCCGTCGATTTCCACCAGGCACAGCCGGCAGGAGCCGAACGGCTCCAGGCTGTCGGTGGCGCACAGCTTGGGCACCATGGTGCCGGCCTCGGCGGCGGCGCGCATCAGCGAGGTGCCTTCCGGCACGGTGACCTGCTGGCCGTCGATTTCCAGGGTGACCATGCGCTCGGAGACGCGGGCCGGGGTGCCAAAGTCGGTGTCGTGAATCTGGGTGTTCATCGTCTGTTCCTTACTCTGCCGCGTCATGGGCGCCGAAGTCTTCGGGGAAGTGATTCAGCGCCGACAGCACCGGGTAGGGCGTCATGCCGCCCATCGCGCACAGCGAGCCGTGCAGCATGGTGTCGCACAGGTCGCGCAGCAGTTCGATCTGCTGCGGGCGGTTTTCGTGCCGCTGGATGCGCTGGATCACCTCCACCCCGCGGGTGGAGCCGATGCGGCACGGCGTGCATTTGCCGCAGGATTCGATGGCGCAGAATTCCATCGCGTAGCGCGCCTGCTCGGCCATGTCCACGCTGTCGTCGAACGCCACCACGCCGCCGTGGCCCACCACCGCGCCCAGCGCGGCGAAGGCTTCGTAATCCAGCGGCGTGTCGAACTGTGCTTCCGGCAGGTAGGCGCCCAGCGGGCCGCCGACCTGCACCGCGCGCAGCGGCCGGCCAGTGGCGCTGCCGCCGCCGAAGTCGTGCAGCAGCTCGCGCAGCGTCAGACCGAAGGCTTTTTCCACCAGCCCGCCGTATTGCAGGTTGCCGGCCAGCTGGAACGGCAGCGTGCCGCGCGAGCGGCCCATGCCGTAGCCGGCGTAGAAGGCGGCGCCGCGCGCCAGGATCACCGGCACGGTGGCCAGGGTGATCACGTTGTTGATTACGGTAGGTTGGCCGAACAGCCCGGCCAGCGCCGGCAGCGGCGGCTTGGCGCGCACCACGCCGCGCTTGCCCTCGATGCTTTCCAGCATCGCGGTCTCTTCGCCGCAGACATAGGCGCCGGCGGCCTTGCGTACCTGCAGCCGGAAGGTTTTGCCGCTGCCGAGGATGTCGTCGCCGAGGAAGCCGGCGGCGGTAGCCAGCGCAATCGCCTCGTTCATCACTGCCACTGCGTGCGGGTATTCGGAGCGGATGTAGATGTAGCCTTCGCTGGCGCCCACCGCTAGGCCGGCAATGGTCATGCCCTCGATCAGCATGTACGGGTCGTCTTCCAGCACCATGCGGTCGGAGAAGGTGCCGGAGTCGCCTTCGTCGGCATTGCACACCACGTATTTCTGCGCCGCCTGTGCCTGCGCCACGGTGCGCCACTTGATGCCGGCCGGGAACGCCGCGCCGCCACGGCCACGCAGGCCGGAATCCAGCACCGTCTGCACGATGTCGGCGCCGCTCAGCGCCAGCGCCTTGCGCAGGCCGGCAAAGCCTTCGTGCGCCTGGTAGTCGGCCAGCGACAGCGGGTCGGTAATGCCGACGCGGGCGAAGGTCAGCCGTTCCTGGTTTTTCAGATACGGGATGTCGTCGGTCAGGCCGTGGCACAGCGGATGCTCGCTGCCGGCCAGCAGCGCGTCGAACAGCGCCGGCACGTCGTCGGCCTGCACCGGGCCGTAGGCGACGCGGCCTTGCGCGGTCTGCACTTCCAGCAGCGGCTCCAGCCAGAACAGGCCGCGCGAGCCGTTGCGTACCAGTTCGATGTCCACGCCGCGGCGGGCCGCCTCTGCGGCCAACGTGGCGGCGGTGTCGTCGGCGCCCAGCGCCAGCGCCGCGGAATCGCGCGGCACATAGAATTTGAGTGTGTTCATCAGGCCTCCTTCACGCCGGCCAGCAGGCGATCCAGCCGCGCCGCGTCCACGCGCGATACCAGCTTGTCGTCCAGCATGATGTTGGGTCCGGTGGCGCACAGCCCCAGGCAGTACACCGGCTCCAGGCCGATGTCGCCGCTGCGGCCGTGCAGGCTACAGCCCAGCGCCTGTTCGGCGTGCGCGGTCAGCGCGCGGCTGCCGCGCGCCTGACAGGCTTCGGCTTGGCAGATCTGCAGCGTGTGCGCCGCCGGCGGGCTGGTGCGGAAGTGGTGGTAGAAGGTGATGACGCCGTGCACTTCGGCACGGCTCTGGTTCAGCGCCTGGGCGATGTCGGCCACCGCCCAGTCGGGAATGTAGCCCAGCGTGTCCTGCACCGCGTGCAGGATGGGCAACAAGGCGCCGGCTTGCTGCTGCTGCGCCTGGAGAACGGCCTGGACTTGCCGGCGCGCCAGGTCTTGTTGCGTGGTCATGGTGGCTCCTCTATCGAGCGTCTGCCGTGCGGGCATGTCATGGTGGGTTGCGGCGATTGTCGCGCCGAAAGCGCGGGCCGATCTGTCTTTATCCGACGCCGAATGGTCGAGATCGCGCGACAGTCATATGCAGTGCTAAGCATAATAGCCGGCACGCTTTGCTGCAGGATGCTAGCTTGTGCGGCAGTTTTCAATATGATGCGAATGACCGGAGTTATATGCAGCCAAAACATAATGTGGCCGCGCCGCTGCGGGTGCACAGCCAGCTGGTGTGGGGAGTCGCCGCCGAGGGCGGCGAACAGATTCCTTTCCGGCTGATCGAGCTGCTGACCGCGGTGCACGCGCACGGCAGCCTGCTGACGGCGGCCAAGGCCTGCGACACTTCCTACCGCCATGCCTGGGGGCTGCTGCAGCAGGCGCAACAGCAGCTGGGGGCGCCGTTGCTGAACATGGCGCGCGGCCGCGGCGCGCGGCTGACCCCGCTGGGCGAGCGGCTGGTGTGGGCCAACCACCGCATCAAGGCGCGCATCGGCCCCTTGCTGGAAACGCTGGCCTCGGAGATCGAATCCGAGCTGCGGCTGGCGCTGCAGGCGGTGGGCGCGCCGCTGCGGCTGCACGCCAGCCACGGCTTCGCGGTGGAAAAACTGATGCGCACGCTGAGCGAGGCCGGCATGGCGATCGACCTCAAGTACCGCAGCAGCCAGGACGCGGTGGCGGCGCTGCAGGCCGGCGAGTGCGATCTGGCCGGCTTCCACGTGCCGCTGGGCGAGTTCGAGCCGGCCATCGTCGCCAGCTACGCCGCGCATTTCGATCGCCAGGCGCACTGCGTGATCCATATCGTGACCCGGCGCCAGGGGCTGATGCTGGCGCGCGGCAACCCGCGCAAGGTGTACGACATCGCCGACCTGGCGCGGCCGGCGGTGCGCTTCGTCAACCGCCAGCCCGGCTCCGGCACGCGGCTGCTGCTGGACATGCTGCTGCACAAGGCCGGCGTGGCGCCGCAGCAGGTGCACGGCTACGAGCAGGCGGAGCTGACCCACGCCGCGGTGGCGGCCTTCATCGCCAGCGGCATGGCCGACGTCGGGCTGGGCATCGAGACCGCGGCGCGGCGCTTCGACCTGGATTTCCTGCCGCTGCAGAACGAGCGCTATTTCTTCCTGCTGCACCGCGACATGCTGCAGCATCCCACGCTGCAGCACATGCTGGCCGCCTTGCAGAGCGCGGCGTTCCGCGACGCGGTCGGCCAGCTGGCCGGCTATGACCCGGCCCGCTCCGGCAGCGTGCTGGGGCTGGACGAGGCATTCGCCAGCCTGTCGGCCTGAGCCTATTATCCGGGGATGCGGCCCGCGCCCCGCTGCGGCGGGGCGGGGCCATTCTGGCTGGCGGGCAGGGCGGCGACCGCCAAAGGTTGGCCGCAGCGCGCCAGCGCGCAGTATTCGCGTGGAGTGACGATGACAATTGGAGTCGGTGGACAAACACAGGCGCAGGCGCTGGCAAGCCTGCACGACATGACCGCGGGGGCAGAGCCGATCGCGCTGGACGAATACCGCCAGCGCATCGCCCGCGCGCAGCAGCGCATGCAGGCGCTGGGCATTGCCGCCATGTACCTGCATGCCGGCAGCAGCCTCACTTACTTTACCGGCCTGCAGTGGCGGCCGAGCGAGCGGCTGGTGGGCGCCATCCTGCCCAGCCGCGGCGAGGTGCAGTTCATCGCGCCGTGGTTCGAGCTGGGCACCATCCGTGAGTTCATGCAGCTGGACGGCCCGCTGCACAGCTGGCACGAGCACGAAAGCCCGTACCAGCTGCTGGCCGCGGTACTGCGCAGCGTGCTGCCGTCAGCGGGCGGCGGCGTGCTGGCGCTGGACGAAAGCACGCCGTTCTTTACCGTGGACGGCATCGCCAAAAGCTGTGCGGCGACCGAGCTGGTCAATGCCAGCATCGTTACCAGCTGGTGCCGCATGCACAAGTCGGCGGCGGAGCTGGCGCTGATGCAGCGCGCCAAGGACATGACGCTGGCGGTGCAGCAGGCCACCGCCAGCATGCTGTACGCCGGCATCGGCACCGGCGAGGTGCAGGCCTTCATCCAGCAGGCGCACCGCCAGGTGGGCGCCAGCGGCTCCACCTTCTGCATCGTGCTGTTCGGCGAGGCCACCGCCTACCCGCACGGCGTGCGCCATGCGCAGACGCTCAAGGACGGCGACATGGTGCTGATCGACACCGGCTGCGCGCTGCACGGCTACCTGTCCGACATCACCCGCAGCTATGTGTTCGGCACCCCCAGTGCGCGGCAGCGGCAGGTGTGGAACGCGGAAAAGACGGCGCAGGCGGCGGCGTTCGCCGCGGCGCAGCTGGGCACCCCGTGCGGCGAGGTGGACCGCGCCGCGCGGCGGCAGCTGGAGGCCGACGGCTTCGGCCCCGGCTACGCCATGCCCGGCCTGCCGCATCGCACCGGCCACGGTATCGGGCTGGACATCCACGAATGGCCGTACCTGGTGAGCAGCGACCAGACGCCGCTGGCGGCCGGCATGTGCTTCAGCAACGAGCCGATGATCTGCGTGCCGGGCGAATTCGGCGTGCGGCTGGAGGATCACTTCTACATGAGCGACGCCGGGCCGCGCTGGTTTACCCAGCCCAGCCACAGCATCGACGACCCGTTCGGCCTGGGCGGCTAGGCGAGCCGGCTGCGGCCAACGTTGGGGGCGGGCGCGGGGTTTATTGCGGCAGATGGTACTGCTGCAGCAGCCTGGCAAACTCGCCGCTCTTGTGCAGCGCCTGCAGGCCGCGGTTGAACTCGGCGGTCAGCCTGGCGTTGTCGGGGCGGGCGCGGGCGAAGCCGACATACAGCGGCATCACCGCCACCGGCGGATTCTGCCAGTGGATCTTGGCGACCTGGGCGCTGGGCAGTGCCGGCAGCAGCGAGCTGGCCAGCACCTTGTCGATCAGCACCAGGTCCAGCCGGCCGGCGGCCAGCTTTTTCAGATTGGTCAGGTCGTCGTTGGCCGGCTCGACGCGCAGCCGGGCGGCGTCGAAGGCATCCGGGTTCTTGTAGTCGCGCACCACGCCGATCACATAGGGCTTGAGCGCCGCCAGGGTATTGACCGCCAGCGGCTTGTCGTAGCGCGCGTAAAAGCCGATCACGGTGTTGACCAGCGGCGCGCTGTAGCGCAGGTAGTCGGCGCGCTCGGCCTGGTACCACACCGCCATCACGCCATCGAACTGGCCGCCGTGCACTTCGGCCATCAGCCGCGCCCACGGGCGGTAGTGCAGTTGCAGGTGGTAGCCGCGCTTGGCCAGCGCCGCGCGGGTGATGGCGGCCACCACGCCATCGTTCGGCAATGCCGGCGAGAAGTAGGGCGGGTAATCGGTGGTGGCCAGATTGATGGTCTGGCCAGCCACGGCCGCTTTGCCGCACAGCAGCAGGCAAAGGGCGCGGATCAGTCGTGACATAAAGCGTTTGCTCGTAGTGGCCGGCGCGCCGCCGCCGCGCGGGTAGCGCATGGGCTGGCCGGTTTTGCGCCGGGCGCCGGGTTGGCGCCGGGCGCGCTGCACGGCCGGGCATGGCCGTGGCCGCGGTGGCTGCCAGGGTTGGCCGCAGCGGCTGCCGGGTTTTTGCAGCAAGCTTGTACACTCGAAGCGGAATCCGCTGCAAGTGCCTTTACCATCGGGAACGACCATGACATTAGCGCAACTGCTTGCCGACTATGGCTACCTGGCCGTGTTCGTCGGCGCGGTGCTGGAAGGGGAAAGCCTGCTGCTGCTGGCCGGTTTTGCCGCGCAGCAGGGGTATTTGTCGCTGCCGCTGGTGGTGCTGCTGGCGCTGGGCGGCGGCACGCTGGGCGACCAGCTGTTCTTCTGGCTCGGCCGCCGCTACAACGCGGCGCTGCTGCGGCGCCTGCCCGCCGGCGTGCAGCGCGCCGAGCAGGTCAACCGGCTGCTGCTGCGCTACGACGCCTGGGTGATCGTCGGCGTGCGCTTCATGTACGGGCTGCGGGTGATCGGGCCGATCGTGATCGGCATGAGCCGGGTGTCGGCCTGGCGCTTTGCCGGCTTCAACCTGCTGGGCGCGGCGATCTGGGCGCCGCTGATCGCCGGCTGCGGCTTCCTGTTCGGCCACTCGCTGCAGTGGCTGTTCGCCGATCTCCAGCGCTACCAGGAGGCGGCGCTGCTGGCGCTGATCGCGCTGCTGCTCGCCGGCAAGCTGTTGCTGCACTGGCGCCGGCGCCGGCGCTAGTCCAAGCTTGGCCGCCGCGGCGTGCGGCCAACCTTTCCGCCGTGGTTACGCCGGTACCGGCGCGCATGCCGCGGCGAACGCCGTCACGCTGGCGGCGGCTGGCGCAGCGCGGCGCAGACCTCGCGCACGCAGCCGCGCAGCCAGCGGTGCACCGGGTCGGCGTGCAGCCGCGGGTGCCACAGCAGCGACACCGTGATCTGCGGCGCGGCAAACGGCAGTTCAAAGCTGTGCATGCCGGCGCGCAGATTGCCGGTGTGCTGCGCGGGCACGCTGGCGATCAGGTCGCTGCCGCGCGCCAGCGTCAGCGCGGTGGCAAAGCCGCCGACGATGGTGGCGATGTTGCGCGCCAGCCCGAACGGCTGCAGCGCGGCGTCCAGCGCACCGCCGACAACGCCGCGGCGCGCGATGGCGATGTGCCGGCCGGCGGCATAGTGCGCCAGCGTGATGTCGCCGTGGCTCAGCGGGTGGTCGTGGCGCACCACGCCGATGAAGTGGTCGTGGAACAGCGTCTGCGCATGCAGTTCCGGGCTGGTGGCCGCACCCACCACGCTGGTGTCCAGGTCGACGCTGCCGTCGCGCAGTGGCGTGCTGTCCTTGTCCTGCTTGGGCAGGAAGTGCAGCCGCACGCCGGGCGCCTGCTGGCCGATGCGCGCCAGCAGCGCGGCGCCGAAGTTTTCCACGAAGCCATCGCTGCTGCGCAGGGTGAAGGTGCGCTGCAGCTGGGCCAGCTCGGGCAGCTGGGCCGGGCGCAGCACCACAGCGGCCTCCTGCACCAGCTCGGCTACCCGCTCGCGCAGTTCCAGCGCCCGCGGCGTCGGCACCAGCCCGCGCCCGGCGCGCACCAGCAGCGGGTCGCCGGTGACCTCGCGCAGGCGCGCCAGCGCCCGGCTCATCGCCGACGGGCTGAGTTGCAGCCGCTGCGCGGCGCGCGCCACGCTGCCTTCGGCCAGCAGCACGTCCAGGGTTTGCAGCAGGTTGAGATCGGGGAGTGTCATGCCGTCACCTTGGCATGGTGGATAGCTGGCGTCAAACGCAACGATAAAGTGCAAATCGTGCGTCTTCCGCCAGCTGTGGCCGCCGCCTATGCTGGCAGCACCGAATCTGTGGAGCCGCAAGCCAATGTCCAATCCCGTATCCGGCCGCGCTGCGGCCAACGTTGCCGCCGCCGCCTTGCCACGGCTGGCGCTACTCAGCCTGTCACTGCCGCTGCTGCTGTCTTCGCTGGCCACCAGCAGCGCCAATATCGCGCTGCCGACGCTGGCGCAGGTCTGGCAGGCGTCGTTCCAGCAAGTGCAGTGGGTGGTGCTCGGCTACCTGCTGGCGGTCACCAGCCTGATTGTCGGCGTCGGGCGGCTGGGGGACCTGTTCGGCAAGCGCCGGCTGCTGCTGGGCGGCCTCGCGCTGTTCAGCCTGGCGTCGCTGCTGTGCGCGCTGGCGCCATCGCTGCCGCTGCTGATCGCCGCCCGCGCGCTGCAGGGGCTGGGGGCGGCGGTGATGATGGCGCTGACGCTGGCCTTTGTCGGCGAACTGGTGCCGGCGGACAAAACCGGCAGCGTGATGGGGCTGCTGGGCACCACCTCGGCGCTGGGCACCGCGCTGGGGCCGTCGCTGGGCGGGCTGCTGATCGCCGCGCTGGGCTGGCGCGCCATCTTCCTGCTCAACGTGCCGCTGGGGCTGCTGGCGCTGTGGCTGGTGTGGCGCCAGCTGCCCGGGCCCGACCGCCAGCCGGCGGCGCCGCGCCCCAGTTTCGATGTGGCCGGCACCCTGTTGCTGGCCGGCAGCCTGGCCGCCTATGCGCTGGCGATGACGCTGGGGCGCGGCCAGTTCGGTGTGCGCAACCTGGCCTTGCTGGCGGCGGCGCTGCTGGGGGCGGGGCTGTTCGTGCTGGTGGAGGCGCGGGTGGCATCGCCGCTGCTGCAGCTGCGGCTGTTCCGCCAGCCGCTGTTGCGCGCCAGCCTGGCCAGCAGCCTGCTGGTGGCGGCGGTGGTGATGGTGACGCTGCTGGTGGGGCCGTTCTACCTGGCGCACACACTGGGGCTGGGCAGCGGGGCGGTCGGCCTGGTGGTGGCGGTGGGGCCGCTGGTGGCGGCGCTGAGCGGGGTGCCGGCCGGGCGCCTGGTCGACCGCCTCGGCGCGCAGCGCATGCAGCTTGCCGGCCTGGCCGGCGTGGCGCTGGGCTGCGGCCTGCTGGCGCTGCTGCCGAGCCGCTTCGGGGTGGCGGCGTACGTGGCGCCGATGACACTGCTCACCGCCGGCTACGCACTGTTCCAGGCCGCCAACACCACGCAGAGCATGGCCGCCATCGACACGGCGCAACGCGGGCTGATGGCCGGCATGCTCAACCTGGCGCGCAATCTGGGGCTGATCAGCGGCAGCGCGCTGCTGGGTGCGGTGTTCGCCGCCGCCGCCGGCGGCGCGGCCGCAGCTGCCAGCCCGGCGCAGGTGGCGCACGGCATGCATGTCACCTTTGCCGTGGCGCTGCCGCTGGTCGTGCTGGCGCTGCTACTGAGCGCCAGCGCCGGCTACCGGGCGTTGCGGCCAACCTTGGCCTCCAGCCGGCAGCCGTAGCGCGCGGCTACGCGTGCCGGGCGCGGCCGGGGGCGGGCGCCGCCGCCGCGCTCGCCTGCTGCCAGGCCTGCTCGGCGATGCGCTTGAGCTGCAGCGATTCCTGCCAGCGGTCGACCACGTCCAGGCCGTCGGCACCGGTAATGGCATACGGTGCCGGCCCCAGCTCGCAGGTGAACGACAGCGTGTCCTCGCTGCCGGCGCGGCTTAGCCAGTGCTGCATGCCGTAGCGCCACCAGTCCTGGAACACATCCAGCCACGGCTGATGCTGCGGGTAGCCCAGCGGCACCTGCACCTGGTGGCCGTTGGACACCCGGCCGTGAAAGCCCCAGCTGTGCTGCAGGATGTGGCGGATCTGCTGCTGGTCTTCCGCCGCCGGCGGCAGCGGCAGTTCGCGCGCCACCACGTAGTGCGACAGATCGGCCAGCAGCTTGAGGTGGGGCAGCTGTTCCAGCACGTCCAGCATGAACAGCAGGTCGTTGCTCAGCCGGTAGCGGTGGGTTTCCAGCAGCACCGGGAAGTCCACCTGCTCCGCCAGCCGCTGCCAGCCTTCCAGCACCCGCACCGCCTCGCGCACGCTGCGCGGGCGCAGGTCGGCCTGGATGGTGATGTGGTGGCAGCCGAACTCGCTGCCCAGCTCCAGCGCCGGCTGCAGGCCGTCGATATCGGTGGGGAACACCTGGCCCTCGGCCTGCAGGCCCAGCTCGCGGGCGGTGGCGGCCAGTCGCTGCACGTGGGCGCGCTGGTAGTAGTGGTCGGTAAAACCGTCGAAGCCGGCGGCGGCCAGCTGCTGCAGGTTTTCCTCCACGCTGCGGCTGTGGCCGTTATGGATGTTTTCCATCGCCCACAGCGATTGGAATACCAGCAAACGTTTAGTCACGGCTTGCCCCTTTCAGCAGGGTCTTCAGGTTGATATCGGGTGCGGCCAGCGCCACCGGGTCCAGCGCCTTGCCGCTGGCGATCAGCATTTCCGCCAGCTTGATGTCGCGGGCGACGCTGTTGCCGGCGCCCCAGCCACAGGCGCCCTGCAGGCGGCCCGCCGCATCCAGGCAGAACAGCAGCACGCCGCTATCGGCCAGCTGGCGCGTCACACAGTTGGCCGCCGCCGGCAGACTGCCCACCAGTTGTAGGCTGTGGTCGTACTGGTCGGACCAGAACCAGCCCAGCGCGGCATACGGCTCGTCGGCGCCCAGCAAGTTGCACGCCACGTGGCGGGCCTGCAGCTCGGCATTGCGCCAGGTTTCCAGCCGCTGCGGCTGGCCATCCTGCGGCGCCGGAAACTCGCAGGCATCGCCCACCGCGTAGATGTGCGCATCGCTGCTCTGCAGCCGGCTGTCGACGCGGATGCCGTTGCCCACCGCCAGCCCGGCGGCGGCGGCCAGCTCGGTGTTGGGCTGGATGCCGATGCCCACCACCACTGTGTCGCACGGCAGGCGTTCGCCGTCTGCCAGCTCCACCGCGGTTACGCTGCCGTGGCCGACGAAGCCGCGCAGGCTGCAGCCCAGCCGCACCTCCACACCATGCGCCTGATGCAGCTGCAGCAGGCGTGCGGAGATGGCCGGCGGCAGCGCGCGTGCGGCCAACCTGTCGCCGGCTTCCAGCACGGTAACCTGGCAGCCCAGCTGGCGCGCGCTGGCCGCCACCTCCAGGCCGATAAAGCCGCCGCCGACTACCAGCAGCCGCTGGCCGGCTTGCAGCCGCGGCCGCAGCGCGGCGGCGTCGTCCAGCGTGCGCAGCAGCTGGATGCCGGCCAGGTCGGCACCAGGCAGTGTGGCCTGGCGCGCGCGGCCGCCGGTGGCCAGCAGCAGCTTGTGATAAGGCAGCGTGCGGCGGTCGTGCAGGGTGATCTGGCGGCTGGCCGGGGCGATGGCGCTGACGCGGGTGGCGCTCAGCCGCTCGATGTCCAGCTCGCGGTACTGCTGGCTGCTGCCGATATGGCAGGCTTCCGCCGGCTGGCTGCCCAGCAGCAGCTGCTTGGACAGCGCCGGGCGCTCGTAGGGCAGGTGCGGCTCGTCGCCGATCAGCAGCAGTGGCCCGGCGTAGCCCTGTTCGCGCAGTGCCAGTGCGGCGCGGCCGCCGGCATGGCCGGCGCCGACGATGATGATGGGGGCGGGGTGGCTCATGGCGCGGCTCCGTTCAGGCGTCGGCCAGCGCGATCCACACCCGGCCGCCTTCCAGCTTTACCGGGTAGGTCGGCAGGTTCACGCACACCGGCGCGCCCAGCGCCTTGCCGCTGCGGTAGTCGAAGCGGCCGTTGTGCTTGGGGCACTCGATGATGTGGTCCATCACCAGGCCGTCGGCCAGGTGCACCTTCTCGTGGCTGCAGTGGCCGGCGGTGGCGTAGAACTGGCCGTCCGGCGCGTGGTAGATGGCGTAGCTGTGGCCGGCGTGGTCGAAGCGCAGCACGTCTTCCGGTTCGATGTCGTCGATATCACAGGCGTTGATCCAGTGGCTCATGGCGGTCTCCTGGTATGTGTTGTCAGGCCGCGCTGGCGGCGGTAACGGGCTTGGCCGCAAGCGTGCTCTGGGCGGGCGCCGGCGGCAGTTGGCGCGGAATGGTGTAGCCGGGCTCGCGGCGCTGGCGCCACAGCGCCGGGATGATCTCGCGGTAGGCGTGCAGCAGGCCGGGGTGGGCCGGCGGGCACTGCTCGCGGATCAGCGCGTGCAATTTGGGCAGGTTGTAGAACGGCACCATCGGGAACATGTGGTGCTCCACGTGGTAGTTCATCTTCATGTACAGGAAGGCGAACAGCGGGTTGAAGATTACGGTGCGGGTGTTCAGGCGGTGGTCCAGCACGTCCTCGGCCAGGCCGGCATGCTGGGTGATGTTGAACACCTGGGTCAGCGGCGAGCCGTAGAAGCGCGGCAGCACCATGAACATCGCCGGCAGGATGCTGCCGCTGTAGACGCAGGCGGCGATGGTGGCGGCGAAGATCAGGGTGTGCACCTGGCTGCTGCGGATCATGCGGCCAACCTCGGACGCCGGCACGAAGGAGCGGGTGGCGCTGCTGACGCTGCCGAAGGCGTGGCGCACGGTGCGCAGCAATTCGATGCTGCCGGACTTGAGGAAGAAGAAGTCGGCAAACAGCCCGATGAGGCGGATGGGGCGCGGGAAGGCGATCTCGCGGTCGTTGCCGACGATGATGGTGTCGGTGTGGTGGCGGGCGTGGCTCCAGCGCCAGAACACGGTTTCATGCAGCGCCAGGAAGGAGGTGAGCTGGAAGAAGAAAGTGTTCAGCCAGCCAGTGCGGAACGGCGTGCCGTGCGACAGCTCGTGCGAGCCGTGCTCGCCGGCGGCGTACAGCAGGCCGTACAGCAGGAAGGCCGGCACTGCCCACGGTGTGCCCCAGCTCAGATAGGCCAGCACGCCGCTGCCGAGCAGCAGCGCCAGCCAAGTGCCCAGGTATTGCAGCGCCTGCCAGTCGCTGCGCTGCATCAGCTGCTTCATCTGCTTGCGGTCTACCGTGCAGGCAAACCACTGTGCCGATACCAGGCCGCGCGCGGCGGCCTGCTGGCCGCAGGGGCCGTCCAGACTGTAGTCGCGGATGTGGGTGTTTTTTATCATTTTCTATCATTCTCCTCTGGGTGTTTTCTTGATCGCCGACGCGGCATGGCCTTGGGGTGAATCAAGGCTGTGGCGTGGTAAATCGAGTATAATCAGCAAGCGTTAGCGCACAATCCGGCAACTTCATTTCGCATCAGTTGCTATCATGAAGTGCTGGCGATGTGATGATAGAAACCATCAAGGCGGAGCAAGAAAATGGGACCGACAATGGCGGATGTGGCCCGCGAGGCGGGGGTGGGCGTGGCCACGGTGGACCGGGTAATCAACAAGCGCGCCAGCGTCAGCCAGGACACCGCCGAGCGGGTGCTGGTGGCGGCGGAAAGGCTGGGCTTTCGCCGCGCCGGGCTGATACGCGACCGCATCGACGAGCGCACCGCCGGCTACCGGCTGGGCTTCGTGCTGCAAAAAAGCAGCACCCCGTTCTACCAGGAGCTGGGTGCGGTGCTGGAGGCCACCACCCGGACGCAGCTGGTGCCGGCCGGGCGGCCGCTGGTGTCGTTTCTGGATGAACTGACGCCGGAGCAGGTGGTCAGCCGGCTGTGGCAGCTGAGCAAGCAGGTGGACGCCATCGCGGTGGTGGCGGCCGACCACCCGCTGGTGAGCCAGGCGATAGACGCCATCAGCGCCGCCGGCACGCCGGTGTTCGCGCTGATTTCCGATTTGAGCGCCGACAGCTGCAGCGGCTACGTCGGCATCGACCACCGCAAGGTTGGCCGCAGCGCGGCGTGGGCGATTGCCGAGCTGGCGCCGGTGCCGGGCAAGGTGGGGGTGATCGTCGGCAGCCACCGCTACCTGTGCCAGGAGCAGAGCGAGATGAGCTTCCGCTCCTACTTCCGCGAATACGCGCCGCAGTTCCAGCTGCTGGAAACGCTGGTGAGCCTGGAGGATATCCAGCTGGCGCAGGTGGCCACGCTGCAGCTGCTGAAGCAGCACCCGGACCTGTGCGGCCTCTACATCGCCGGCGGCGGCATCGAGGGGGTGATCCAGGCGCTGAACATCGGCGCCGCGCCGCGCGAGCTGGTGACGGTGTGCCTGGATCTGACCGCCATTACCCGCCAGGCGCTGATCGACCGCCGCGTCAACATGGTGCTGTCGCACCCGCAGGAATGGCTGGCCAGCCGGCTGGTGGAGGTGATGGTGGCGGCGATCCAGCACAAGGCGCCGCGCGGCTCGCTGCAGAGCACGCTGCCCTTTGTTACCTACACTGCGGCCAACGTGTAGCGGTGCTCAGCTGGAGCCGCGCAGCAGCAGTTCGCCCGGCAAGTTGAGCGACTGCGCCGGCGCCTGGCCCTTGAGCATGGCCATCAGCGCCGCCACCATCTGCGGCAGCGGCTGGCGGTAGCTGGTGAGGTTGAATGACGGCGTGGCGGCCAGCTCGTCGCCGTCGTAGCCGACGATGGCCAGATCCTGCGGCACGCGCAGGCCGAACTCGTGGCGCGCGGTTTCGATGGCGCCGATCGCCAGCGCGTCGTTCTCGCACATCAGCACGTCGATGCGCTCCGCCGCCGGCGTGGCCTGCAGATACTGGCGCAGCGCGGCGGCGGCGGCGTTGCGGTCGTAGCTGCCGGCACGCAGCTCCGGCACCGCGATGCCCAGCTGCTGCTGCCAGAAGGCGGCGAAATGCAGCTTGCGCCCCAGCGCGGTGGACAGCGAGCGCGGGCCGGACATGAAGCCGGGGCGGCGGTAGCCGCGCTGCCACAGGTGCTGGTTGATCGCCGCCATCGACAGCCGTGCGTCGCAGGACACGCCGGGGATGTGCGCGATGGTGCTTTCCCGCGCCAGCACGTACAGCGGCGGGCGCGAGGCCGGCAGCGCCTGCTCGTTCAGCGCCTCGTCCTTGAAATCGGTGCCGACCAGGATCACCGCGTCCACCTGGCGCTGGTCGGCGTCTAGGATGGCGGACAGGTGGTCGAAGTGCTGGTTGATGTTGATCAGCACCGCGGCCATCTGCTCGGCCTGCAGCGCCTGGGTCAGCACCTCCAGCACCGGCAGCTTGTAGCTGTTGGCAAAATCGTCCACCAGGATCGCCACCAGGTTGGTGGTCTTGGTGGCCAGGCTGCGCGCCAGCAGGTTGGGGCGGTAGCCCAGCTTGGCGGCCTCCTGCAGCACGCGTTCGCGGCTGTGCTCGGCGATGGAGGCGCCGGGGGTGAAGGCACGGGTGACCGTCCATTTCGACACCCCGGCGGCACGGGCCACGTCGGCGGCGGTGGCGCGGCTGGATTTGCTCATGTTGCTTCCTTGAAATTTATTTTCCGATTGTAAATTTAAAAGAAAATTATTTCTTGACTTCGTGCCGAAGCGGCTACTAATGTAACGCCATTGCAACCGGTAGCAAAGCGGGTTGCCCGCCGCGGCCGGATGGGCTGCGGCAGGCGGCTGGCACGGGCGGTGGTTATTACGCTCGGGCTTGCAACCGGTTGCAAATGACAGACCTGCGCCAGCGGTGTGCGGCCACGCGGCTGGCGCACTGGGCGGCAAGCCTTGTCGGCATGGCTGCAATCGTTTTTGCAACCGGTAGCAAATTTTGCAGTAAGGCGACCGCCGCAAGGTTGGCCGCAGAACCGAATCCACAGTGGAGAGAGAGATGAGCAGTCAGGATCAGCAGCAAGCCAGCCCGTTCACGCTGGCGGTATGTGCCGAAATGGTGTTTCGCGATTTACCCATCGTCGAGCGTATTCATCGCATCCACGACCTGGGCTTCCAGGTGGAAATCTGGGACTGGACCCGCCACGACATCGACGCGCTGGCGCGCACCGGCGCCACCTTCTCGTCGATGACCGGCTATATCCGCGGCACGCTGGCCGATGCGGCCGGCGCCGAGCAGCTGCTGCACACCGCGCGCGAGTCGATCCCGGTGGCCAAGGCGCTGGGCATTCCGCGGCTGAACCTGCACGGCACCGGCCTCGACAACAAGGGCCTGCCGGTGCAGCCGGCACACCATGTCAGCGGCGCCATGTGGCTGCAGGCGCGCGACACCCTCAACCAGCTGGCGGATCTTGGCGAGCGCGAAGGGGTGACCTTCGTGCTGGAGAACCTCAACACCGCGGTGGACCACCCCGGCGTGCCGTTTGCCCGCGCCGAGGACTGCCTGGCGCTGGTGGCGGCGGTGAACCGCCCCGGCCTCAAGCTGATGCTGGACCTGTACCACGCGCAGATCGGCGAGGGCAACCTGATCGAGCTGCTGCACAAGTGCGCGCCGCATATCGGCGAAATCCAGGTGGCCGACGTGCCCGGCCGCTGCGAGCCGGGTACCGGCGAGATCAACTATCCGACCATCGCCCGGGCGCTGCAGGCGCTGGGCTACCGCGGCAGCATCGGCCTGGAGGCGTTTGCCTCCGGCGACGACGAGCTGGCGCTGCGCCGCTTCCGCGACGCCTTCACGCTGCCGGCCTGAGCGCGCTGCTGCATTCATCCCCCACAACACAAGGAGTGAGACATGTCATCCACCAAACCCGTAGCCGTGGCGCTGATCGGTGCCGGCCGCATCGGCGCCTCGCATGCCGAGATCGTTGCCCGTCGCCTGAAGAACGCCACCCTGGCCGCCATTGCCGACCCGGCACCGGGCGCCGCCGCGAAGTTGGCCGACCAGCTGGAATGCCCGCTGGCCTACACCGATGTCGATGAGCTGCTGGCCAACCCGGAGATCGAGGCGGTGATCATCGCCTCGCCGGCGCGTTTCCATACCAATCTGGCGGTGGCCGCCGCCCGTGCCGGCAAGGCGGTGTTCTGCGAGAAGCCGATGGCGCTGACGCTGGCGGATGCCGAGCTGGCCATCGCCGCGGCGCGCGAGGCCGGCGTGCCGCTGCAGGTGGGCTTCAACCGCCGCTGGGACCGTGCCTTTGCCGACGGCAAGGCGGCGATCGAGGCCGGCAAGGTGGGCACGCCGCAGCTGCTGCGCTCGCTGACCCGTGATCCGGGTCCGTTTGGCGGGGATCCGGCACGCATTCCTCTGTGGACGGTGTTCTTCGAAACCCTGATCCACGACTTCGACACCCTGCTGTGGCTGAACGCCGGCGCCCGCGCCACCGAGGTGTATGCGGTAGCCGACGCGCTGGTGCGCCCGGACTGCAAGGAGCAGGGCTTTCTGGATACCGCGGTGGTGACCATCCGCTTCGACAACGGCGCGGTGGCGGTGGCGGAGGCCAACTTTTGCGCCAGCTACGGCTACGACATCCGCGGCGAGGTGTTCGGCTCCGGCGGCATGGTCGCCATGGGCGACGTGCGCCGCTCCAGCATGACGCTGTTCGACAAGGATGGCGTGTCCAACGACACCTGGCGGCTGGATACCGACCACTTCATCGACGGCTACACCGCCGAGCTGCACGCCTTCGTCGCCTCGGTGCGCAGCGGTCGCAACAGCGGCCCGGACGGGGCGGACGCCAAGGCGGCGCTGGAAATCGCGCTGGCCTGCATCGCCTCGGTGACCGAGCGCCGTCCGGTGGCGCTGGCCGAAATCCGCGGCCAGGCGGCAATCCAGCAGTGATGAACAGCCGGCCGCGGCGGGCGTACCGCAGGTGCCGCGCCGCGGCGGGTAAGGCAACAGCAGTCTGAAACAGCGTCATTTTCCGGCGGTCTTCCTGCGGGGAGGCGGCCGGGGTCGGTGGTATTAATAAAACACAGGAGATACACCAATGAAACGCGTCATCAAACATGCAGGTTCGGTAGTACTGGTTTCCCTCGCCATGCAGGCCATGCCGGCCTCCGCCGCGCGGCTGGGCGTCACCATGGCCACTTTCGACAATAATTTCCTCACCATCCTGCGCACCAATATGAAGAGCTACGCCGCCAGCCAGAAGGGGGTGAACCTGCAGCTGGAGGACGCGCAGAACGACGTTGGCCGCCAGATCAGCCAGGTGCAGAACTTCATCGCGCAGAAGGTGGACGCCATCGTGGTCAGCGCGGTGGATACCAGCACCACGCCGAAGATCACCAAGCTGGCGCAGGCGGCCGGCATCCCGCTGGTGTTCGTCAACCGCATGCCCACCGACAAGACGCTGCCGCCGAAAGTGGCCTTCGTCGGCTCGGATGACGCGGTGTCCGGCACCATCCAGATGCAGGAGGTGTGCCGCCAGCTGAACGGCAAGGGCAATGTGGTGATCATGATGGGCGACCTGGCCACCCAGGAGGCGCGGCTGCGCACCAAGTACGCGGAGGAGGTGATGGCCAAGGCGCCGTGCAGCGGCATCAAGCTGGTGGAAAAACAGACCGCCAAGTGGTCGCGCACCGAGGGCCGCGACCTGGTGATGAACTGGATGACCGCCGGCCTGCAGTTCGATGCCGTGGTGGCCAATAACGACGAAATGGCGCTCGGCGCGATCCAGGCGCTGAAGTCCTCCGGCAAGCTGGCCAAGACCGTGGTGGCCGGCATCGACGCCACCCAGGATGCGCTGAACGCGATGAAGGCCGGCGACATGAAGGTGACGGTGTTCCAGGACGCCGCGGCGCAGGGCAAGGGCGCGGTGAATGCGGCGCTGCGCCTGGCTGCCGGCGAGAAGGTGCCCAGCATGATCTGGGTGCCGTACGAGCTGGTGACTGCGGCCAACTACAAGAACTACCAGAACCGTAACTAAGGACTCCGGCGCAGCGCTGGCGGTGCTCGGCTGCCGCAGCCGCTGCGCCGGCAGTCCGTGGTAATGCAGTGCTCTCCCCGTAGCATCCTGTCTGGCACCCATGCGGGTGCCTGTTTTTTTGCCGGCCCCAGGCGGGGCATGTCGCTGTGCGGCAGCGGCGCTGCAAAGAAAACAGCGCCCACCGGCTGGTGGGCGCTGTGAGGGCAGGCAAGGTTGGCCGCAGCCTAGCTTTGCAGCTCCGCCAGGTTGGCGAACAGCTGCAGCGCGTCCGGGTTGGCCAGCGCGGTGAGGTTGTTCACCGGCTCGTTGTGGATCACGTTCTTCACCGCCAGCTCCACGATCTTGCCGCTGATGGTCTTGGGAATATCGGCCACGGCGATGATCTTGGCCGGCACGTGGCGCGGGCTGGCGCCGTTCTTGATCTTGTCCTTGATGCGCGCCACCAGCTCGGCGTCCAGTTCGCTGCCGTCGCGCAGCTTGACGAACAGCACCACGCGCTCGTCGTCCAGCCAGCGCTGGCCCACCACGATGCTTTCCAGCACCGCGTCGAAGGTTTCCACCTGGCGGTAGATCTCGGCGGTGCCGATGCGCACGCCGCCCGGGTTCAGCACCGCGTCGGAGCGGCCGTAGATGATCATGCCGTCGTGCGCGGTCAGCTCGGCGTAGTCGCCGTGGCACCAGGTGTCGGCGTAACGCTCGAAGTAGGCCTTGCGGTACTTCTCGCCGCTGGCATCGCCCCAGAAGCCCACCGGCATCGACGGGAACGGCTGGGTGCATACCAGCTCGCCCTTCTCGCCGCGCACCGGCTTGCCGGCGTCGTTCCAGATTTCCACCGCCATGCCCAGGCCGCGGCATTGCAGCTCGCCGCGGTACACCGGCAGGTTGGCGCAGCCCAGCGCGAAGCAGGACACGATGTCGGTGCCGCCGGAAATCGACGCCAGGTTGAGGTCGGCCTTGATCGCCTGGTACACCCAGTCGAAGCTTTCCGCCACCAGCGGCGAGCCGGTGGAGAACACCGCGCGCAGGCAGGAGAGGTCGTAGTCGCGGCCCGGCTGCAGGTCGATCTTCTTCAGGCCATCGAGGTACTTGGCCGAGGTGCCGAAGTGGCTGCAGCGGTAGGCCTCGGCATATTCCCACAGGATGCGGCCGCTCTTGGCGAACGGCGAGCCGTCGAACAGCATTAGCGTGGCGCCGCTGGCGAGGCCGGAAACCAGCCAGTTCCACATCATCCAGCCGCAGGTGGTGAAGTAGAACAGGCGGTCGCCGGCATGGATGTCGGCGTGCAGCTGGTGTTCCTTCAGGTGCTGCAGCAGGGTGCCGCCGTGGCCGTGCACGATGCACTTGGGTTTGCCGGTGGTGCCGCTGGAATACAGGATGAACAGCGGGTGGTTGAACGCCACGCGGGTGAAGCTGACGCTGCTGCCCACCAGGCCGGCGACGAAGTCGTCCAGCGTCAGCGCGCGCGGCAGGCTGGCGGCCAGGGTGTCGGTATCGCCGACGTAGGGCACCACGATCAGTTTTTCCACCGTCGGCAGGCCGGCCATGATTACCTGCAGCTTGTCGGCGATGTCGATGCGCTTGCCGTTGTAGAAGTAGCCATCCGGGCAGAACAGCAGCCGCGGCTCGGTCTGGCCGAAGCGGTCGATGGCGCCGTCGGTGCCGAAGTCCGGCGAGCAGCTGGTCCACACCGCACCCAGGCTGGCGGCGGCCAGCATGGCGGCCAGGGTTTCCGGCATATTGGGCATGTAGCCGGCCACGCGGTCGCCCGGCTGGATGCCGTGCGCGCGCATTGCCTGCTGCAGCCGCGATACCAGGTCGTTCAGTTCCCACCAGCTCAGCTCGCGCTTGACCTGGTCTTCGCCCCAGAACGCCACCGCCAGGGTGTCGTCGCGGCGCTTGAGCATGTTCTCGGCGTAGTTGAGGCTGGCCTCGGGGAAGAAGCGTGCCTCGCGCATATTGTTGCCCGGCTGCAGCGCCAGGCTGCCCTTGTCGCCAAGCACGCCGCAGTAGTCCCAGACCTGGTTCCAGAAGCGGCCGGGCTGGCTGACGCTGGCCTGCCACAGGCTGGCGTAGTCCGGGTAGTCGCGATTGTCGGCCAGGGCGGCCAGCTTGCCGAAGGCGGCCAGGTGGCTGGCGGCGATGCGCGACGCGCTGGGTTGCCACAGCGGGGTATCCGGTGCCTGCATGGGCGTTCTCCTGTTGTGTGATGGCGTGGTGGGCAGCTCGAAAACGCGCCCGCTTGTGGCAGCCGGGGCTTGTCGAGGCACCCTGGTGTGGGTGGGTAGTCTACTGCAGCGCCGCTGACATCGTCATGACGGCGCTGCCGGGAGGCTTGCGGCCAACGTTGGCCGCATGTGTTTTACGCCGGGATGGCGCGCACGGTGTTGTCGATGGTGCCAAAGATGCTGTGGCCGGCGGCATCGAACATCTCGATGTGCACGCGATCGCCGTGTTTCATGAACGCGGTGCGCGGCTGGCCCTGCTCGATGGTCTCGTACATGCGCACTTCGGCCAGGCAGCAGTAGCCGACGCCGCCGTTTTCCACGCTGGAGCCCCACAGGTCGCCCTGCTTGTTGGACACCGTGCCGCTGCCGATGATGGAGCCGGCGCCCAGCTCGCGGGTCTTGGCCACGTGTGCCACCAGCTGCGCGAAGTTGAAGGTCATGTCCACGCCGGCATTGGGCTGGCCGAACACGGTGCCGTTCAGCGCCACGGTCAGCGGCAGGTGCAGCTTGCTGTCGTGCCAGGCGCTGCCCAGCTCGTCCGGGGTGACCGCCACCGGCGAGAACGCCGACGCCGGCTTGCTCTGGAAGAAGCCGAAGCCCTTGGCCAGTTCGTTCGGGATCAGGTTGCGCAGGCTCACGTCGTTCACCAGCATCACCAGGCGGATGGCGCGGGCGCAGTCGTCCACGCCGGCGCCCAGCGCCACGTCGCCGGTCACCACCGCCACCTCGGCCTCGAAGTCGATGCCCCAGCTTTCGGCGGCCACGATTTCGTCGCGCGGGCCGATGAAGCGGTCGGAGCCGCCCTGGTACATCAGCGGGTCGGTGTGGAAGCTGGCCGGCAGCTCGGCGCCGCGCGCCTTGCGCACCAGCTCCACGTGGTTGATGTAGGCGGAGCCGTCGGCCCACTGGTAGGCGCGCGGCAGCGGGCTGGCGCACTGGTGCTGGTCGAACGGCTGCATGTTGGCCGCAGTGCCGGCGTTGAGCTGTTCGTACACCACGTGCAGCTGCGGCGCGCAGTCATGCCAGTTGTCCAGCGCCGCCTGCAGGGTGGCGGCAATGTGGCCGACGGCCACGCAGCGGGTGAGGGCGCGGTTGACCACGACCAGCGTGCCGTCGCGGCCGCCGTGGTTGAGGGTGGCGAGTTTCATCTCAGTTTTGCTCCTTGTAGCTGCCGTCGTGCATCCAGCGCGCGTGCTGCGGCGCCTGCTTGGTCACTGCCCACTCGTTGAGCATGTCCCATTTCACATCATCGAGCATTTGCAGCATTTTCGGGCTGGCGGTGTTGCAGGCCAGCTCCAGACGGTGACCGTTGGGGTCGAAGAAATAGATCGACTGGAAAATGGTGTGGTCGGTGGGGCCGATCACGTCGATGCCGGCCGCCTGCAGCCGCGCCTTGGTGGCCAGCAGCGTGTCCATGCTGTCTACCTCCAGCGCCAGGTGCTGCACCCAGGCCGGGGTGTTCGGGTCGCGGCCCATCTCGGGGCGGGTGGGCAGCTCGAAGAAGGCCAGGATATTGCCCTGGCCGGCATCCAGGAACACGTGCATATACGGGTCCGGCGCCTTGGTGGACGGCACTTCGTTCTCGGCGATGGCCAGCACGAATTTCATGTCCAGGTGTTTTACGTACCACTCCACGGTTTCCTTCGCGTCTTTGCAGCGATAGGCCACGTGGTGAATTTTGCTGATCAGCATGGTGTTGTCTCCCGGTGCGTGCAGAGCGGTCTGCGGGTGGAACCATACGTCAAGATTAGATAATGATCAATCGATTTGCTATTAACGAATAACGCAGCCGTCACAGGGCTGCTACACTTGCCCGCGAATCCGCCATCCGACTGCAGATCATGGAACTCGAAAAAGACACCCGCCGCGGCATCCAGTCCATCGAAGTGGGCGGCGCGCTGCTGCAAGCCCTGGTGCGCTTCGGCACCCCGATGATGCTGAAAGACCTGGCGCGCGAGGCCGGCATGCCGCCGGCCAAGGCGCATCCCTACCTGGTGAGCTTCGGCAAGCTGGGGCTGATCGAGCAGGACAGCGTCACCGGCCTGTACCAGCTGGGCAGCTTCGCCTTGCAGATGGGGCTGACCGCGCTGCACGAGCTGGACGCCATCAAGGTGGCCAGCGAGCAGGCTGCCATGCTGTCGCTGGCGATCCAGCAGAACGTGGCGCTGGCGGTGTGGGGCAACCACGGCCCCACCGTGGTGCGCATCCAGGAATGCAATCGCATCGTGCACATCAATATGCGCGCCGGCAGCGTGATGTCGCTGCTGGATTCCGCCACCGGCCGCGTGTTCGCCGCCTACCTGCCGGCGCATCTCACCGCCGAGCTGCAGCAGCAAGAGCTGGCGCACAAGCCGGCCGCCGAGCGCCCGGACGTGGCCGCCATGCTGGCCGAGGTGCGCACGCACGGCATGGCGCGCGCGGTGGGCTACCCGCTGGCCGGCATCAACGCGCTGTCGGCGCCGGTGTTCGACAACGGCGGCCAGCTGGCACTGGTGATCACCACCCTGGGGCCGGCGGCCGAGTTCGACCCGGACTGGCACGGCGCGCTGGCGCAGCGGCTGCGCGACTGTGCGGCCAACGTTTCCACCCTGCTGGGCTACCGTGGCTGATAAAGCCGGGCGGCAGCGGGTATAACGAAGCATCGGGTAGCGTGAAGCGGGAGGTGCCGCATGTTTGCCGACCGGGAAGATGCCGCCAGCCAGCTGGCGGCGGCGCTGGCGCCATACCGTGGCCAGCGGCCGCTGGTGCTGGGTATTCCGCGCGGCGGGGTGCCGATGGCGCGGCTGATCGCCGATAGTCTGGATGGCGAGCTGGACGTGGTGCTGGTGCGCAAGCTGGCGGCGCCGTGGTCGCCGGAGCTGGCCATCGGCGCGGTGGACGAGAGCGGCGCAGTGCTGCTGGACGAATTCGCCGCCGGCATCGGCGCCGACTACATCCGCCAGGAAACCGCGCGCCAGCTGGCGGTGATGCGCCGCCGCCGCGCCAGCTACACGCCGGTGCGCCCGGCGCTGGCGGTGCGCGAGCGGCTGGTGATCGTGGTGGACGACGGCCTGGCTACCGGTGCCACCATGTTGGCCGCCTTGCAGGCGTTGCGCCGGCAGCAGCCGGCGCGGCTGCTGTGCGCGGTGCCGGTGGCGCCGCCCGACACCCTGCAGCGGGTGCAGGCCAGCGCCGACGAGGTGCTGTGCCTGCAGGTGCCGTATGCGTTTGCCGCCGTCGGCCAGTTCTATCGTCATTTTGAGCAGGTCAGCGACGATGAGGTGCTGGCCGCGCTGCGGGGCGCGCCGCCGGATCATCCTCGCTGAATGCGCGTTCATGCCGGGCTGTAGCCGCGTGCCTTGGCATAGCGCGAGCCCGGCTCGCGCACCAGTGCCTCGGCGATGTACCACGAGGTAGCGGCCAGTTTGTCCAGGTCCACCCCGGTGTGGTAGCCCAGGCCGTGCAGCAGGTACACCACGTCCTCGGTGGCCACGTTGCCGGAGGCGCCCTTGGCATACGGGCAGCCGCCCAGGCCGGACACCGAGCTGTCGAAGGTGCGCAGCCCGGCCTGCAGCGCGGTATGGATGTTGGCGATGGCCATGCCGTAGGTGTCGTGGAAGTGGCCGGCCAGCTTGGCCACCGGCACCACTTCGCTCACCGCATCCAGCATCGCCGTCACCTTGTTGGGTGTACCCACGCCGATGGTGTCGCCCAGCGAGATCTCGTAGCAGCCCATGCCGTACAGCGCGCGCGCCACCTCGGCCACCTTGTACGGAGCGATGTCGCCTTCGTACGGGCAGCCCACCACGCAGGACACGTAGCCGCGCACCTTGATGCCTGCGGCCAGCGCGCGCTTCATTACCGATTCGAAGCGCTGCAGGCTCTCGGCGATGCTGGCGTTGATGTTCTTCTGGCTGAACGCCTCGCTGGCGGCGCCGAACACCGCGATCTCGCGCACGCCGGCTTCCAGCGCCGCATCCAGGCCCTTGTCGTTGGGCACCAGCACCGGGTAGTCGATGCCGGCATTCATGTCCAGCGCCTGCAGCACCGCCAGGCTGTCGGCCATCTGCGGCACCCACTTCGGCGACACGAAGGCGCCGGCCTCGATGCAGGTCAGGCCGCTGGCGGCCAGGCGGCGGATCAGCTCCAGCTTGGTGGCCAGGCTGACGCTGTGCTTTTCGTTCTGCAGCCCGTCGCGCGGGCCGACTTCGACGATCTTGACGTGAGTCATGTGACTATCCTCTCGCGGCGCTCAATCCGCTTCGAAATCCACCAGCTCGTCGCCGTCGCTCACCTGCTCGCCGGCGGCAAAGTAGAAGGCCAGCACCTTGCCGTCGGCCGGCGCTGCGATGGTGTGTTCCATCTTCATCGCCTCCAGGATCAGCAGCGGCTCGCCCTTGGCGATGGCCTGGCCGCATTCGGCCAGCAAGGCCACCACGCGGCCCGGCATCGGCGCCTTGAGGTGGGTTTCGCCGTGTACGCCGGCGTCGGCAAAGGCGTATGGATCAACATAGTCCACCGCCAGGCGTTCGTCGCCGGCAAACAGCACCCGTTGCAGGCCGTGGCGCACCAGGGTGGCGTGCAGCTGCTTGCCGCCAAGGTTGGCCGCCAGACGCGAGCCGAGCAGGCGGGCGCGGGCATGGCAGGCATCGTCGCCGCTACCGAGCACAAAGCCGTCACCGTCGTGGCGCAGCAGCACTTCGTAGCGCTGCTCGCCGTGGCTAAACGCGACGCGACGTTCCTGCGCGCCGTTCAGGCGCCAGCCCTGCAGCGCGCCAAAAGCGTGGTTGTCGTGGCCGGCGGTGGCCAGCACCTCGCCCAGCGCCAGCAGCGCCAGCTGTTCGTCGCTCGGGGCGGCCGGGGCGGGCAGCAGGCTGTCCTGGTAGCGGGCGATCAGACCGGTATCCACGTCGCCGCTGGCAAACGCCGGGTTGGCGGCAATGCGGCGCAGGAAGCGGATATTGGTGGTAACGCCCACCACCTGGTAGGCGGCCAGCGCGGCGTCCAGCTGTTGCAGCGCCGCCTCGCGCGTTTCGCCCCACACGATCAGCTTGGCGATCATCGGGTCGTAGAACGGGCTGATGGTGTCGCCCTGCAGCACGCCGGTATCCACCCGCACATGGGCGTTTTCCACTGGTGGCACCAGGTGCAGCAGGGTGCCGGTGGCCGGCAGGAAGCCCTTGTCCGGGTCTTCGGCGTAGATGCGCGCCTCGATGCTGTGGCCGTGGATGGCCAGCTCATGCTGTTGCAGCGGCAAAGGTTGGCCGCAGGCCACTTTCAGCTGCCAGGCCACCAGATCCTGGCCGGTGATCATCTCGGTTACCGGGTGCTCCACCTGCAGCCGGGTGTTCATTTCCATGAAGTAGAACTTGCCGCTGTCCACATCCATGATGAATTCCACGGTGCCGGCGCCGACATAGCCGACGGCGCGGGCGGCGGCCACCGCCGCTTCGCCCATCGCCTGGCGGGTTTCCAGCGGCAGGTGCGGCGCCGGGGCCTCTTCCAGCACCTTCTGGTGGCGGCGCTGTACCGAGCAGTCGCGCTCGAACAGGTAGACGCAGCCGCCCAGGCTGTCGGCGAACACCTGGATTTCCACATGGCGCGGGCGGGTCAGGTATTTCTCCACCAGCACCTTGTCGTCGCCGAAGCTGGCGCGCGCCTCGCGCTGGCAGCTGGCCAGTGCAGCCAGGAAATCGTCGCCGCGTTCCACGATGCGCATGCCCTTGCCGCCACCGCCGGCGCTGGCCTTGATCAGCACCGGGTAGCCCATCTTGTCGGCTTCGGCTTTCAGGAACAGTTCATCCTGATTGTCGCCGTGGTAGCCCGGCACCAGCGGCACGTTGGCCGTCTCCATCAGCGCCTTGGCGGCGGACTTGCTGCCCATGGCGGCGATGGCGCTGGCCGGCGGGCCGATGAAGGCGATGCCGGCGGCCTGGCAGGCGGCGGCGAAGTCTTCGTTCTCCGACAGGAAGCCGTAGCCCGGATGCACCGCCTGCGCGCCGGATTGGCGGGCGATATCCAGAATCAGATCGGCCTTGAGGTAGGACTCCGCCGCCGGGGCCGGCCCCAGCCGGTAGGCTTCATCCGCCAGCTTGACGAAGCGGGCATTGGCGTCGGCATCGGAATACACCGCCACGGTGCTTACGCCCATGGCGCGGGCGGTCTTGATTACGCGGCAGGCGATTTCGCCACGGTTGGCGATGAGGATCTTAGTGAACATGTTGTTCTCCCGTGGCGAATTCGCCGCGGCACATGCGTGCCGCCAGGCAATTTTGCTGCGCAGCTGCGCAGCCTTGCGGCTGCTGGTCGCCACGGTTGGCAATCAGAATCTTGGTGAACATATGGGAGCTTTCCCTTTTCTTGTCTGTTCGCTGCAGGGAGGACCATCCGGCGGAGTCCACCAGCTCGGGTTAGTGGGGGCGCTCTTTGCGGCCAACGTTGGCCGCAAGGGCAGGGCTCAGTCCTTGACCCAGCGCGGTGGGCGCTTGTCGAAGAAGGCGCCCAGGCCTTCGCGCGCTTCCTCGGTGATGCGGATGGCGGCGATGCGGTGCGCCGTATCGGACAGCAGTTCGTCGGCGAACGGCGAGCTGTCGCGCAACGCGCCCAGCAGCTCCTTGGCGGCGGACAGCGCGTGCGGACCGCCACGGCACAACTCGGCGGCCACCTCGGCCACGCGGGCATCCAGCGCGTCTTCGGCCACCACCTCGTGCACCAGGCCGATGCGCTGTGCGTTGGCGGCATCGATGCGTTCGGCGGTGAGGAAGTAGCGGCGCGCCTGGCGCCAGCCGATGGCATCCGCCACGTAGGGGCCGATGGTGGCCGGAATCAGCCCCAGGCGCACTTCGGTGAGTGCGAACTTGGCGGCCTCGGTGGCGATGGCGATGTCGCATACCGCGGTGAGGCCGGTGCCGCCGGCCATCGCCGCGCCGTGGATGCGGGCGATCACCGGTTTCTTGCTGCGGTAGATGCCCTTGAGCATGGCCGCCAGCTTGCCAGCATCTTCCAGGTTCTGTGCCTCGCTGTAGCCGGCGGCGCGGCGCATCCAGTCCAGGTCGGCGCCAGCGGAAAAGCTCTTGCCGCGCCCGGCCAGCACGATCACGCGCACGCTGTCGTCGTGGTTCAGCTCGCGGAACACCGCGGTGAGGTCACCGATCAGGTGTTCATTCATCGCATTGTGCAGCTCCGGGCGGTTCATCCACACGGTGGCCACCTGGCCGGCGCGTTCGATTTCCAAAGTGGGGTAAGTCATTTGAAAACCCTTTCCTTGTTTGCCTCACACTGCCACGGCGGTAGCGCGTAATGCGGCCGCTTCGGGCCGGCGCTGGCTGCCGTGGCAAAAATTACATGCGGAACACGCCGAAGCGCGTTTTTTCCACCTCGGCCGACAGGCTGGCCTCCAGCGCCAGGCTCAGCACCGCGCGGGTCTGCGCCGGGTCGATCACGCCGTCGTCCCACAGCCGGGCGCTGGCGTAGTAGGGGTGGCCCTGGTGCTCGTACTGCTCGCGCACCGGCGCCTTCAACGCTTCTCCCTGCTCCGGCGTGAAGGCGTCGCCCAGTTGTTCCTTTTTCACCTGCGCCAGCACGCCGGCGGCCTGTTCGCCGCCCATCACCGAGATGCGGCTGTTCGGCCACATCCACAGGAAGCGCGGGCTGTAGGCGCGGCCGCACATGCCGTAGTTGCCGGCGCCGAAGCTGCCGCCGATCAGCACGGTGAACTTGGGCACGCTGGCGCAGGCCACCGCGGTAACCAGCTTGGCGCCGTCCTTGGCGATGCCGCCGTTCTCGTATTTCTTGCCGACCATGAAACCGGTGATGTTCTGCAGGAAAATCAGCGGGATGCCGCGCTGGCAGCACAGCTCGACGAAGTGCGCGCCCTTGAGCGCAGACTCGGAAAACAGGATGCCGTTGTTGGCGATGATGCCGACGCGGTAGCCATTGAGGCGGGCAAAGCCCGTTACCAGCGTGGTGCCGTAGTTCTGCTTGAATTCGTCGAAGTCGGAGTCGTCCACCAGGCGGGCGATGATCTCGCGTACGTCGAACGGCTTTTTCGGGTCGGCCGGAATCACGCCGTAGATTTCCTCGGCGGCATAGCGCGGCGGTTTCGGCGCGGCGCGGTCCAGCTCTCCCTGTTTCTTCCAGTTGAGGTCGGCCACGATGCGGCGGGCGATGGCCAGTGCGTGGGCATCGCTCTGCGCCAGGTGGTCGGCCACGCCGGACACGCGGGTGTGCACGTCGCCGCCGCCCAGCTCCTCCGCCGACACCACTTCGCCGGTGGCGGCTTTCACCAGCGGCGGGCCGCCGAGGAAGATGGTGCCCTGTTCCTTGACGATCACCGTCTCGTCACTCATCGCCGGCACGTAGGCGCCGCCGGCGGTGCAGCTGCCCATCACCACCGCGATCTGCGGAATGCCGGCGGCAGACAGCTTGGCCTGGTTGTAGAAGATGCGGCCGAAGTGTTCGCGGTCGGGGAACACTTCGTCCTGCAGCGGCAGGAAGGCGCCGCCAGAGTCAACAAGATAGATGCAAGGAATACGGTTTTCGCGGGCGATTTCCTGCGCGCGCAGGTGCTTTTTCACCGTCATCGGGTAGTAGGTGCCGCCCTTGACGGTGGCGTCGTTGGCCACGATCAGGCATTCGATGCCGCCAATGCGGCCGATGCCGGTAATCACCCCGGCGCCCGGCGCGTCGTCGCCGTACATGCCGTATGCGGCCAACTGCGACAGCTCCAGGAACGGCGAGCCGGCATCCAGCAGCAGGTCGATGCGCTCGCGCGGCAGCAGCTTGCCGCGCGCCACGTGCTTGGCGCGCGCCTTGTCGCCGCCGCCCAGCGCGGCGCGGGCGACCTTGTCTTTCAGGTCCGCCACCAGCGCGCGCATCTTGTCGGCGTTGGCCGCGAAGTCGGCGGCGCGGGGGGAGAGCTTGGATTCGATGATGGGCATGCTTGCGCCTCTATCGGTACGGAACAAGGTGCGGCAAGGTTGGCCGCACCGCTCGGGCTTGGCGGGGCGGGCTTAGCGGGTTTCCGCCATCAGTTCGCGGCCGATCAGCCAGCGGCGGATCTCGCTGGTGCCGGCGCCAATCTCGTACAGCTTGGCGTCGCGCAGCAGGCGGCCGGTGCTGTATTCATTGATATAGCCGTTGCCGCCCAGGCACTGGATGGCATCCAGCGCCATCTGGGTGGCGTTCTCGGCGGCGTAGAGGATGGCGCCGGCGGCGTCCTTGCGGGTCTGGCGGCCCTGTTCGCCGCGATCCAGCGCCTGGCCCACGGCGTAGACGTAGGCGCGGCTGGCGGACAGCTTCACGTACATGTCGGCCAGCTTGCCCTGCATCAGCTGGAAGTCGCCGATAGCCTGGCCGAACTGCTTGCGGTCGTTCAGGTACGGCACCACCACGTCCATGCAGCCCTGCATGATGCCCAGCGGGCCGGCGGCCAGCACCGCGCGTTCGAAGTCCAGGCCGCTCATCAGCACTTTCACGCCATTGCCTTCGCCGCCCAGCACGTTTTCTGCCGGCACGAAGCAGTCGTCAAAGAAGATCGGGTAGGTGTTGGAGCCGCGCATGCCCAGCTTGTCCAGCTTGCTGCCGTGGCTGAAGCCGGCGTAGCCCTTTTCGATGATGAAGGCGGTGATGCCTTTCGGGCCGGCGTTCACATCGGTCTTGGCGTACACCACCAGGGTGTCGGCGTCGCCGCCGTTGGTGATCCACATCTTGCTGCCGTTGAGCTGGTAGCCGCCGGCCACCTTGTCGGCGCGCAGCTTCATGCTCACCACGTCGGAGCCAGCATTGGGCTCGGACATCGCCAGCGCGCCGATGTGTTCGCCGGAGACCAGCTTGGGCAGGTATTTCTGTTTTTGTTCGGCAGTGCCGTTTTTGTGGATCTGGTTCACGCACAGATTGGAGTGCGCGCCGTAGGAGAGCGCCACCGAGGCGCTGGCGCGGCTGATTTCTTCCATGGCGATCATGTGCGCCAGGTAGCCCATGTTGGCGCCGCCGTATTCCTCGCTGACGGTAACGCCCAGCAGGCCCAGGTCGCCGAACTTGCGCCACAGGTCGGCCGGGAACAGGTTGTCGCGGTCGATGTCGGCGGCACGCGGGGCGATTTCCTGTTGCGCGAAATCGCGCACGGTCTCGCGCAGCATGTCGTAGGTTTCGCCAAAGTCAAAGCGCAGGCTGCTGTACATGTCTCTCTCCTCTGTGCCCGCCGTGGGCGGTATGGCTTCTTGATAGATGCTTTTTGCACCGTTGCTGTTGTTATGTTGACTTACGCTTACGTTAACGTCAATACGCGATGACAAAACCATCCCGAGAGACGGTATGTGCTGGCCTAGGTTGTAGCTTCCTTGCCGGTCATGGTGTCGATCACCTGGCGGCAGTGGTTTTCCAGCGTGTCGATCTCGGCCAGCACTGCGTCGATATCGTGGCGCTGTTCTTCCAGCTGTTTCTTGCGGTCGGACAACAGCTGCAGCAGCTTTAGCGACTGGCTGGCCTCGTCGCGCGCCAGCTCGTACAGGTCGAGGATCTCGCGGATCTCCGACAGCGCCAGGCCGATGCGCTTGCCGCGCAGGATCAGCCGCAGCCGGGCGCGGTCGCGGTGGGTGAACAGGCGCTGGCGGCCTTCGCGCTGCGGCTCGATCAAACCCTGCTCCTCGTAGAAGCGGATGGTGCGCAGCGTGATGTCGAATTCGCGCGCGAGGTCGGAAATGGTGAAAAGGCGGTCTTCGCTCATGGGGCTTCCTGATGTGTTGCGGCGATTGTAGCGTTTTTTGTCGCAGCCGCCCGGCTTGGGCTTGAGTTTACGTTAACGTAATAGTAAGTTGCCACCACAAAGATACACAAAGACAACAGCATCGCCAGCGGAGAGACCACAGCATGACACTTCACCCGAGCTATGTTCACGGCGGCAGCGAGCAGCCGTTGATCGGCCAGACCATCGGCCAGTTCTTCGATGCCGCCTGCCAGCGCTACGCCGCGCGCGACGGCCTGATCGTGCGCCAGCAGGGCGTGCGCTGGAGCTACGCCGAATTCGGCGAGCAGGTGACGCGGCTGGCCTGCGGCCTGCGCCGGCTGGGCCTGCAGCCGGGCGAGCGCATCGGCATCTGGTCGCAGAACAATGTGGAGTGGGTGCTGATGCAGTTCGCCACCGCCAAGGCCGGGCTGGTGCTGGTGAACATCAACCCGGCCTACCGCCGCAGCGAGCTGGAATACGCGCTGAGCAAGGTGGGCTGCCGCGCGCTGGTGCTGTCGCCCAGCTTCAAGAGCAGCGATTACCTGGCGATGCTGAACGATCTGGCGCCGGAGTTGGCCGCCAGCCAGCCGGGCGAATTGCAGGCGGCCAAGTTGCCGGAGCTGCGCTGGGTGATCCGCCTCGGCAGCGAAGCCACGCCCGGCATGCTGAACTTCGACGGCCTGCTGACCGAGCCGACCGCCGCCGAGCGCCAGGCGCTGCAGGATGTAGGGCAGACGCTGCAGTTCGACGATGCGATCAACATCCAGTTCACCTCCGGCACCACCGGCAGCCCCAAGGGCGCCACGCTGACCCACCACAACATACTCAACAACGGCTTCTTCGTCGGCGAGGCGATGCGCCTCACCGAGCACGACCGGCTGTGCATCCCGGTACCGCTGTACCACTGCTTCGGCATGGTGCTGGGCGTGCTGGCCTGCCTCACCCACGGCACTGCCATCGTGTTCCCGTCGGAGGCCTTCGAGCCGCTGGCGGTGCTGGAAATGGTGGCGGCGGAAAAATGCACCGCGCTGCACGGCGTGCCCACCATGTTCATCGCGGTGCTGGACCACCCGCGTTTCGCCGAGTTCGACCTGTCCAGTCTGCGCACCGGCATCATGGCCGGCAGCCCGTGCCCGATCGAGGTGATGAAGCGGGTGGTGGCGCAGATGCACATGGCCGAGGTCACCATCGCCTACGGCATGACCGAGACCAGCCCGGTGAGCTTCCAGAGCTACACCGATACGCCAGTAGAGAAAAAAGTGTCCACCGTTGGCCGCATCCACCCGCATGTGGAGGTGAAGATTGTCGATCCGCAGGGCCGCATTGTGCCGCGCGGCGAGACCGGCGAGCTGCTCACCCGCGGTTACTCGGTGATGCTGGGCTACTGGGGCGACGAGGAAAAGACACGCGAGGCGATCGACGCCGCCGGCTGGATGCACACTGGCGATCTGGCGGTGCTGGACGCCGACGGCTACTGCAATATCGTCGGCCGGGTGAAGGACATGGTGATCCGCGGCGGCGAGAATGTGTACCCGCGCGAGATCGAGGAATTCCTCTACCGTTACCCCAAGGTGCAGGACGTGCAGGTGGTGGGCGTGCCGGACAGCAAATACGGCGAGGAGCTGTGCGCCTGGATCCGGCTGCGTGACGGCGAGAGCTGCACTGCCGACGAAATCCGCGCCTTCTGCCAGGGGCAGATCGCGCACTACAAGATTCCGCGCTACATCGAATTCGTCGACAGCTTCCCGATGACCATCACCGGCAAGATCCAGAAATTCATGATGCGCCAGCAGATGAAAGAGAAGCTGGGGCTGGCGGAAGATAAAACCGCCTGAACCGGCTGCCTGTACCTGACTGCCCCGCTTGCGCGGGGTTTTTTTATGCGCCTGCGGCCGGCGCAGCCTGCGGCCGGCATGACGGAAGCCGACTAAACTGGAACGATCGGCTACAATGCGCGCCATTATTGATGGAGATAGATCATGACCCAATTCGACGAGGCCGACCTCACTCGCCTGGAACTGCTGCTGACCCCGCTGTCACAGGCCGGCACCACCATGCGTCCGGACGAAGTGCAGGGCTTCTTCTGCGCGCTGGTGTGCGGGCCGGATCGCCTGGACATCGATACCTGGCTGCCGGAGGTGCTGGGCGATGCCCCGGCGTTCGACAACGCCGACAATGAAGCCGAAGTGCGCGCGCTGCTGCAGAAGTTCTACGACGCCACCGCCGAAAGCATGGCGGACGGCGACCTGCCGGAACTGGTGCTGTACGAAGAAGAAGGCGGCGACGAGGCCGACTTCCGCCCGTGGTGCAATGCCTTCATGTACGCGCTGGACGTGGTGCCCACCGACTGGTTCGAAGCCGCCGACGACGAAGGTTTCGAAGACCTGTTGATGCCGGTGATGGCGCTGGGCGGCATGTTCGACGGCGAAAACGGCGAAGCGGCGCTGCTGCAGTTCGGCGAAACCGAGCTGAACGGTTTCAAGAGCGAGTTCGAAGACGCACTGCTGGCGGTATACGGCTACTGGCGCGCCAAGGAACAGGCGCCGGTGACCCTGCGCCGCGAAGGTGACAAGGTTGGCCGCAACGACCCGTGCCCGTGCGGCAGCGGCAAGAAGTACAAGGCCTGCCACGGCCGCAACTGAGCGGCTGCCAACCAGGCGAGCTATGCAGCGGCTGCCGGACCCGGCAAGGCCGGGCCGCTCCAGACCGGGGATGGCATCGGCAGCCTGGCGGTGTTCATGACACGCCCGGCAGGCTTGCCTAAGGCCAGCAACGGCCGCCTGCGGCCAACCTTGCCATAAACAGCAACCCCGTGCCTCGGCACGGGGTTTGTTTTTGCCGGCTACACTCAAACCGTAACCGGGAGAGGCATCATGAAGCTGGGGCTGGAGGCAATGCTGCAGCTGTTGCAGGAGGTGGAGCAGGGTGATCCGCTGGATTTCGCCGATCTGCCGATGGATGAGGATCAGCTGCGGCGGCTGGTGCTGCTGGATCTGCTGCAGCGCGATGAGGCGCTGCAGGCCGAAGCCAGCCCGGAGGAGTGCCAGCTGATCTACATGCTGTCCACCGCGCGGCTGGTGCTGGAGAACCTGCTGCTGCACCTGCAGTTGCTGCGGCTGGAACAGCCGGACGGTACCGCCGCGGAGCAGCTGCAGGCGCTGCTGCGGCGCTTTCGCGGCGAGCCGTGACGCAAAAGGTTGGCCGCAGCATGAAAAACGGCGCCGCAAGGGCGCCGTTTGCGTTGGCGGCAAGATTGCTCAGAACGCGAAGTGCTCGTCCTGCAGCGTCATCAGCGGCTGCGCGCCGGACTTGATGCTGGCCTTCAGCGCTTCCACTTCCGGCAGCAGCTTGGCGTAGTAGAAGCGGGCGGTGCTGATCTTGGCCTGGTAGAAGGCGTCGCCGCCGGCTTCCAGCTTGGCGTAGGCCACTTCCGCCATCCGCGCCCACAGCCAGGCATAGGTCAGGTGGCCGACCAGGCGCAGGTAGTCGGTGGCGGCGGCGCCGGCGGCGTCGCGATCCTGCATCGCCGCCATGCCCACGCCCATGGTGACCTCGCCCACTTCCTTCAGCAGCTTGGCCAGCGGGCCGACGAACTCGGCCAGCTGCGCGTTGCCTTCATGGGCCTGGCAGAACTTGTGGATCAGCTTGCTGAACTTGCGCAGCTTGGCGCCCTGGTCCAGCAGCACCTTGCGCCCCAGCAGGTCGATGGCTTGGATGCCGTTGGTGCCTTCGTAGAGCTGCGAGATGCGGCAGTCGCGCACCAGCTGCTCCATGCCCCATTCGCGGATGAAGCCGTGGCCGCCGAACACCTGCACGCCCATATTGGCCGCGGTGTAGCCGTTGTCGGTCATGAAGGCCTTGGCCACCGGGGTCAGCAGCGCCACCAGGTCGGCGGCATCCTGCCGCGCGTCGGCGTCCGGGTGCTTGTCTTCGATGTCCAGCTGCAGCGCCAGCAGCGCCGACAGCGCACGGCCGGCCTCGGTGTAGGCCTTCTGCGTCAACAGCATGCGGCGCACGTCCGGGTGCACGATGATCGGGTCGGCCGGTTTGTCCGAGAACTTGGCGCCGGCCAGCGCGCGCATTTGCAGGCGCTCGCGGGCGTAGGCCAGCGCGCCCTGGTAGGACGCCTCGCCGATGCCCAGGCCCTGCATGCCGCAGCCCAGGCGCGCGGCGTTCATCATGGTGAACATGCAGGCCAGGCCCTTGTTCGCCTCGCCGATCAGCCAGCCGCGGGCGCCATCGAGGTTGATCACCGCGGTGGCGTTGGCCTTGATGCCCATCTTGTGTTCCAGCGCGCCGCAGTACACGCTGTTGCGGCTGTCGTCCTGGTGGAACTTGGGCACGATGAACAGCGAGATGCCTTTCACGTCCTTGGGGGCGTCCGGCAGACGTGCCAGCACCAGGTGGATGATGTTGTCGGACAGGTCGTGCTCGCCGGCGGAGATGAAGATCTTGGTGCCGGTGATGCTGTAGCTGCCGTCCGCCTGCGGCTCGGCGCGGGTCTTCAGCAGGCCCAGGTCGGTACCGCAGTGCGGCTCGGTCAGGCACATGGTGCCGGTCCAGCTGCCATCCACCAGCCGCGGCAGGTAGGTGGCCTTCTGCTCATCAGTGCCGTGGGCGTGAATGGCGGAGTAGGCGCCGTGCGACAGGCCGGGGTACATCGACCACGCCACGTTGGCCGCACACTGCATTTCCATTACCGGGAAGGCCAGCGATTTGGGCATGCCCTGACCACCGTAGGCCGGGTCGCAATCCAGCGCCGGGAAGCCCAGCTCGCAATACTGCTTGTACGCTTCCTTGAAACCCACCGGGGTGGTCACCGACTTGGTGGCCGGGTCGAACTGGCAGCCTTCCTCGTCGGCCTGGCGGTTCAGCGGCGCCAGCTCGTGCTGGCAGAACTGCGCGGCGGCTTCCAGGTAGGAACTGAAAATATCCTGGCTGGCCTCTTCGTAACCCGGCAGCGAGGGCAGGACGTCCTGAACTTTGATCAGCTCGTTGAGGACAAAATCAAAATCGCGCAGCGGTGCTTGGTAAGCAGGCATCATGGTCTCCGTTGTTGTTGCGCGGCCCGGCGCGTGACCGGGTCGGTTTCCTCGTGTTGGCCGGGTGGGCGGCCGTGGTGTTCTACTCGTGCGGCAGAACTAATCAAACGACTGTTTAAATTATTCCGGTCATTTTGGCAACTTACATTTCTGTACGCGCGGCACAGGAGCAGGCATGGCAAAACTGAAACGCTGGGTGCGTGGCAAGATGGATATCGCCCACGGCTGGCTGCAGGCGCCGCCGCTGCGCTTCGTGCGTCCCTATCTGGACCGGCCGGAGCTGTGGAGCGTGCAGCGCCGCAACGTGGCACGCGCGGTGGCGGTGGGCATGTTCGCCGGGCTGATGCCGGGGCCGACGCAGATGCTGGCCGCCGGGTTGCTGGCGTTGCTTTTCCGCATCAACCTGCCGGTGGCGCTGATCTGCACGCTGTACACCAACCCGTTTACCTATTTGCCCTTGTACTTCCTGGCGTTCCGGCTGGGCACGCTGTTACTCGGCGATGCCGCGGCAGTTACAATGCCGCAGATGCCGGACGGTTCCTGGCATGACATTGCACTTTGGGGGCCACAGCTGCTGCATTGGCTGCGAGAATACGGCACCCCCTTGCTGCTCGGCGTACCGGTGTTGGGGCTGATACTGGCCGTGACCGGCTACTGCCTGGTCATGCTGGCCTGGCGTCTGGTGGTACAGCGGCACTGGCAACAGCGAAAGACTCAGCGTGGATCTCACAGAAAAAACACTCAGTAGCGAACAGGTATTCAACGGCGGCTTCATCAAGGTAAGCCGCGACGCGGTGGCGTTGCCGGACGGCAGCACCGCCAGCCGCGAATTCATCCGCCACCCCGGCGCCGCCGCGGTGCTGGCGCTGACCGACGACGGCCAACTGGTGATGGAGCGGCAGTACCGCTACCCGGCCGGGCGCGAGTTCCTGGAAATCCCCGCCGGCAAGCTGGATCCGGCGGAACTGCCGCATGACACCGCGCGGCGCGAGCTGCTGGAGGAAACCGGCTACACCGCGCAGCAGTGGCGCTATCTTGGCAAGGCCTGGCCGTGCATCGGCTATGCCGACGAAGTGATTCATTACTACCTGGCCACCGGCCTGCGGCTGCAGGCGCGGCAGCTGGACGAGGGCGAGTTCCTGGAGGTGCTGCTGCTGCCGCTGCAAGACGTGCAGCGGATGGCGCTCACCGGCGAGATCGCGGACAGCAAGAGCATTGTCGGCCTGCACTGGTTGGCCGCATGGCAACAGGGGACGCTCGCCGGTGAAACCGTTTGAGAATCACTACCAGGATCGCCGCATCGGCCGCCGCATGCGTATGGGCTGCCGTGCCAAGTTCAAGTCGCTGCACACCGGCGAGACGCACTATGGCGAGTGCGTCGACCTGTCGGTGGATGGCATGGCGATACGCTGCTCCTACGTGCCGCAGCACGGCGAGAAGCTGGAAGTGGTGGTGATCGTGCCCGGTGTCGGCAGCGTGCCGATGCGGCCGCTGGAGGCGACGGTGGAGGTGCGCCGCTGCAACGAGGTGGAACGCGGCAAGTTGTACGAGATCGGCGCCCGCATCCTGCAGCGCCGTTCATGAGTTTGGAATAATCACGCCTGCATTAAAAAAGCCGACGGAATGTCGGCTTTTTCTTACTTGCACTTTTTTGCTGTGCTATACCCAATCAAAGAACAGCTTTTCCGCGACAGCTGACAACTTGGCAAGGGGGATCTGGCACGGCAATCACGCTACTGCCAGGGTCTTGCTTGCCTCCACCAGGAGGGTGACGCCATGACCCCAGACATCTTCAGTCACTACGCTTCCCGTTACGACCGCACCCGCGAAGAGGAATACACCATCCAGGAGTTCCTCGAGCTGTGCAAACGCGAGCCGATGGCCTACGCCTCGGCCGCCGAACGCATGCTGATGGCGGTCGGTGAGCCGGAGGTGATCGACACCCGCCACGACTCGCGACTGTCCCGCATCTTCAGCAACAAGATGATCCGCGTCTATCCGGCCTTCCGTGAGTTCTTCGGCATGGAGGATGCCATCGAGCAGGTGGTGGCCTACTTCCGCCATGCGGCACAGGGGTTGGAAGAGAAGAAACAGATCCTGTATCTGCTGGGGCCGGTGGGTGGTGGCAAGTCGTCGATCGCCGAAAAGCTGAAAGAACTGATGGAACGGGTGCCGTTCTACTGCATCAAGGGCAGTCCGGTGAACGAATCGCCGCTGGGGCTGTTCAACTACGATGAGGACGGCGCCCTGCTGGAAGAGCAGTACGGCATTCCACGCCGTTACCTGCGCGCCATTCCCAGCCCGTGGGCGGTGAAACGGCTGCACGAGTTCAACGGCGACATCAGCCAGTTCCGTGTAGTGAAGCGCTACCCGTCGGTACTGAAGCAGATCGCGGTGGCCAAGACCGAGCCGGGCGACGAGAACAACCAGGACATCAGCTCGCTGGTGGGCAAGGTGGACATCCGCAAGCTGGAAAGCTACGCCCAGGACGACCCGGACGCCTACAGCTACTCCGGTGGCCTGTGCCTGGCCAACCAGGGCCTGCTGGAGTTCGTGGAGATGTTCAAGGCGCCGATCAAGGTCTTGCACCCGCTGCTGACCGCCACCCAGGAAGGCAACTTCAAGGGTACCGAGGGCTTCGGCGCCATTCCGTTCGACGGCATCATCCTGGCGCACTCCAACGAAAGCGAATGGAAGCAGTTCCGCAACAACAAGAACAACGAGGCCTTCCTCGACCGTATCTATATCGTCAAGGTGCCGTACTGCCTGCGGGTAGCGGACGAGATCCGCATCTACGACAAACTGCTGAGCAACTCCTCGCTGTCCGGCTCGCCGTGCGCCCCGGGCACGCTGAAGATGATGGCGCAGTTCGCGGTGCTGTCGCGGCTGAAAGACCCGGAGAACTCCAGCCTGTACAGCAAGATGCAGGTGTACGATGGCGAAAACCTGAAGGACACCGACCCGAAAGCCAAGTCGCTGCAGGAGTACCGCGACTTTGCCGGCGTGGACGAGGGCATGAACGGGCTTTCCACCCGCTTTGCCTACAAGATCCTGTCCAAGGTGTTCAACTTCGACCACACCGAGGTGGCGGCCAACCCGGTGCACCTGCTGTACGTGCTGGAGCAGCAGGTGGAACGCGAGCAGTTTCCGCCGGAACAGGAGCAGAAATACCTTACCTTCATCAAGGAGTTCCTGGCACCCAAGTACGTCGAGTTCATCGGCAAGGAGATCCAGACTGCCTACCTGGAAAGCTATAGCGAATACGGCCAGAACATCTTCGACCGCTACGTCACCTTCGCCGACTTCTGGATCCAGGATCAGGAATACCGTGACCCGGACACCGGCGAGAGTTTCGACCGTACCTCGCTGAACGCCGAACTGGAGAAAATCGAGAAACCGGCGGGTATCTCCAACCCGAAGGACTTCCGCAACGAGATCGTCAACTTCGTACTGCGGGCGCGGGCCAGCAATGCCGGCAAGAACCCGCAGTGGACCAGCTATGAAAAGCTGCGCACCGTCATCGAGAAGAAGATGTTCTCCAATACGGAAGAGCTGCTGCCGGTGATCAGTTTCAATGCCAAGGCCAGCACCGACGAGGCGAAAAAGCACGAAGACTTCGTCAATCGCATGGTGATTAAGGGCTACACGCCGAAGCAGGTACGGCTGCTGTGCGAGTGGTATCTGCGGGTGCGCAAGTCGTCCTGAGTCGCGGGTAGCAGGTTGGCCGCACGCACGGGCGGCCAACCGCTGCCGGTTTCGCCGTCAGCAGGCTAGGAGGCAAGCATGTCGCATATTATCGACAGAAGACTGAACGGCAAGAACAAGTCTGCCGTCAACCGCGAGCGCTTCCTGCGGCGTTTCAAAGCCCAGATCAAGGAAGCGGTCGGCAAGGCCATCAAGGGGCGCAGTATCACCGACATCGAGAACGGTGAAAGCGTATCCATTCCGGTAAAGGATATTTCCGAACCCGCCTTTCATCACGGCCGTGGCGGCGTTGCCGATCACGTGCATCCGGGCAACGAGGAATTCATCGAGGGCGACCGCCTGAACCGTCCGCAAGGGGGGGGTGGCGGCGGAGGCGGCGGCAAGGCTAGCAACGAGGGCGAGGGCGAGGACGACTTCGTGTTCCAGCTGTCGCGCGAAGAATTCATGAACGTGTTCTTCGAAGACCTGGCGCTGCCCAACCTGATCAAGACCCAGTTGATGGGGATTGAGGAAATGAAGCCGGTGCGCGCCGGCTACACCAACGATGGCACCCCGGCCAACATCAGCATCGTGCGCAGCCTGCGCGGCGCGCTGGCGCGGCGGGTGGCGATGGGGGCGCCGACGCTGCGCGAACTGCGCGAGGCGGAGGAAGACCTGGACACGCTGCTGGAGTCCGACGAGGACAACGGCGTGGAAGTGCGCGCGCGTCGCAAGCAGATACACGCGCTGCGCGACAAGGTGAACCGCATCCCCTTCATCGACCCGTTCGACCTGCGCTACAACAACCGGGTGAAGCAGCCCAAACCCACCAGCAAGGCGGTGATGTTCTGCCTGATGGACGTGTCCGGCTCGATGGATGAAGGCAAGAAGGACATGGCCAAGCGCTTCTTCATCCTGCTGTTCCTGTTCCTGCAGCGCAATTACGAGAAGATCGAGGTGGTGTTCATCCGCCACCACACCAGTGCGGTGGAAGTGAACGAGCATGACTTCTTCCACTCGCGCGAGTCCGGCGGCACCGTGGTGTCCTCGGCGCTGAACCTGATGGCCGAAGTGGTGAAAAAGCGCTACGCCAACAGCGAGTGGAACATCTATGCCGCGCAGGCGTCTGACGGGGATAACTGGGACAGCGATTCGGCCAACTGCAGCCGCATTCTGCAGGAGCAGTTGCTGCCGTGGTGCCAGTATTTTGCCTACATCGAAATCACCGAGGGCGAGCCGCAGAACCTGTGGTACGAGTATGTGAAAGTGGCCGAACACAGCAAACACTTCGCCATGCAGAAGATTCGCTCGCCGGCCGACATCTACCCGGTGTTCCGCGAACTGTTCAAGCGGCAGCCGGCCACCCGCTAAGGTTGGCCGCAGCGCACAAGGGGAGGGAGAGCGCATGAAACCCATCTCTACCGGGTCCGAATGGACCTTCGACCTGATCAACGAGTACGACAAGGCGATCCGCGTGATTGCCCTGGAAGAGTTCCAGCTGGATTGCTACCCCAACCAGCTGGAGATCATCACCGCCGAGCAGATGATGGATGCCTACTCGTCGGTGGGCATGCCGGTGAATTATCACCACTGGAGCTTCGGCAAGCATTTCGTCTCTACCGAGAAAGGCTACAAGCGCGGCCAGATGGGCCTGGCGTACGAGATCGTGATCAACTCCAACCCCTGCATCGCCTACCTGATGGAAGAAAACTCCATGACCATGCAGGCGCTGGTGATCGCGCACGCCGCCTATGGCCACAACAGCTTCTTCAAGGGCAACTACCTGTTCCGTACCTGGACCGATGCCTCGGCCATCATTGACTACCTGGTGTTTGCCAAGCAGTACATCAGCCGCTGCGAGGAGCGCTATGGCATCGAAGCGGTGGAAGAGCTGCTGGATTCCTGCCACGCGCTGATGAACTACGGCGTTGATCGCTACAAGCGGCCGCAGAAGCTGTCGCTGGCCGAGGAGCAGGCGCGGCTGCACGAGCGCGAGCAATACCTGCAGACGCAGGTCAACGATCTGTGGCGCACCATTCCGCGCCGTGAACGCGACGACAGCAACCGCGCCGCACCGCGTTTCCCGGCCGAGCCGCAGGAAAACATCCTGTATTTCATCGAGAAATCCGCGCCGCTGCTGGAGCCGTGGCAGCGCGAGATCGTGCGCATCGTGCGCAAGGTGGCGCAGTATTTTTACCCGCAGCGCCAAACCCAGGTGATGAACGAGGGCTGGGCCACCTTCTGGCACTACACCATCCTCAACCGTCTGTTCGAGAAAGGGCTGGTCACCGATGGCTTCATGATGGAATTCCTGCAAAGCCACACCAACGTGGTGTACCAGCCGCCGGTGACCGCGCGCTGGTACAACGGCATCAACCCGTACGCGCTGGGCTTCTCCATGTACCAGGACATCAAGCGCATCTGCGAGCAGCCTACCGCCGAGGACCGCGAATGGTTCCCAGACATCGCCGGCCAGCCGTGGCGCCCGGTGCTGGAATTCGCGATGAAGAACTTCAAGGACGAAAGCTTCATCTCGCAATACCTGTCGCCCAAGCTGATTCGCGACTTCCGCTTCTTTGCCATTCGCGACGACGATCAGGACGACAAGCTGGAAGTGGCCGCCATCCATGACGACGCCGGCTACCGTCGCATCCGCACCATGCTGTCCGAGCAATACAATCTGGGTTCGCGCGAGCCGAACATCCAGGTATGGTCGGTAAACGTGCGCGGCGACCGCAGCCTGACGCTGCGCCATAGCCGCCACAACCGCAAGCCGCTGGATGACGGCAGCGCGCAGGAGGTGCTCAAACACGTGGCGCGGCTGTGGGGCTTTGACGTGCGACTGGAAAGCGTAGATGTCGACGGCAGCGTGCAGCAGCGCTACGAGGTGAAGTCGGAAGTGCCGGCCATGGCGTGAAGGTTGGCCGCAGCAGCAAACAATCAGGCCGGGCAGTTGCCCGGCCTGATTGTTTTGGCACCGCAGCGCGGCGCTAGCCGGCGATAAAGGCGCGGCGGCCGGCGGCGTCGTGCAATTCGCGCAGCGGCGTATCGTACAGCGCTTGCAGCAGCGGCAGCTGCAGCGTCTCGTCGGCCGTGCCGCAGGCCACGGTGCGGCCGGCTTTCAGCAGCAGCACCCGGTCGGCGTGCTGCACCGCCAGATTGACATCGTGCAGCACCGCCACCATGCCCAGCTGGTGTTGCCGGGCGATCTGCCGCAGGCTGGCCAGCTGCAGGTTGGCCGCACCGATGTCCAGTGCGGCGGTGGGTTCATCCAGCAGCAGGTAGCGCGAAGCTCTATGACTGCTCAGTAGTTGGTGCAAGGCGCGGGCCAGATGGACGCGGGCCAGCTCGCCGCCGGACAGGTTGGCGCAGTCGCGGTGCAGCAGATTGTGAATGCAGGCGTAGTCGATGGCCTGCTGCCGGGCCGCCGGGTTGTGCCCGCTGACGCCGATGGTCAGCAGGGTGTCCACCGCCATGCCGGCCGGCCGTGCCGGCTGCTGCTCCACCAGCGCGCGCTGCTGTGCCAGCTGGGCGGCAGACAGCGCGGCCAGCGGCTTGCCATCCAGCCATACCGCGCCCGACTGCGGGCGGATGGCGCCACCCAGCAGGTGCAGCAGGGTACTTTTGCCGGCGCCGTTGGGGCCGAGGATGACGCTGAACTCGCCCGGCCGCAGCGTGGCGCTGACATCCTCCAGCCGGGCCGGCTGCTGCAGGCTCAGGGCGCGCGCTTCAAGCATGGGCGCCTCGCTGTCTGGCTAGCAGGTAGAGGAAGAACGGCGCGCCGGCCAGGCTGGTAATCACGCCCACCGGTAGTTCGGCCGGGTACAGCGCTTGACTGGCGATCAGGTCGGCCAGCACCGCCAGCAGAGCGCCGGCCAGCGGGGTGAGCAGCAGCAGCGGCCGCAGCTGCAGGCCGATCAGGCGACGCAGGATGTGCGGCGCCATCAGGCCGATGAAGCCCACCATGCCGCATTGCGCCACCACCAGGCCGCAGGCCAGGGTGGCCAGCAGCACCGTGTGCCAGCCTTCGCGGCCAACGTTGAAGCCGCCGTAGAACGCGGCGCGGTCGCCCAGCTGCAGCGCCTGCAGGAAGGGTGCCTGTCGCCACAGCCGCCAGGCGATCAGGCCGGCGGCCGCCAGCAACAGCATGGCCTGGCTGCCGCTGGCGCCGGCAAAGCTGCCCATCAGCCAGAAGGTGACATTGCGCAGGCCGCCATCGGGCAGGGTGGTGATCAGCAGGGTCAGCAGGCTGCCGCACAGCGCATTGACTGCCACGCCGGCCAGTAGCAGCTTGGCGGCGGCGCGGCCGTGCGCCAGAGTCTGGATCGCCAGCAGCGCCAGCGTGGCGCCGGCAAAGGCCGCCACGGAGACCAGCTGCGCCGGCCAGGCGGCGGCCAGCGCCAGCGCGGCGGCCAGTGCACCGCCGCCGGAGATGCCGATCAGGCCGGGCTCGGCCAGATCATTGTGAAACCGCGCCTGGATCGCCAGGCCGGCACAGGCCAGCAACGCACCGGCGGCGGCGGCGCTGACGACGCGCGGCAGGCGCAGCTCCAGCAGTAGCGTGCGCTGCAGCGGATCGTGGCCCGGCAGCTGCAGCAAGGCGGCGATGCTGCTGGCGGCATCGTGGCCGGCGAGCAGTGAAATGACACTGGCCAGCCCGGTAAGGCTGGCCAGTAGCAGTAACCACGAGCGGGTGCTCATCGGGCGGGCTTAGCGCAGGCCAAGTACGTCCTGCATGTCGAACAGGCCGTGCGGCTTGGCGGCCAGCCATTTGGCGGCGCGGACGGCGCCATTGGCGAAGGTGGCGCGGCTGGAAGCCTTGTGGGTGATTTCCACGCGCTCGCCCAGGGCGGCGAACAGCACGGTGTGGTCGCCCACCACGTCGCCGGCGCGCACGGTGGCAAAGCCGATGGTGCCCGGGTCACGTTCACCGGTGACGCCTTCGCGGCCGTATACCGCGCATTGTTTCAGATCGCGGCCGAGTGCTTCGGCTACCACTTCGCCCATGCGCAGCGCGGTACCGGACGGTGCATCTACCTTGAAGCGGTGGTGCGCTTCGGTGATCTCGATGTCGTAGCCTTCGTTCAGCACGCGGGCGGCCATGTCCAGCAGCTTGAAGGTGAGGTTCACCCCCACGCTGAAGTTGGCCGCAAACACGATGCCGATCTTGTCGGCGGCGGCCTTGATGGTGGCCTTGCCGGCATCGTCAAAGCCGGTGGTGCCGATGATCAGCTGCACGTTGCGCTCCACGCAGGCGGCCATGTGCGCCAGCGTGCCTTCCGGACGGGTGAAGTCGATCACTACATCGGCGCCGGCCAGCGCGGCGTTGAAGTCGCTGCTGATCTTGACGCCGGTGTCGCGGCCCATGAACAGGCCGGCATCCTGGCCGATGAACGGGGAGCCTTCGCGCTCCAGCGCGGCGTGCAGGCGGGTGTCGGCAGCATCAAGGACGGATTCGATCAGCGTGCGGCCCATGCGGCCGCCAGCGCCGACGATAACGACGTTCAGGGTACTCATTGCTTGGCTTGTCCAATCGGGTTGCTGGCTTCCAGTTGCGGACGCAGTGCCGGGAAGGCCTGGCCGTCAACGCGTTCTACCTGGTCATTGGCGTTGAAGTACACCACCAGGTTCTTTTCCTCGGCGGGCTTGCCCGGGCGCTCGATGCGGTACACGTAGTCCCAGCGGTTGGCGTGGAAAATATCGGTAAGCAGCGGGGTGCCCAGCAGGAAGCGCACCTGCGAGCGGTTCATGCCCGGCTTGACGCGGGCTACCGCGTCTTCGGTCACGTAGTTACCCTGCTGGATATCCATGCGGTGCGCGGTAAACCAGTTCATCGGGTTGAGGCTGCTGCAGCCTGCCAGCAACAGCACAGACAGCATCAGCACGGGCTTGAGCAGTTTTGCCATGAGAACCTTCACATTTGGGGAATCTGCTGAAAGGCTTTATCATACTGGAAGACCGCCAACCACGATATACACCGCAAATCACATGAACAAAGCCAGCCACCTGAAGGGCATCGGCCTGAAAGCCACCGGTCCGCGCCTGCGCATTCTCGATCTGTTTGAAACCAGCAGCGACCGCCACCTGTCGGCTGAGGACGTGTACAAGAAACTGCTGGCCGAGGATGCGGACATCGGCCTGGCCACCATTTACCGGGTGCTGACCCAGTTCGAGCAGGCCGGCATTCTGGTGCGCCACCATTTCGAATCCGGCAAGGCGGTGTACGAGCTGAACGAAGGCGGCCATCACGATCACATGGTGTGCTACCGCTGCGGCAAGGTGACCGAATTCTTCGATCCGCAGATCGAAGAGCTGCAAAACCGCATTGCCGCTGCGCACGGCTTTACCATCCAAGAGCACTCGCTGTACCTGTATGGCGAATGCAGCGAGTGCGCCAGCGCCGAGCACAAAACCTACCGCAGATGATCCCCATTCTGGGTGATGCCTACGTCTTTCCTCCGCTGACGCGCGCATTAACCGAGCCGGACGGGCTGCTGGCCGCCGGCGGCGATCTTTCCAGTGGCCGGCTGCTGGCCGGCTACCTGCACGGCATCTTTCCCTGGTTTTCTCCCGGCGACCCGATACTGTGGTGGGCGCCATCGCAGCGCATGGTGCTGGAGCCCGGCGGCCTGCGGGTCACCCGCTCGCTGGCCAAGGCGCTGCGCAACAAGCCTTACACCTTCCGTTTCGATAGCGCTTTCGAGCAAGTGGTGCGCGAATGCGCGGCGCCGCGCGATGGCCAGTCCGGCACCTGGATCACCGAGGACATGATCGCCGCCTACTGCGCGCTGCATGCCGCCGGCCATGCCCACTCCGCCGAAGTCTGGCAGCAGGGCCGGCTGGTGGGCGGCCTGTACGGCGTGGCCGTTGGCCGCATGTTCTATGGCGAGTCGATGTTCCACCGGGTCAGCGATGCCTCCAAGATCGCGCTGGTGCGCGCGGCGGAATGCCTGTTTGCTCATGGTTTCGGCATGATCGACTGCCAGATGTTTACGCCGCACCTGGAAAGCCTGGGTGCGCATCTCGTCCACCGTGACGAATTTGTTGCTAGACTCGAAACGTATACCGTACAGCCAGCACCAGCTGCCCTGTGGGCCACCGAGTTTTGCAATGAGCCATCGTGACGATGCTGTAGCCATCATTCATTTCTATGCCACCGCGCCGTATGCCTGCAGCTATCTGGACGCCAGGCAGGCGCGCTCGCAGGTGGCGATCCCGGCGGATGCCATCGACAGCAGCGTCTATTCCAAGCTGGTCGGTCTTGGCTTTCGCCGCAGCGGCCACTTTACCTACCGTCCCTACTGCGATGACTGCCATGCCTGCATCCCGGTGCGCATCCCGGTGGCGCACTTTGTGCCGGATCGCAGCCAGCGGCGCACCTATCGCCGGCATGGCAACCTTGCCAGCAGCATCCTGCCGCTGACGTTTGTCGAAGAGCACTACCAGCTGTACTGCCGCTACCAGAAGGCGCGCCACGATGGCGGCGGCATGTCGGAGGACGATCCGGCGCAGTACGCCGAATTCATCCTGAAGAGCCGGGTGGAGAGCTGGCTGGTGGAGTTCCGCGAGGCCGGCGTGCTGCGCATGGTCAGCCTGATCGACCGGCTGGATGACGGCCTGTCGGCGGTGTACACCTTCTTCGACCCGGACATCGGCGGCGCCGCCTATGGCGTGTATGGCGTGTTGTGGCAGGTGGAGCTGGCGCGCAGCCTGGGGCTGCCGCACGTCTACCTCGGCTACTGGATCGGCGAATCGCCCAAAATGGTGTACAAGCAGCGCTACCAGCCGCTGGAGAAGCTGGTGGAAGGCCGCTGGGTGGCGTTTCCGTCGCCCGCCGACGGCGCCTGAGCCGGCCGCCAGACACGACAAAGCCCGCCTAGGCGGGCTTTTGCATTGCCAGGTTGGCCGCAGGCTAGCGCGATTGCAGCGCGTTGGCGCACTCGGCAATCAGCCCCGGGCCGCGGTAGATCAGGCCGGAATACAGCTGCACCAGCGTGGCGCCGGCGTCGATCTTCTCCTTGGCGTCCTCGCCGCACAGGATGCCGCCCACGCCGATGATGGGCAGTGCGCCGTCCAGCGTGCGCGCCAGCTTGCGGATCAGCTGGGTGGAGCGCTCGCGCACCGGTGCGCCGGACAGGCCGCCGGCCTCGTTTTCCAGCGGGTGGCCGGCGATCTCGCTGCGCGACAGCGTGGTGTTGGTGGCGATCACCGCGTCCAGCTGGTGCTGCATCAGCAGGCGGCCGATGGCCTCGATCTGCTCATCGTCCAGATCCGGCGCGATCTTCACCGCCAGCGGCACGTAGCGGCCGTACTGGTCGGCCAGGCGCGACTGGCGGTTCTTCAGCACCAGCAGCAGGTCGGACAGCTCGTCGGCCTGCTGCAGCTGGCGCAGGTTCTTGGTGTTGGGCGAGGAGATATTGACGGTGACGTAGCTGGCGCACTCGTACACTTTGTCCAGACAGGTCAGGTAGTCGTCCTTAGCGTTTTCGATCGGCGTGCTGGCGTTCTTGCCGATGTTGATGCCGAGGATGCCCTTGAAGCGGCTCTGGCGCACGTTCTGCAGCAGTACGTCCACGCCCTTGTTGTTGAAGCCCATGCGGTTGATGATGCCGCGGTGTTCCGGCACACGGAACAGACGCGGCTTGGGGTTGCCGTCCTGTGGGCGCGGGGTGATGGTGCCGATCTCGATGAAGCCGAAGCTCAGCGCCGCCAGCGCGTCGATATGGTCGCCGTTCTTGTCCAGGCCGGCGGCGAGGCCGACCGGGTTGGGGAAGGTGAGTCCCATGGCCTTGACCGGGTTGCGGCCAACCTTGCCGGCTAACAGACCGGTGAGCTGCAGCTGGTGGGCGACATCCAGCATTTTCAGCGTCATCTCATGCGCTTGTTCGGCATCGGTCTTGAACAGCAAGGGGCGTAGCAGCGGGTAAAGCATGGTGACTCCGGGATATGAAAACGCCCGGCATTATAACCGGGCGCGATGTTTCTTGGGGTTAGACGATCTGGCAGGCGTCGTCAAAGGCGAAACGCGGCGAGCGCGCATGCAGCTTACTGGCCTCGCCGTAGCCCAGGTTGATCAGGAAGTTGGCCTTGATGTTGCCGTCCGGGAAGAACGCGGCTTCCAGCGTGGCGGCATCGAAGCCGGACATCGGTCCGCAATCCAGTCCCAGTGCGCGCGCCGCCATGATCAGGTAGGCGCCCTGCAGCGAGCTGTTGCGGAAGGCGGTGCCCTGGATCACCGCGTCGTTGCCGGCAAACCAGCTGCGAGCGTCGGCATGCGGGTACAGCTTGGGCAGCTGCTCGTAGAACTGCATGTCCATGCCGACGATGACGGTCACCGGCGCCTGCATGGTCTTGTCGACATTGCCCGGCGCCAGGCAGGGCTTGAGCCTGGCCTTGGCTTCCGGCGACTGTACGAACACGAAGCGCGCCGGCGAGCAGTTGGCGCTGGTGGGCGCCATTTTCAGCAGGTCGAACAGTTCGCGCAGCGTGGCTTCGCTCACCTGGCGTTCCTGCCAGTGGGTGTGGGTGCGGGCATCGGTAAACAGTTGCGCCAGGGCGGCCGGCGTGATGTGCGTGGTCATGATGGATTCCTCGGCCTAGCCGTTACGGAGTGGGTACACGGTTGCCGCCTGCCGGCAGGCTATCCTGCGGCAGCGCGGTATTGGAGATGATGGTGATGGCCACGCGGCGGTTCTTGGCGCGGCCTTCGGTGCTGGCGTTGTCGGCGGCGGGCTTGGTTTCGGCGCGGCCAACGGCGACCAGCCGCTCCGGCGCAATGCCGTTCTCCATGAACAGGCGCACGATGCTGCCGGCGCGCGCGGCGGACAGCTCCCAGTTGGACGGGTACATCGCGTTGCGGATCGGGGTGTTGTCGGTGAAGCCTTCCACGCGGATCTGGTTATCCACGCTGGCGAGCTGGCGGGCGACATCGGCCAGCAGCTGCGGCGAGTTGCCCAGTGGCGTGGCCTGGCCGGCGGGGAACAGCGCGGTGTCGCGGATCTCGACATGAATGCCTTCGTCGTCCTGGCGCATCGACAGCTGTCCGCCCTGGATCAGCGGCGACAGCGTCTTGGCCAGACCGCTGGTCAGGGTTTCCAGTTTTTGCCGCTCGCGCAGCCGGGCTTCGCCTTTCACTGCAGTGGCGATCGGCTTGGTGTTGGGCAGCTCGACCATGGTGTTGGCGCTGCCGGACGGCGGCGTGGCCTGAATCGCCAGGCTACCTTCGCGGAACGCGTCCACCATGGCGCTGGACAGCACGCGGTACTTGCCTTCGTTCACCTGCGAGATCGAGTACATCACCACGAAAAAGGCGAACAGCAGGGTGATGAAGTCGGCGTAGGAAACCAGCCAGCGCTCGTGATTCTCGTGTTCTTCTTCCTGCCTGCGGCGTCGCGCCATGTGTTGCCCCCTGGGTAGAACAATGCGGCCTGCGGCCAACCTTTAGCGCCAGCGGCTATCGAACAGCGTTTGCACGCTGCCGCGGAACACCACGCCGATCTGGCGCGCCATGCGGCTGGCAAAGTCGTCATCCGGCGTGTAGTCCACCAGTGTGTCGGCCTTGATGATGTCGCGCGCCACCGAGTTCACCGAACCCAGGCCGTCGGCTAGCCCCAGCGGAATGGCGCTGCTGCCCAGCCACACCCGGCCGCTGAACAGGTCTGGATCATTGTGCAAACGTTGGCCGCGGCCCTGTTTCACCACGGCGATGAACTGCTGGTGGATCTCGTTCAGCAGCGACTGGCGGATGGCCTCCTGGCGTGGATCCTGCGGCGAAAACGGATCGCCCATGCCCTTGTTGCTGCCGGCGGTGGCCAGGCGGCGTTCGATGCCGAGCTTGCCCATCGCCTTGTCAAAGCCGAAGCCCTCGGAGATCACGCCGATGGAGCCGACCAGGCTGGCCTTGTCGACGTAGATACGGTCGGCGGCGGCGGCGATGTAGTAGCAGCCGGAGGCGCAGACCTCTTCCACCACCACATACAGCGGCACTGCCGGGTGGCGCTTTTTCAGCAGGCGGATTTCATCGTTGGCGATGCCGGATAGCGCGGGGCTGCCGCCGGGGCTGTTGGCGCGGATGATGATGCCGCGGGTGTTCGGGTCGTCGTAGGCCTGCTTCAGGCCCTCTAGCAGCTTGGCGCCGGCCTGGCCCTGGCTGTCGATCACGCCTTCCAGTGCCACCATGGCGGTGTGTTTGCCGGTGTGTTCGCGTTCGAAACCCGTGCTGCTGAACAGCAAGAACAGCAGGCCGATGGCAACGCCCAGCCACATCAGGCGAAAGAAGGTTTTCCAGCGGCGCGCGCGGCGTTGCTCGATCAGGCAGGCGCTGGCCAGTTTTTCGAGCAGCTGGCGCTCCCAGTGCGGTTCGTGTTCCAAGGTTGTCCTCGAGTCACTTGTCAATGACGGGCAAGTAGTATACCTGGCCGTCGACTTCTTCGACCCGCAGCTTGAACAGGCTGCGGCCGTAGCAAGGGCCGGCGATGCACTGGCCGCTATCCGGCAGGTACAGCGCACCATGCAGGCTGCAGATCAGGTACTGGCCACTGCTGTCGAAGAAGCGGCCGTCCTGCCAGTCCAGTTCGGTGGGCACGTGGCGGCAGCGGTTCAGGTAGGCGTGTACCGCGCCGCCGCTGCGAATGGCAAATGCCGGTGCGGTCTCGCCGGGAATCTGCACTTCGAAGCGCACGCCGCGGCCGCCGTCTTGCAGCTGCTCGCTGCGGGCGATCAGTTGCCGGACAGCAGCCATGCCTGCAGTTCGGCAAAACTGTGGAAGATGGCGCGCGGTTCGCAGTCTTCCAGGTCTTCCAGCGGGTGGGCGCCGTAGCTCATGCCGGCGGCCATGGTGCCGGCGTTGCGGGCCATCAACAGATCGTGAGTGGTGTCGCCCACCATCAGCGTGCGTGCCGGCAGCATGCCCAGCTGCTCGGTGATCTGCAGCAGCATTTCCGGGTGTGGCTTGGACTGGCACTCGTCGACGGTGCGGGTGGCGAGGAAGTGCTTGCCAATGCCAGTGGCGGCCAGCACGCGGTCCAGCCCGACGCGGCTCTTGCCGGTGGCGACCGCTAGCAGGTAGCCGGCGTCTTCCAGTGCGGCCAAGCCTTCCACCACGCCATCGAACAGCTCGATGGTCTCGTCGCCGGACAGGTAGTGGTGGCGATAGGCCTGCACCATGTCCTGGTAGCCGCTTTCCGGCAGGCCGGGGCAGACGTAGCGCATGGCATCCACCAGCCCCAGGCCGATGACGTGGCTGGCGCGCTCGCGCGGCGGCGTCGGCAAGCCCAGATCGCGGCAGGCGGCCTGGATGGAGTGCACGATGTGGGCGGTGGAGTCCATCAGCGTGCCGTCCCAGTCGAACACGATCAGATCAAGTTCATGCTTCATGTGTCAGGGTATCCAGAAAACGGGTCAGTTCTGCCGGCAGCGGCGCGTGCAGCGTCAGCGGCTCGCCGCTGAGCGGGTGCGGCAGCGCCAGGTTGGCCGCATGCAGGAACATGCGCTTGAGGCCGCGCTTTTGCAGCTCGCGGTTGGCGGCAAAATCACCGTATTTTTCATCGCCGGCGATCGGGCAGCCGCTGGCCTGCATGTGCACGCGGATCTGGTGCGTGCGGCCGGTGCGCAGCAGCGCCTCTACCAGCGTAAATCCCCGGTAGCGCTGTTGCACGCTAAAAATGGTGTGCGCGTAGATGCCCTGGTCGGCGTCCACCCGTACCATGCGTTCGCCGCTGGGGGTGTGGAAGCGGTGCAGCGGCAGCTTGACGTGGCGCACGTCGGCCGGCCAGCTGCCCAGCCCCAGCGCGAAGTAGCGCTTCTGCGGCACGTCGTTGCGTATCATCTCGTGCAGCTTCACCAGCGCCGAGCGCTTCTTGGCGATCATCAGCAGGCCGGAGGTTTCGCGGTCCAGCCGGTGCACCAGCTCCAGGTAGCGGGCGTCGGGGCGGGCGCGCCGCAGCTGTTCGATCACGCCGAAGGACACGCCGCTGCCGCCATGTACCGCCACGCCGGCCGGCTTGTCGATCACCAGCAATGCATCGTCTTCGAACACGATGGGAAACTCGCAGCCGGGCACCGCGTCCTGGGATGGGCGCTCGGCGACGCGGATCGGCGGGATGCGCAGCTCGTCGCCGGCGGCCAGCTTGGTTTCGGCCTTGGCGCGGCCCTTGTTCACGCGCACTTCGCCGGAGCGGATGATGCGATAGATGTGGCTTTTGGGAACGCCGCGCAGGAGCCGGACCAGGTAGTTGTCCAGCCGCTGCTCGGCGCCGTTTTCGTCCACGCGATGCAGGGTTACAGAATCTTTGCGAATGTCAGTCATAATGCTTATACTTCGTGGGCTTTTCGCCGGGCTTTCGTGCGAAAAGCTCACCGGTAAAGGGTCGCAGACAGGATGTTTGCGGCGCTGCTGCGCAACACCGACTGGCCGGCTGGCTTATTGTCAGACCTGACGCCGGTTTCCCGGACGCAGCCAAGGTTGTCTCGCTCACCCCAAAGTAGCGATGTTAATGCATTTACATGCATGACGCACTCACGCCAGTTCCCATCCCGCAACGCCAAGCCAGTTTCGGGGTTTGCAGCAAAGTTTGACCCGGCGTGGCCTGCCGCACCCCATTCGTTCCCGCCAGCGTTTATTTTCGCCGGAGGGAGCAATCCAGAAGCCGGAAGCCGTACACGGCTACCGGGGGCCACGTGACATTAGACAGGAAGTCGGCTTAGTACATCGTTGTATTGCGCTCTTTACTTTACGCTTCTTTCGGAATGCGCCCATCCCACACATTGGGCCGTCAAATACTTGCTGTAACCCTTGCGTGAGTGTGCGCACAGGGAATTTTTAATGAAACGCATGCTTTTCAATGCGACGCAGGCAGAAGAACTCCGCGTCGCCATTGTTGATGGGCAAAAGCTCATCGATCTTGATATCGAGACGGTTGGCAAGGAGCAACGCAAGGGCAATATCTACAAGGGGACGATCACCCGGATCGAGCCGTCCCTTGAGGCTTGCTTTGTCGATTACGGTACCGAGCGTCACGGTTTCCTGCCGTTCAAGGAAGTTGCCCGTTCCTATTTCCAGAACTACGACGGTGGCCGCCCGCGTATCCAGGACGTACTGCGCGAAGGCATGGAAGTCGTGGTGCAGGTGGAAAAAGACGAGCGTGGCAACAAGGGTGCCGCCCTCACCACCTATATCAGTCTGGCTGGCCGCTATGTGGTGCTGATGCCGAACAACCCGCGTGGCGGCGGTGTTTCGCGCCGTATCGAGGGTGAAGAGCGTCAGGAACTGAAAGATCTGCTGGCACAACTGGAAGTGCCGGGCGGCATGAGCTTGATCGCCCGCACCGCCGGTATCGGTCGCAATCTGGAAGAGCTGCAGTGGGACTTGAACTACCTGCTGCAACTGTGGCGCGCCGTTGACGGTGCCGCCGGTGCCCAGTCCGCGCCGTTCCTGATCCTGCAGGAAGGCAGCCTGGTGATTCGCGCTATCCGCGATTATTTCCAGCCGGATATCGGCGAAATCCTCATCGATACCGAGGAAATCTACGAGCAGGCCCGCCAGTTCATGAGCCACGTGATGCCCAACAACGTTGGCCGCGTGAAGCTGTACAAAGACCCGGTGCCGCTGTTCTCCCGTTTCCAGATCGAACACCAGATCGAAACCGCCTTCTCGCGTGCCGTGACCCTGCCGTCCGGCGGCGCCATCGTGATCGATCACACCGAAGCCCTGGTTTCCGTTGACGTGAACTCGGCACGCGCCACCAAAGGCTCGGACATCGAGGACACCGCTTTCCGTACCAACCTGGAAGCGGCGGAAGAGATCGCCCGTCAACTGCGTCTGCGTGACCTGGGTGGCCTGATCGTCATCGACTTCATCGACATGGAGAACCCGAAGAACCAGCGCGACGTGGAAAACCGTCTGCGTGACGTGCTCAAGCACGATCGTGCCCGTGTACAGATGGGCAAGCTTTCGCGCTTCGGTCTGCTGGAACTCTCCCGTCAGCGCCTGCAGCCGTCGCTGGGTGAAACCAGCCACGTGCCGTGCCCGCGTTGTCACGGTATCGGCTTCATTCGCGGTATCGAATCCTCCGCCCTGCACATCCTGCGCATCATCCAGGAAGAGGCGATGAAGGAAAACACCGGCGCCGTGCATGCACAGGTGCCCGTAGACGTGGCCACCTTCCTGCTGAACGAGAAGCGTGCCGAAATCTACTCCATCGAGGCTCGCCTCGATGTCGCTGTGGTGCTGATTCCCAACCTGCACCTGGAAACGCCGCATTACCAGATCGTGCGCGTACGCCACGACGACCTGGCCGATGTTGGCGATGCGCCGAGCTATCGCCGCGTAGAAATGCCGGAACAGACCGATGTGCTGCCGTTCGGCCAGGAAAAAGCCAAGCCGGAGCGTCTGGAGGCGGCGGTTAAAGGCATTACCCCGGCCCAACCGGCGCCGGTGGCTGCCGAGCCGCAGGCTGTGGCACCGGTAGCCGCACCGGTTGCTGCTGCAGGTGAGGGCTTGCTGGGCAAGATTGTCGGCTGGTTCAAGGGTTTGCTGGGAGAAGCGCCGGCACCGGTAGTCGCGCCGAAGGTGGAAGCCAAGAAGCCGGCAGCCCGCGAGCAGCGTGGCCCGCGCCAGCGCAACGAGCGCCGCAGCGGCAACAGCCAGCGCCGTGAGCGCGATGAGCAGCGCGGTAACCGCGAAGCTGGTCGCGATGGCAATCGCGAAGAGCGCCAACCGCGCCAGGACGAGCGTCGTCGCGGTGCACAGGAGGCGGCTGCACGTGACGAGCAGGCGCCGCGCCAGGAGCGCGCACCGCGTCGTGAGCGTGAGCCGCGCGAGGTTCGCGAGCCGCGTGAGAACACCCCGCGCAACGAAGCCGTAGACGGCGACGTGGCACGTGAGGGCCGCGAGCAGGGGCCGCGCAACGAGCGCCGCCGCGAGCGCAACCGCGATGCCAACAAGGACGCGCAAGTTGCGGCCAACGTTGAAGCCAGCCTGGTGGCAGGCGAAGCCGTGGCCGAGCAGGCCGCCGAAGCAGTGGCTGCAAGCGAGCAGGTGCAGCCGACCGAGGCTGGCGAGCAGCAGCGCGAGCCGCGCGAGCGTCGTCGCCGTCGTTCGCGCCGTGATCGTCGCGATGACGTTGCCAATGGCGAAGCCGCGGCAGATGCCATGGTGACGGAGTCGACTGACGCTGTCGCCGCGGTGGACGGCGAAACGGTAGCGTCCGAGGCTGTCGAGGTGGTGGCTGAAGCCGTTGCCGCGCCGGACGCGGCGCCGCTCGAAGCGGCGCTGGAAGCTGTCGTGCCGGAACAGGAAGTAGTTGCTGTCGCGGCGGAAGAGGTGACCCCGGTTGCCGTGGTCGAGCCGGCGCTGGTCGCTGCCGAGGCGGTGGTGGAGCTGGCCGAAGTGGCAGAAGAGTCGGCCCCGGTTGTCGTTGCCGAAGCCGTTGCCGTCGAAGCTGTTGCTGTCGAGGCACCGGCCGAGCTGGCCGATGTTGCCGAGGCCGTAGTTGCCGAGGTTCAGCCGGAGCAGCCGGCCACCGTTATCGAGCCCGCCGCCGTTGCAGCGGCACCGGCCGAGCTGGGTGGCTTGGTCATGGTGACGACACGTGCGGCCAGCGAACAGCCGCAAGCCGTTGACGTGGCAGAGGAACCCAAGGGCAAGCGCCGTCGTGAAGTGGTGCGCGAAGCTAGCGATGTCGCCCCGGTTGAGCTGGTGCAGGTGCAGACCCGCAACGACGGATAATCGCTGAAAGTACCGTCAGGCCTGAAAAGTTTCCGGTTTCGGGCTTGACGAAAAGCGAAGTGCTGCCTAAAATGCGCAGCTCTTGAAACGAATCCCTGATAGCTCAGTTGGTAGAGCGACGGACTGTTAATCCGCAGGTCGCTGGTTCGAGCCCAGCTCGGGGAGCCAGTTTCAAGCAGTGCAGTAAATTTGTGTTCCCTGATAGCTCAGTTGGTAGAGCGACGGACTGTTAATCCGCAGGTCGCTGGTTCGAGCCCAGCTCGGGGAGCCAAAC
>NZ_JBHRXN010000031.1:101687-309373 GCF_042648525.1 Vogesella facilis
GGTGCCGGTGCTTCATGCAGGAAATGTTCCCTGATAGCTCAGTTGGTAGAGCGACGGACTGTTAATCCGCAGGTCGCTGGTTCGAGCCCAGCTCGGGGAGCCAAACAATTTGGAAGCATCGGTGGTGCCGGTGCTTCATGCAGGAAATGTTCCCTGATAGCTCAGTTGGTAGAGCGACGGACTGTTAATCCGCAGGTCGCTGGTTCGAGCCCAGCTCGGGGAGCCAAACAATTTGGAAGCATCGGCAGTGCCGGTCTTCATGCAAGACGTGTTCCCTGATAGCTCAGTTGGTAGAGCGACGGACTGTTAATCCGCAGGTCGCTGGTTCGAGCCCAGCTCGGGGAGCCAAAGACAATAAGCCCACGGTTTTTACCGTGGGCTTTTGCATATGGAATCGACAGGGCCATGCCGCCAGGCGATTGGCGATGCTGCTAACACGTAGTCATGTGGGGTGATGATGCAAGTCGCTGTGAGCGCCTCTTGGGCCGGGCATCTGCGCCGGGCGCTGTGCTGGCTGTTGCTGCTGCTGAGCGTGCAAGCGAGCATGGCGGCGCAGCCGCTGCGCTATTTTCCGGTCGGCCCGATCTACGAATACCGCTGGAAGGTGCTGGAACTGGCTCTGGCGCACGCGCATCCGGGCGAGGCGCCGTCGTTGCAGCCATTCGGCGAAGAGCTGTCGCAGGAGCGCGCCATGGCGCTGTTGCAGGGCAGTGGCGCCATCAACGTGCTGGCCCTGGGCACCAACCGCGAGCGCGAGGTGCACATGCTGCCGGTGAAGATCGATATCAGCCGCGGTATGGTGGGCTTTCGCGTGCTGATCATCCGCGCCGCCACACGGCAGCGCTTTCTTGATCTGCGCCTGGACGGGTTGCGCCGGCTGAACTTCGGCCTGAACGAGGCCTGGGCGGATGTGCCGATCATGGAGGCCAATGGCCTGCCGGTGGTCAAGGCTTCCGGTTACGAAAATCTGTTCACCATGTTGGCCGCAGGCCGCTTTGATGCCTTCCCGCGCGGCCTCAACGAGGCACGCCGCGAACTGCAGCAGCGCCGGCTGCAGTTTCCGCAGCTGATGCTGGAGCCGGCACTGGCGTTGTATTTTCCCTACCCGGTGTATTTCTGGGTGCGCAAGGACAATCTGGCGCTAGCGCGCAGCATCGAGCGCGGCCTGCGTCTGGCGCTGGCCGATGGCTCCTGGCGCCGCCTGTTCGAGCGCTACTATGCGGCGGAAATCGCCGAGCTGCGCACCCACCCGCGGCGGGTGTTCCAGCTTGCCAACCCGGTGCTGCCGGAGGGCGACCTGCCACCGGATACCAGCTGGTGGTGGCGGCGCTAGCGGCCGCCATCAGGGCTGAATGCCGGCCTGCTGCAGGGTGGCGGTGATGATCTTGCGGCTTTCGCCTCGCGCCTGCATGGCTTGCAGCGTCCGTTGCAGCACCTGTACCACCCGGGGGCGGGTGCCGCGGCTGGCGGCCAGGTAGACGCTGTAGCGCTGCAGCAGCGGGCCGCGCCGCAGGCTGTTGCGGGTCTGGCCCTGCTGTCGCAGCAGCATCTGCAGGGGCGGGGCGGATTGTGCCAGGTAGTCGATGCTGCCATTGCGCACCAGTCGCAGGCAGTCGGCATGGCTGTCGACCACGGTCAGGCGCGGCGGGGCGAAGCCGACCGCGCGCATGCTTTGCTCGCTGGCATCCTGCCGTACGACACAGATACTGCAGCAGTCGCGTGCCTGCTGCAGGCTATGCTGCGGCAGGCCAGGGCGGTGCCACAGGTAGACGGCCACTTCGCCGAGGCGGGCGATCCAAACAAATTGCGTCTCCCGTTCTTCGGTACGGGCCAGTGCGAAAACCAGTGTGTCCGGGCGCAGGCTGGTCTGGGCCAGGCTGCGTGCCCACGGATAGACCTGGATGCTGCTGGGCAGGCCGCTGCGCTGCAGCGCGCTACGCACCACGCGGGCATAGGCGCCATCCGCCTGCTGCGGGTCGTGCAGGGTGTTGTAGGGTGGCCAGTCCTCGGTAACGGTCAGTAGCGGTGCCGCGGAGGCGAGCAACGGCGACAGCAGGCAGCCAAGCAGGATGAGCGGGCGCATGGGACACCTCGGTGGGGGAGTGGCCGGGCTGCTCTCAGTGTGGCCCATCGCTGGCGACAGGCAAGAAAAACGGCTACCCGCGGGTAGCCGTTATAGTGTGAACAGCTTGGGCGCAGCTTACTTGGCGGCCACCCAGTCACGGGTGCTGGCTAGCGCCGCGGCCAGGTGTTCCGGCTGGGTGCCGCCGGCCTGGGCCATGTCCGGGCGCCCGCCACCCTTGCCGCCCACCTGCTGCGCGACGTGGTTTACCAGCTCGCCGGCCTTGAAGCGGCCGGTCAGGTCCTTGGTCACGCCGGCGATCAGTGCTACCTTGCCGTCGGACTTGCTGCCGAGCACGATCAGCGCCGAGCCCAGCTTGTCTTTCAGCTTGTCCAGTGTCTCGCGCAGGGCGGTGTTGTCGGCGCCCTCCAGTTCGACGGCCAGCAGTTTCACGCCGTTCACCTCCACCGCCTGTTCGGCCAGGCTTTCGCCGGCCGATGCGGCCAACTTGGCTTTCAGTGCGGTCAGCTCTTTTTCCAGCGCCTTCAGGTCGCCCTGCAGGCTGCCGATTTTGGCCAGCACTTCGTCGCTGCTCTGTGCCTTCAGGTTGGTCGTAGCGGCTTTCAGCAGCGCGTCCTGGGCCTGGATGTGCGCGACGGCGCCTTCGCCGGTCACCGCTTCGATGCGGCGCACGCCTGCGGCCACGCCGCCTTCGGACACGATCTTGAAGAAGCCGATGTCACCGGTGCGGCCAACGTGGGTGCCGCCGCACAGTTCGGCGGAGAAGTCGCCCATGCTCAGCACGCGCACTTCATCGCCGTACTTCTCGCCGAACAGCGCCATGGCGCCGGCGCGTACCGCGTCGTCGAAAGCCATCACGCGGGCGCTGACTTCGTAGTTGGCCGCCACCACGTGGTTCACCACGCGCTCGATCTCGGCGATCTCCTCAGCGCTTACCGGCTGGCCATGGGCAAAGTCGAAGCGGGTGCGCTCGGCATTCACCAGCGAACCCTTCTGAGCCACGTGGCCGCCCAGTACCTTGCGCAGCGCGGCGTGCAGCAGGTGAGTGGCGGAGTGGTTGCGCGCGGTGGCCTGGCGTTTGTGCAGGTCGATGGTGGCCTGCACGGTATCGCCCACCGTCAGCGTGCCGCGGTCCAGGCGGCCGGTGTGGCCGAAGACCGCGGACTTGATCTTCTGGGTGTCGGCCACGTCGAACAGCGCGCCCACGCCGCCGGCAACCGAAATCTCGCCCACGTCGCCGACCTGGCCACCGCCTTCGGCGTAGAATGCGGTGTTGTCCAGTACCACGATGCCCTCGTCGCCGGCGGTCAGGCTTGCTACCGGCTCGGTGCCCTTGTACAGGGCGATGATCTTGGCATCGACGCTGCTGCTGTTGTAACCATGGAAGGTGGTGTCGGCGCCGTCATAGCTGACGTTGCCGGCGACTTTGAAGGCGGAGGCGGCGCGGGCGCGGGTACGCTGTTCTTCCATGGCGCGCTCGAAACCGGCCAGGTCCACTGCGATATTGCGTTCGCGGCAGATGTCGGCGGTGAGGTCCACCGGGAAGCCGTAGGTGTCGTACAGCTTGAATACGGTGTCGCCGTCCATGGCGGTCTTGCCGCCTTGCAGCGCGGCATCCACCAGCGCCATGCCGGTATCCAGGGTTTCTGCGAACTTGATTTCTTCCTGGCGCAGCGCGTCTTCGATCACCGCCTGCTGCTGGCGCAGTTCCGGGTAGGCATCGCCCATCTCGGTCACCAGGTCGGCGACGATCTTGTGGAAGAACAGGCCCTTCTGGCCCAGCTTGTAGCCGTGGCGGATGGCGCGGCGCGCAATGCGGCGCAGCACGTAACCGCGGCCGTCGCTGGACGGCAGGATGCCGTCGGCGATCATGAACGAGCAGGCGCGGATGTGGTCGGCGATCACTTTCAGCGACGGCACGTCCTGGCTGTAGGCCACGCCGGTTTCGCGTGCCGCGGCGCGCACCAGGTGCGCCAGCGCGTCGGTTTCGTAGTTGGAGTGCACGCCCTGCAGCACGGTGGACAGGCGCTCCAGGCCCATGCCGGTATCCACCGACGGCTTCGGCAGCGGATGCAGGGTGCCGGTCTCGTCGCGGTTGAACTGCATGAACACGTTGTTCCAGATTTCCATGAAGCGGTCGCCGTCTTCGTCCGGGCTGCCCGGAGGGCCGCCGGCCACGGACGGACCGTGGTCGAAGAAGATCTCGGTACACGGGCCGCAGGGGCCGGTGTCTCCCATGGTCCAGAAGTTGTCGGAGGCGTACGGCGCGCCCTTGTTGTCGCCGATGCGCACGATTTTCTCGGCCGGCAGACCCACTTCCTTGTGCCAGATGTCGTACGCCTCGTCGTCGCTGGCGTACACGGTAACCATCAGCTTGTCCTTCGGCAGCGCCAGCCACTGTTCGCCGGTGAGAAACTCCCAGGCAAAGGTGATGGCGTCGCGCTTGAAATAGTCGCCGAAGCTGAAGTTGCCCAGCATTTCGAAGAAAGTATGGTGGCGCGCGGTGTAGCCGACGTTTTCCAGGTCGTTGTGTTTGCCACCGGCGCGCAGGCATTTCTGGCTGGTGGTGGCGCGGGTGTAGTCGCGCTTTTCAAAGCCGAGGAACACGTCCTTGAACTGCACCATGCCGGCGACGGTGAACATCAGTGTCGGGTCGTTGCCCGGGATCAGGCTGCTGGAAGCCACCACCTGGTGGTTCTTGGAAGCAAAGAAGCTGAGAAACTTCTGGCGGATTTCTGAGGTTTTCATGGTATTGGGCGTTGATTTCGTGATCGTTGGCTTCGCGCGCCCTGACATCGTTAGCTGAGGGCGCAAAGGTCTCGGCTCGATTGTGGCAACCCTTGCCAAGGCTGGCAAGGGTTGCGGCGGCGATGCGGGTGGCGACTTTGTTGCGATGCGTTATTCACCGTCCGCAAAGTCGTCGCCGCCGGCGATGACCTTGCGAATGATGTCCATGCCAAAGCCGCGACCGGCGAGGAAGCGCATCTGCTTGGCGCGCTCGGCGGCATCGGCCGGAGGCTGGCCGAATTTCTTGCGCCATTGCTCGCGCGCGGTGGCCAGTTCATCCTGGCCGGACAAGGTGTCGCGGATGGTGTCGCGGTCGATGCCGCGCTCGCGCATTTCCATTTCGATGCGGCGGTTGCCGTATTTGCGCGCACGACTGCTGGCGAACTGCTCAGCAAAACGGCTATCGGATTGCCAGCGGTTGGTGGCCAACTCGTCGAGCAGGGCATCCAGCTCTTCTGCCGATTCGGCAAAAGACGCGAGCCGCCGCTTCAGTTCCAGCCGCGAATACTCGCGGCGGGACAGAAGATCGACGGCTCGCGCCTTGAGGCTTTTGCCGGTTTCAGCCATCAGGCGTCGAAGGTGTCGTCAACCAGCTCGTCTTCATCCGGCTGGCCTTCGGTGATTTCCACTTTCACGCCGACCGCTTCGCGGATCTTGCGTTCGATTTCCTGGGCGATGCTTGGGTTGTCCTTCAGCCACAGGCGGGTATTGTCTTTGCCCTGACCGATTTTCTGGCCGTTGTAGCTGTACCAGGCGCCGGATTTCTCGATGAAGCCGTGCTCCACGCCCAGCTCGACGATCTCGCCTTCGCGGCTGATGCCTTCGCCGTACAGGATGTCGAAGTTGGCCTGCTTGAACGGCGGGGAGACCTTGTTCTTCACCACTTTGACGCGAGTCTCGTTACCGATGATCTCCTCGCCCTTCTTGATGCCGCCGATGCGGCGGATGTCCATGCGCACCGAGGAGTAGAACTTCAGCGCGTTACCGCCGGTAGTGGTTTCCGGGCTGCCGAACATCACGCCGATCTTCATGCGGATCTGGTTGATGAAGATCACCAGGGTGTTGGTGCGCTTGATGTTGCCGGTGAGTTTGCGCAGTGCCTGGCTCATCAGGCGGGCGTGCAGGCCGACGTGGTTGTCGCCCATTTCGCCTTCGATTTCCGCCTTCGGCACCAGTGCGGCCACCGAGTCGACCACGATCACGTCCACGCCGCCGGAGCGTACCAGCATGTCGGCGATTTCCAGCGCCTGTTCGCCGGTGTCCGGCTGCGAGATCAGCAGCTGTTCCACCGATACGCCCAGCTTCTGCGCGTATTGCGGGTCCAGCGCGTTCTCGGCGTCGATGTAGGCGCAGGTGCCGCCCAGTTTCTGCGCTTCGGCCACCACCTGCAGACACAGCGTGGTTTTACCGGAGGATTCCGGGCCGTAGATTTCCACCACACGGCCGCGGGGCAGGCCGCCGACGCCCAGCGCCAGGTCCAGGCCGAGCGAACCGGTGCTGATCACCTGCAGGTTCTCGGTGATCTGGTTGTCGCTCATGCGCATGATCGAGCCTTTACCGAACTGCTTCTCGATCTGTGCCAGGGCCGCGGCTAGGGCTTTGCTCTTGTCTTCGGCTGCCATGCTTGCTCCATTCAATTCTAACGGGGGTGTATCAGGAAAGTTTTTTTGATTATGTACATTTTCATCTGGCGTGCCAAATAAAAATGCAAATCAACGATGTATGCGCGCCACACGCGGTGACGCCGGGAGATGAACCAATCGGCGGATTATCGCACAAAACAGCATGCGGCCAAGCCGGTGGCGGCGGTGCTTGGCCGCATTGACAGGGGCTTTTGGGAAGCGACCCAGCTGTGCAAGAATGCCGATTATGCTGAACGAACGCACGCAACATCTGCTGAAAGTGCTGGTCGAGCGTTATATCGCCGACGGGCAACCCGTAGCCTCCAAAACGCTGGCGGCGGTGTCCGGCCTGGATCTGTCGGCGGCCTCCATCCGCAATATGCTGGCCGATCTGGAGGAGATGGGGCTGATCGCCTCGCCGCACACCTCGGCCGGGCGCATTCCCACGCCGCGCGGCTACCGCATGTTTGTCGACCGGCTGCTCACCGTGCAGCAGTTGGCCGCACCGACGCTGGCGGAGCTGAAAAGCGGCATCCAGCCGGACAGCCCGCAGCGGGTGGTGCAGACCGCGTCGCAGATGCTGTCGGAGCTGACGCAGTTCGCCGGGGTGGTGATGACGCCACAGCGCGCCGATGCCGCCTTTCGCCAGGTGGAGTTCCTGCGCCTGTCCGAGCGCCGTATCCTGCTGATCCTGGTGACGCTGGACGGCGACGTGCAGAACCACCTGTTCCATACCAGCCGTGACTACACACCGAGCGAGCTGGTGGAGGCGGCCAACTTCCTCAACCAGCACTACGCCGGCCAGCAACTGGACAGCGTGGCCAGCCGGGTGGAAACCGAGCTGCGCCAGCTGCAGGGCAATATTTCCGAGCTGATGGCGGCGGCGATCCAGTTCGGCCGCCAGGCGCTGCCGGGTGGCGACGATATCGTGATCCGTGGCGAAGGCCGGCTGCTGGCGGTTAGCGATTTTTCCAGCGACCTGTCGCGGCTGCGCGAGCTGTTCGATACCTTCCAGCGCAAGACTGAACTGCTGCAGCTCTTGGAGCAGAGCCGGCGCGCGCCCGGCGTCAACCTGTTCATCGGCGAGGAGTCTGGTGTGCTGCCGCTGGACGACTGCAGCGTGGTGATCGCCCCGTACCGCCTCAACGGCCAGGTGGTGGGCACGCTGGGGGTGGTCGGGCCGACGCGCATGGACTACGAACGGGTGATTCCCATCGTCGACATCACCGCGCGGCTGGTTTCCAGCGCGCTCAATTTCAATGACCAGCCGTAAGCCGCCACGGCTTGCGGCCAACCTGCAGGAGCTTTCCATGCGTGCCTTGCGCCGATTGGCCCTGGTGGCCGCCCTGGCCGCCATTTCTTCTGCCCAGGCGGATGTGGCGCTGCTGATGCGCCCGGATGTACAGCGTTTCATCGACGAGCAGGTGGCCGGCGGCGAGCTGAACCGTGCCGAGCTGGAGGCGGTGTTCGCCAATGTCGAAGCCAAGCCCAACATCATCGCGGTGATGGACAAACCGTCCACCGCGCGGCCGTGGTACCAGTTCCGCCCCAATTTCTACAGCGACAAGCTGATGCAGGACGGCGTGACGTTCTGGCAGCAGAATGAGGCAGCGTTGCTGCGCGCGCAGCAGCAATATCAGGTGGAGCCGGAAATCATCGTTGCCATTCTCGGCATCGAGACCCGCTATGGCCGCGTCACCGGCAACTACCGGCTGGCCGATGCGCTGAGCACGCTGGCGTTTGACTACCCGCGCCGCGCCGACTTCTTCCGCGGCGAGCTGGCCGAGTTCCTGCGCTTGGCGCGCAGCGAGAACGTCAACGCGCTGAGCCTGAAAGGCAGCTACGCCGGGGCGATGGGCATGCCGCAGTTCATGCCGTCCAGCTACCGCAAATGGGCGGTGGATTTCGATGGCGACGGCCATCGCGACATCTGGAACAACCCGGCCGATGCCATCGGCAGCGTGGGCAACTACTTCCAACTGCACGGCTGGCTGGGCGGCGACGATGTGGTGATCCCGGCCGAAGTCACCCCGGGAGCCGCCATCGACGCGCTGGTGGCCGACAAGTTCAACCTGCACTACACCGTGGCCGAGCTGAAGGCACGCGGGGTGATCCCGAGCGCCACGGTGCGCGACGATGCGCTGGCGGTGCTGGTGCCACTGGAGGTGGCGCCGGGCGACACCCGCTACTGGCTGGGGCTGAACAACTTCTACACCATCACCCGCTACAACAAGAGCACGCTGTACGCGATGGTGACGCACGAGCTGGCCGCCGAGATCCGCAACCGCTACCTGGCGGCGCGCTACACCCCGGCCCAGCCTGCGGCCAACTAGCTTGCCGCCGCGTGCCGGCGGTGGTGCCAGGTGTCGGATCCGCCGCAAAAACTGCTAGAATCGCCCGCTATGACTTATCAAGTTCTCGCCCGCAAGTGGCGCCCGAAGCGCTTTGCCGACCTGGTCGGCCAGGAGCACGTGGTACGCGCACTGTCCAACGCGCTGCGTGAGTCGCGGCTGCACCACGCCTACCTGCTCACCGGCACCCGCGGCGTGGGCAAGACCACCATCGCCCGCATCCTGGCCAAGAGCCTGAACTGCGAAACCGGCACCGGCGCCGAGCCGTGCGGCGAGTGCCAGGCCTGCCGCCAGATCGACAGCGGCCGCTATGTCGACCTGCTGGAGATTGACGCCGCCTCCAATACCGGCATCGACAATATCCGCGAGGTGCTGGAGAACGCGCAGTACGCGCCGACCATGGGCCGCTTCAAGGTGTACATCATCGACGAAGTGCACATGCTGTCGAAGAGTGCCTTCAACGCCATGCTCAAGACGCTGGAAGAGCCGCCGGCGCACGTCAAGTTCATCCTCGCCACCACCGACCCGCAGAAAGTGCCGGTTACGGTATTGTCGCGCTGCCTGCAGTTCAGCCTGCGCAACATGACGCCGCAGCAGGTGGCCGGCCATCTGGCGCACGTGCTGGACGTCGAGGGCGTGAGCTACGAGGCGCCGGCGCTGGCGCTGCTGGGCCGCGCCGCCGCCGGCTCGATGCGCGACGCGCTGTCGCTGCTGGACCAGGCCATTGCCTACGGCGTGGGCGAGGTGCGCGAAGACGGCGTGCGCGCCATGCTGGGCGCGGTGGACAAGCGCTACCTGTTCAGCCTGCTGGATGCGCTGGCCGAGGCCGACGGCGCACGCTTGATGACCGAGGTGGAAACGTTGGCCGCACGCGGCATCGGCTTCGACAACGCGCTGGCCGAGCTGGCCAGCCTGCTGCACCAACTGGCGCTGGCGCAGAGCGTGCCGGCGGCCATCGCCGCCGACGAGCCGGAGCGCGACGCACTGTTCGCGCTGGCGCAGCGCATCGGCGCCGAAGACATCCAGCTGTACTACCAGATTGCGCTGCATGGCCGTCGCGACCTGGCGCTGGCGCCGGACGAACACGCCGGCTTCAGCATGACCATGCTGCGTATGCTGGCCTTTCACCCGCTGCATGCCGGTGACAGCGCCGCCCGGCCGCTGCCGAGCGCCCGCCCGGCGCTAGCGAATGCACCGGCCCCGAATACGCCACCGCCAGCGGCGCAGCCCGCCAGTGGCGGCGAGTCGCCGTTCAAGGCATTGCTGGCGCAGATGAGTGGCAAGAGCGAGCGCAGCGTGCCGCCGGCCGACAAGGCGCCGGCAGCCGAACCCGAACCCGAGCCCGCGCGGGCGGCAGCCAGACCTGCGGCCAACGTAGCGCTGTCAGTGCAGTCGGCGCCGCCGCCGGAAGCGCCACCGCCGTGGGAGGAGGCGCCAGCGGTTGCCGTTGCGGCTCCCGCCGCCGCACCGGTGGCTGCCGTCGCCGCGCCCGTAGCCGTGGTGAGCGTACCGGCCGTGGCCGAGCCGGACGCGGCGGAAGACGACGAGCGCGAGCCGGAAACCGAGCTGCCCAGCTATCTGATGGATGACGAGGCCGCGCTGGCGGCCTATGTTCAAGATGACGCCGCCGCGCCCAGCAGCTACGATACGCCCCGTTTCGATGGCGACTGGCCGGCGCTGGTCACCATGTTGAGCGCCAAGATGGGCACCGCGCGCATGCTGGCGCAGAATGCCGCGCTCAAGCAGTGGGATGGCCAGGCTTTCGAGCTGGCGGTGCCGGAGGCCTTCCGCAACCTGAGCGGGCTGGACTACCAGAACAAGCTCAAGGCGGTGCTGTCCGCTCACCTGGGCCTGGCGGTGCAGCTGCGCGTCAGCGTCGAAACACTGGATATGGAAACCCCGGCGATGCGCGATGCGCGTTCGCGCCGGGAACAGTTGGCCGTGGCGCGCCAACACATGGAAAACGATCCTCTGGTACAGCAACTGGTGCGCGATATGGGCGCCATGCTGCTGGCCGAAACCATACAACCCGTTCAGGAGTAGCACACGATGTTTGGCAAAGCCGGTATCGCGGGCCTGATGAAGCAGGCTCAACAAATGCAGGACAACATGAAAAAGGCGCAGGAAGAACTGGCGCATGTCGACGTGGAAGGCCAGGCCGGCAACGGCCTGGTGAAAGTCACCATGAGCTGCGCGCACGTCATCCGCCGCGTCAACATCAGCGACAGCCTGCTGGAAGACGCCAAGGAAGACAAAGACATGCTGGAAGACCTGATCGCCGCCGCGTTCAACGACGCTGCGCGCAAGGTGGACGAGACCACCCAGCAGCGCATGTCCGGCTTCACCGCCGGCATGAACCTGCCGGCCGGCATGAAGCTGCCGTTCTAAGCCGCTTTTGCTTTCCGCTGCACACGGCAGACACGGCGCCAGCCGCGGTTGCCGTGTGTTTTGTTTTGGCGGCGCGTTTCGCGCTGGCGGAGCCGGCAAGCCGACGGTGTCGCCGGCCTGCCGCCGTGTTTTGTGTGTCCGTGGCTGACCATCACTATGTCCATGAAGAATCCTCCCTCGCTCGACCAGCTGATCGCCGCGCTCAAGGTATTGCCGGGGGTCGGCCCCAAGTCGGCGCAGCGCATGGCCTTTCACCTGCTGCAGAAAGACCGTGCCGGTGCCGACAAACTGGCGCGCGCGCTGGACAGTGCCTTGCTGAACCTGCGCCACTGCGAACGCTGCAACACCTTCAGCGAGGTGCCGCTGTGCAATGTCTGCGCCGATGCCGAGCGCCAGCAGGGCCTGCTGTGCGTGGTGGAAATGCCGGCCGACCTGCTGATGCTGGAGCAGTCGCGCAGCTACGATGGCCTGTATTTCGTGCTGATGGGGCGGCTGTCGCCGATGGATGGCGTCGGCCCGCAGGATCTGGAGCTGGAAAAACTGCTGGCGCGGGCCAGCGACGGCCAGGTGCAGGAGGTGATCATCGCCACCAACTTCACCGCCGAAGGCGAAGTCACCGCGCATCTGATCGGCGAGATGCTCAAGGCGCAGGGGCTGCGGGTGACGCGCATCGCGCGCGGCATGCCGGTGGGCGGCGAGCTGGAGCATGTCGACCCCGGCACGCTGGCGCAGGCGATGTACGAGCGCCGCAATCTGGCGTGATGCGGCCAACGTTGGCCGCAGCAACAAAAAGCCGCTCCCGTAGGAGCGGCTTTTGCATTGCCGGCTGGCGTGTTAGCTCAGCAGCTTGTGCAGCGTCTTTTCGTACACTTTCGCCAGCGGCTCGATGTCGTCCACGCTGACGCATTCGTTCAGCTTGTGGATGCTGGCATTGATTGGGCCGAACTCCACCAGCTCGCGCGCGATGCGCTTGATGAAGCGGCCGTCCGAGGTGCCGCCGGTGGTGGACAGCGCGGTTTCCACGCCGGTGACTTCGTGAATGGCGCTGCCGATGGCGTCGGTCAGCGCTCCCGGTTGGGTGATGAACGGGTTGCCGGACAGCTGCCAGTGCAGCTCGTAGGCCAGGCCGTGACGGTCCAGGATCTGGTGCACGCGATCCTTCAGCGTTTCCGCGGTGTGCTCGGTGGAGAAGCGGAAGTTGAACTTGATGTCGCAGTGGCCCGGAATCACGTTGGTGGCGCCGGTACCGGCATGGATGTTGGATACCTGCCAGCTGGTGGGCGGGAAGTAGTCGTTGCCGTGGTCCCACACCTCGGCGGCCAGCTCGGCCAGCGCCGGTGCCGCCAGGTGGATCGGGTTCTTCGCCAGCTGCGGGTAGGCGATATGGCCCTGGATGCCGTGCACGATCAGCTGGCCGGACAGCGAACCGCGGCGGCCGTTCTTGATGGTGTCGCCGAAGCGCTGGTCCGAGGTCGGCTCGCCGACGATGCAGTAGTCAATGTGCTGGCCACGCGCTTCCAGCGCATCCACCACGCGCACGCTGCCGTCGGTGGCCACGCCTTCCTCGTCGGAGGTGATCAGGAAGGCGATGGTGCCGGCATGGTGCGGCTTGGCGGCGACGAAGCGCTCGGTGGCGGTGATGAAGGCGGCCAGCGAGGCTTTCATGTCGGCGGCGCCGCGGCCGAACAGGTGGCCGTTGCGGATGGTGGGCTGGAACGGATGGCTCTGCCATTGTTCCACCGGGCCGGTGGGCACCACGTCGGTATGGCCGGCAAAGCACAGCAGCGGGCCTTCATGGCCGCGGTGCGCCCAGAAGTTGCTGACATCGCCGAACGGCATGCGCTCGATGGTGAAGCCCATGTCTTCCAGCCGGGCGATCATCAGCTCCTGGCAGCCTTCGTCGCGCGGGGTAATGGAATCCAGTTGTATCAGTTGCTGGGTCAGTTCGAGAGTGCTGCTCATTTGCCGAACGCCTCCTGCCATTGCTCGGCCTTGAAGCCGACGCTGAGCTGGCCGGCGTTGTCCAGCACCGGGCGCTTGATGATGGACGGCTTGGCCTGCAGCAGGGCAATGGCGCCAGCCACGTTGGCCGCTTGCGCCTTTTCTGCGTCGCTGAGCGTGCGCCAGGTGGTGCCGGCGCGGTTGATCAGCTTGTCCAGGCCGATGTCGTCGACCCAGCGGCTGAGCAGGGCGGCATCGACGCCCTGTTTCTTGAAGTCGTGAAAGGTGAAGTCCAGTTGCTGCGCAGTCAGCCACTGGCGGGCTTTCTTGACGGTATCGCAATTGGGAATGCCGTACAGGGTAATCATGTGTGTATCGCGCCTATTGACGGTGGCTGTGGTGGGCCGGGGGCTGGCCGTGCGGTTCGCCCCGCGGCAGGGTCAATGCAAGGCGGTCATTGTCCCTGAATCTGCCGCCCGGCCGCAATGTGCCGGCGCTCGCGCGGCCTAGTGTTCCAGCGTGAAGCCGGAGAAGCTGGCCTGCGGATCGGCGCTGCTCTTGCTGCCGCTCTCGTGGTTGATCAGCCAGTACAGGTTGGTGGGCGAGTCGGCGTTCTGCAGCGCAGTTTCCAGGCTGATGTGGCCGTCCTTGTACAGGCGGAACAGCGATTGCTCGAAGGTCTGCGAGCCGTCGCTCATGCTGGCCTCGATCGCCTCCTTGATCTTGCCGATTTCGCCGTTGCGGATCAGCTCGGCGATGTGTGGCGAGTTGATCAGCAGCTCCAGCGCCGGGCGCCGCTTACCGTCCACGGTTTGCACCAGGCGCTGCGACACGATGGCCTTCAGCGTCTCGGCCAGGTCCATCAGCAGCGCGTTGCGGTTTTCCAGCGGGAAGAAGCTGATGATGCGGTTCAGCGTGTGGTAGCTGTTGTTGCCGTGCAGGGTGGAGATGCACAGGTGGCCGGACTGCGCGTAGTTGATGGCGTAGGTCAGGGTCTCGGCGTCGCGGATCTCGCCGATCAGCAGCACGTCCGGCGCTTCGCGCATGGCGTTCTTCAGCGCGTTGGCGTAGCTGAGGGTGTCGATGCCGATTTCGCGCTGGTTGACGATGCTTTTCTTGTGGTCGAACACGAATTCGATCGGGTCTTCCACGGTGAGGATGTGGCCGCTCTGGCTGCGGTTGCGCTGCTCCAGCAGCGCCGCCACGGTGGAACTCTTGCCGGAGCCGGTCGCCCCCACCACGAACACCAGGCCGCGCTTGAGCTGGACCAGATCCTGCAGCGTGGTGGGCAGGTTGAGGTGCTCCAGGCTGGGAATCACCGGCGCAATGAAGCGGATCACCACCGCCACGTCGCCGCGCTGGCGGAAGATGTTGACGCGGAAGTTGCCGAGTTCTTCTACCTGGCGGCCGAAGTTCATCTCCAGGCCGGTTTCGAATTCGGCGATCTCGGCCTCGTCCATCATGCTGTAGGCCAGGCGTTTGACGTGCTCGCCGCTGAGCGGCTTGTCGTTGACCGGCAGGATGGTACCTTCGATCTTGATCTGCGCGGCCATGCCGGCGGTGAAAAACAGATCGCTGGCCTTTTTGTCCGCCATCAGCTTGAAGAAGGGGTGCATCAACATGGGCGCGATTCCGACTTTGAAAGGGTAGTGCTAAGTCTAGTCCGAAGCGCTGACAGGTTGAAATGCTTTATGGATGGTGGGCAAAAGAAAACGGCCGGGCAAGCCCGGCCGTTGTCATGCAGTGGCCTTAGGCCGGCATGGTGTAGCCCTTGATGTCGGCAGCCTGCACCAGGGTGTTCAGGTAGTCGTGCATCGCCTGGCGGGCGGCCATTTCGTTCAGGTACTGCTGCAGGCGCGGTTTCACCTCGTCCAGGCTGATCTGGCCGCCTTCGCTGCGCTCGGTCACCTGGATGATGTGGTAGCCGAACTGGGTTTCCACCAGGTTCGGGGTGATGTTGCCGGCGTCGGTGCCGAATACCGCCTGTTCGAATTCCGGCACCATCTGGCCGCGGCCGAACTGGCCCAGCGCGCCGCCTTGCTGGCTGGACGGGCAGGAGGAGTGCTCGCGGGCCAGATCGGCAAAGCGGCCCGGGTTGGCCTGTACTTCGGCCAGCACGCCTTCGGCTTTGGCGCGGGTCAGCGACTTGGCCAGCTCGTCGCCGCCTTCGGCCTTGAACAGGATGTGGCTGGCGGCGGCGCTGTCACCCTGGCGGAAGTATTCCGGGTGCGCGTTGTAGTAGGCCTCGCAGGCGGCTTCGTCCACCGGCGCGAATTGCAGTTCCTTGTCCAGCAGCGCGCCGATGGCTTCACCTTCGTTGGCGTTGTCGAAGCCGGCGGCACGGGCCTTGGCCAGCAGCAGTTGATGCAGCACCAGTTGCTGTACGGCGGCATCGCGCGGGTTCGGGGTCTGCTCGTGGCTCGGCAGCTCGGCTTGCACCATGGCTTCGGTAATCTCGATACCGTTGACGGTAATGGTCATGAATTTTTCCTGTCTATGAAGGGTTGCATCTTGCGTACTGGTGCAAGCGGGAATGTGCCGACGAGGAAATGGGGGCGTGCTGCTGAAAATCAACTGCGCCGCCACCGTTTATGCGTGAGGCATGGAAGGGAGTTTTGCCGTGCGCGGCGGTTCCTGTTACCGTGCGCCAGCCGGCGCGCCTCGGGCGGGTGCGGCCAACCTTGTCATGTGGTGGCAAGATTGTCACGAACTTGCGCTAGCTTCTGCGATTGCCCGGTTGTGGGCAGCGAACGGAGGCGAGCGTCTGCTGCTGGAGCTGTCATGCTGCCGATCCGTACGCCGCGCCTGTTGCTGCGCGAATTCACGCTGGACGACACCGCGGTGGTGCTGGGGGTGCTCAACGATGCGGATTTCATCCGTTTTGTCAGCGACCGCGGCGTACGTACCCATAGCCAGGCGCTGGACTACCTGCGCGCGGGGCCGCTGGCCAGCTACCAGCGCCACGGTCATGGGTTGTGGTGTGTGGAACGGCTAGAGGACGGCCTGGCGCTGGGCATGTGCGGGCTGATCCGCCGGGACGGCATGCCGGATGTCGACCTGGGCTACGCGCTGTTGCCGCACGCCCGCGGCTGCGGCTATGCCCGCGAAGCGGCGCAGGCCAGCCTGGCGTACGGCCGCACGGTGCTGCAACTGCCGCGCATCGTCGCCTATATCGACCCGGCCAACCAGGCCTCGGCCACGGTGCTGGCGGTGGTCGGCATGCAGTGCCGCGGGCTGGTGCCGTTTCCGGGCGCCGCCGGCGATACCGCGCTGTACGAATGAACCGACCCTGCCGGCGCAGGGTCGGATATCACTGGGGGCAGGTGAGTAAAAACTCTATATTTTACGGTTTGCCGTATAATGCCGCCCAGTCTTACGGAGAGTGTTTTAGATGAAATGTGTTGATGATTTCCGCCTGCGCCTGGGCGAGCACGAATTGGTGCCGATCATGCAGGGCGGTATGGGTGTGGATATTTCCACTGCCGCGCTGGCGCTGGAAGTGGCCCGCCTGGGTGGTATCGGGCATATCTCGGATGCGATGGTGCCCACCGTGGCCGACCGCCGCTTCAATACCAAGTACGTAAAGAACAAGCTCAAACAGTACAAGTTCAACGTCGAGAACAGCGACAAGTCGGTGGTGAAGTTCGACCTGCAGGAACTGGCCGACGCCACCCGCCTGCACGTGCGCAGCGCGATGGACGCCAAGCAGGGCAATGGTCTGATTTTCATCAACTGCATGGAAAAGCTGACTATGAACGCGCCGAAGGAGACGCTGAAGGTGCGCATGCACGCGGCGCTGGATGCCGGTATCGACGGCATCACCCTGGCCGCCGGTCTGCACCTGGGCTCGTTCGCGCTGCTGGAAGACCACCCGCGCTTCCGCGAGGCCAAGCTCGGCATCATCGTGTCGTCGGTGCGCGCACTGCAGCTGTTCCTGAAAAAGACTGCTCGCACCAAGCGCCTGCCGGACTACGTGGTGGTGGAAGGTCCGCTGGCCGGCGGTCACCTCGGTTTCGGCATGGACTGGGACCAGTACAACCTGGCCGATATCCTGGTGGAGATCCGCGACTGGCTGAAGGCCGAGAACCTCGACATCCCGCTGATCGCCGCCGGCGGCGTGTTCACCGGCAGCGATGCGGTGCGCTTCCTGGAAATGGGCGCCAGCGGCGTGCAGGTGGCCACCCGCTTCACCGTCACCCGCGAGTGCGGCCTGCCGGACAAGATCAAGCAGGAATACTTCAAGGCCGACGAGGAAGACATCGAAGTCAACCAGCTGTCGCCCACCGGCTACCCGATGCGCATGATCAAGCAGTGCCCGGCCATCGGCGACGGCATCCGCCCGAACTGCGAGGCCTACGGCTACCTGCTGGATGCCAGCGGCAGCTGCCAGTACATCGAAGCCTATAACCGCGAAGTGGCCGCCCACCCGGACGAGCGCCGCATCAAGGTGATGGACAAGACCTGCCTGTGCACCCACATGCGCAACTTCGATTGCTGGACCTGCGGCCAGTACACCTACCGGCTGAAGGACACCACCGTGCGCAAGGCGGACGGCAGCTACCAGCTGCTGAGCGCCGAGCACGTGTTCCGCGACTACCAGTTCAGCAAGGACGATCAGGTGGCGCTGCCGGCAGCCGAGGTCTGAGCCCGCCGCGCAAGCCGCAAACGCCGCACATTGTGCGGCGTTTTTGTTTGCGGGGCCGGCTGCTTGCGGCCAACGTTGGCCGCAATGCTAGAATCGCCGCGATTATCAATAAAACATGCCGGGACGTTATGACTGCGTTCACGCTCGCGCCGCCGCGCGGCAGAGTGTGCACCGCTTTCGGTGCGAACCCGGCCGGAGTCCCCCATGAGCCCAATGTTGTCGCTGTTCGCCAGCAAGTTCCTGTTCGTCGCCGCGGCGCTGCTGCCCATCATCAACCCGCCGGGACTGGTGCCGTTCTTCATCTCGATGACCTCGCACAACAGCCAGGTGCAGCGGGCCTTTCTGGCGCGGCGCATTGCCATCTACTGCTTCCTGCTGCTGCTGGGCAGCATGTATATCGGCGGTTTCGTGCTGAGCTTTTTCGGCGTGTCGCTGCCGGTGGTGCAGATTTCCGGCGGCCTGCTGATCACGATTGCCGCCTGGCGCATGCTGAACGACAACCCGGCGGAAAACACCCCCGGCGTGGCCGAACTGGAAAACCGCGAGACGCTGAAGCAGCGCGCGTTCTACCCGCTAACCTTCCCGATGACGGTGGGGCCGGGCTCGATCTCGGTGGCCATCACCGTCGGCGCCTCGCTCACCAGCAGCGGCAAGGCGCTGGTGAAGTTCACCGTGGCGCCGCTGGCGGCGGTGGCGGCAGTATCGGTGACCTGTCTGCTGATCTGGTGGTGCCTGCTGCACGCCGACAAGTTCCTGCGCTACCTGGGGCAGACCGGGGCGGTGGTGTTCCTGCGTCTGACGGCGTTCATCCTGCTGTGCCTGGGGGTGCAGATCATCTGGGAAGGTTTCAGCGGGCTGGTGGAGCCGCTGCTGCACGGCATCGGCAAGTAGGCTGCCGCCACACGGCACAAGGCCCCGCGCAGCGGGGCCTTGTCGTTGGCGGTGCTGCGGCTCAGCCGCGGCTATGCCACAGCTGGCGCAGCTTCATCGCCAGGATCACCGACGCCAGCAGCGTGGTGATCAGGTTGGCCGCAATCACCGGCACCGAGCCGATATGCCAGCCATACAGCAGCCACAGCAGCGTGCCGCTGACGAACATCAGGTACATCGCCAGCGAAATGCTGCGCGTGTCGCGGCTTTTCAGCGTGTGCAGGACCTGCGGCAGAAAGCTGCCGGTGGTGAGCAGGGCGGCAACATAACCCAGTTGTTCAGGATTCATGGCGTGTAGCGGTAATGGGTGGGCAACGGCTGTATTGTGCCAGAGTTGTGGCCGCGACAAGACAGCTGGCTGCAGATATTTGCTGCGGTGCAGCATTTGTGTGGCGCCAAAGCCGCTGTCAGCCGCCGGCAATGCCGCTACAATGGCGCCTTTTTTGCCGAAAGGGACTTCATGCTGACACTGGGCTTTCTGTGTCTGTTTGCCTTTCTGGCCGGCCTGATCGATGCCGCGGTAGGTGGCGGCGGCCTGATCCAGATACCTGCCTTGCTCAATGCCTTGCCGCAGGTATCGGTGGCCACCCTGTTCGGCACCAACAAGATGTCGTCGGCGGTGGGCACTGTGTTTGCCGCCCGTTCCTACCTGCAGCGCGTGCGCCTGCCGTGGCAGCTGGTGCTGCCGGCCGCGGCGGCCGCGTTCGTGATGTCGTTTGCCGGCGCCGCCGCGGTGAGCCTGATTCCCGCCAGCGTGATGCGGCCGCTGGTGCTGGTGCTGCTGATCGGCATGGCGATCTACACCCTGCACAAGAAAGACCTCGGCAAGCTGCACAAACCGGTTGCCATCGGCCGCCGCGAGATGCTGGTCGGCCTCGCCATCGGCGGCGGCATCGGCTTCTACGACGGCCTGTTCGGCCCGGGCACCGGCAGCTTTCTGATGTTCCTGTTCGTGCGTTTCTTTGCCTTCGACTTCCTGCATGCGTCGGCGGCGGCCAAGGTGGTGAACCTGGCCACCAACGTGGCGGCGCTGTGCTTTTTCATTCCCAGCGGCAATGTGCTGTTCGGCTTTGCGCTGCCGATGGCGGCCTGCAATGTCGCCGGCGCGCTCACCGGCTCGTGGCTGGCCATGCGCAAGGGCGCCGGCTTCGTGCGCGGCCTGTTCCTGCTGCTGGTGACGGTGCTGATCTGCAAGCTGGCCTGGGACATGCTGCGCTGACAGCTTTTTGAAAGTTTGAGCTGCGATACTGCTGGCAGTATGGCGGTACGCCTGATTTGACGAGGAGGGTAGTAGACAATGTTTGAAATGCTCGGTGAAAGCACATTCTGGGTCTCGGTACTGCAGATCATCATGATCGACATCCTGCTGGGCGGCGACAACGCGGTGGTAATCGCGCTGGCCTGCCGCAGCCTGCCGGAAGAGCAGCGCAAGAAAGGCATTTTCTGGGGCGTGGTCGGTGCCATCGGCCTGCGCGTGGCGCTGATCGCCTTTGCGTTGCAGATCCTGGACATCCCGTTCCTGAAACTGGCCGGCGGCCTGCTGCTGCTGTGGATCGGCATGCAGCTGCTGGTGGGCGAGGACGACGACGGCCACGACGTGCAGGGCAGCACCCACCTGTGGGGCGCGGTGAAAACCATCATCGTCGCCGACGCGGTGATGAGCTTCGACAACGTGATCGCCGTGGCCGGCGCCTCGCATGGCAGCCTGGCGCTGGTGGTGTTCGGTATCGTGATTTCCATCCCCATCATCGTGTGGGGCAGCCAGCTGGTGCTGAAGCTGATGGATCGCTTCCCGATCGTGATCACCCTCGGCGGCGGCCTGCTGGGCTGGATCGGCGGCTCCATGCTGCTGTCCGACAAGGGCGTGCTCGACTACACCGGCATGCTGCCGGGCTGGTCGCACCAGGTGGCCGGCGCCATCGGTGCCGCGCTGGTGGTGCTGACCGGCAGCATGCTGGCCAAGCGCAAGGCGCTGGCGTCGGCGCGTGCCGAATAAGCTGCATCGTATTGCCAAGCAAACCCCGGCCAGGCGCCGGGGTTTTTTCATGGCGTGTCAGCCGCCGTTAGCCAGCTGGTGCAGACAGCCGGGGCACAGGCAGTCCGCGCTGGCGCCGGGAGTGGAGCGCAGCGGCGGCAGATCGGCGCACCAGCAACCGCCACGCTGGCCGCCGCTGCCGCAGTGGAAAGGTTGGCCGCAATGGCTGCAGTGCAACTCACGCGGCGATCCCGGCTGGGAAAGCGCGGCGATGCGTGCCAGCGCCGCCAGCTTGCGGGCGTCATCGGCCTGCGACCAGCCGGCGATCTCGTCCAGCGTGCGCAGGCAGCCGGTGCAGTAGCGGCCGCTGGTATCCAGCTGGCACACGCCGATGCAGGGCGAGGCCACGCTCATGCCAGTTGCACCTCGACCACGATCAGCCGGCACGGCGCCGCGGCCAGCAGCTGCAGCGTGCCGCCGTGCGGCAGCCACAGCGCATCGCGGAACGCCAGCTGCTGCGTGTCGTGGCCATCGCTGGCCAGCAGCGCGTTGCCCTCGGCCAGCAGCAATAGCGTTGGGCCGCTGCTCGCCAGCTCGGTCGGCTCCTTCACCTGCAGATAGCGCGCCTGATGGCTGGCTTGGCCGCGGCGCGTCATCACGTTGAAATCCTGCACCTTGCCATCCAGCCGCGTGCTGCCGATGCGGCGGCCGCCGTCGAAGGCCAGCAGCGCGCCGCCCGGCTGCAGCGTCGCCACCGGCTGCTCGTCCTCGTGCAGGCTGAGGCCGTGGCCGGACAGCAGGCCGAGGGTGCGGTCGATGCCGCTGAAATCGGAGAACGGGCCGTCGCTGTCGACATCGGCAATGCTGACCCGCAGCGTGAAGGTGTCCAGGTTGGCCGCAGCCGGGTGAATCAGCAGCTGGCGGGTAATGCCGCCGCCGTTTTTCCACGGCGTGGCCGGCAGTGAAGCGAAGCGGATGAGTTGCATGCGTTTGTCTCGGTAGCGAACAGGGGGCTAGCATGGAGCCGACGGAATTTGCCCGGAGCCTATCATGTTTGATCCCGTTTTGACTGTGGCCACGGCGGACGATGCCGCGCTGCTGGCCGGCCTGCATTGGCGCAGCTGGCTGGCGGCGTATCGCGGCCTGCTGCCGGAGCGCTATCTGGACGAGCTGGCCAGCGGCGAGCTGGTGGAAAAATGGCAGCAGCGCATGGGCGCCGCGGCGGGGGAGTACCGGGTGTGCATTGTCCGCGTGGGCGAGGTGGCCGCCGGTTTCGCCTGTCTGCAGCCGGGCTTTGCGCCGCAGCAGGGCGTGTATCTGGACAATCTGCACGTGCTGCCGGTGTGGCAGCGCCGCGGCCTGGGCAAGCAACTGCTGGCCTGGGCGGCGGCGGAGGTCGTCGCCGGCTGGCCGGGGCAGCCGCTGCTGCTGAATGTGCTGGATGGCAACCGGCCGGCGCGCGAGATTTACCGCCGCCTGGGTGGAATTGAAACAAAGCTGCCGGCTGAGCGCATCGCCGGCGATGTCTGCGTGGCTGTCAGCCAGGTGACGTGGCAGGATGTGCCGGCTTTGCTGGCCCGCCTGCAATCCTAGCGCCAACGGGTCAAGACCCTTGCCGCAGCGCGGTCGTGGGCGGCGTGATAGACTTGCGCCATCCGGTTTTCATCACCTGGCAGGTTGGCCGCACGCCGCTTGCTACCCGTGCATTTAATGGAGCCCCGCATGTCCTCTTCGATTTTCGCCGCCGTCGAAATGGCCCCGCGCGACCCGATCCTGGGTCTGAACGAAGCCTTCAACGCTGATACCCGCAGCAATAAAGTGAACCTGGGTGTTGGTGTTTATTACGATGATAACGGCAAGATCCCGCTGCTGGCCGCGGTAAAGGCCGCCGAGAAAGCCCGTCTGGAAGCCATGCCGCCGCGCGGCTACCAGCCGATCGAAGGCCCGGTGGCCTACAACCAGGCCGTACAGCTGCTGCTGCTGGGCGCCGACAGCGAACTGATCGCCGCCGGCCGCGTGGTAACCGCCCAGGCCGTGGGTGGTACCGGCGCGCTGCGTATCGGTGGCGACTTCCTCAAGCGCCTGAACCCGAGCGCCAAGGTGTACATCAGCGACCCGTCGTGGGAAAACCATCGTGCGCTGTTCGAGGCCGCCGGCTTCCAGGTGGAGAACTACCCGTACTACGACGCGGCCACCCGCGGCGTGAACTTCGCCGGCATGAAGTCCTTCCTGCTGGGTCTGGACGCCGGCTCGGTGATCATCCTGCACGCCTGCTGCCATAACCCGACCGGCGCCGACCTGTCCGACGCGCAATGGGCCGAAGTGGTGGAAATCTGCCGCGAGCGCGGCCTGGTGCCGTTCCTCGACATGGCCTACCAGGGCTTTGCCGAAGGTATCGCCCCGGACGCGGTGGCGGTGAACCTGTTCGCCGCCTCCGGCCTGCAGTTCTTCGTGTCCAGCTCCTTCTCCAAGAGCTTCTCGCTGTACGGCGAGCGCGTGGGCGCGCTGTCCATCATCACCGCCAGCAAGGAAGAAGCCGGCCGCGTGCTGTCGCAGCTGAAGCGCGTGATCCGCACCAACTACTCCAACCCGCCGATCCACGGTGGCGCGGTAGTGGCCGCGGTACTGGGCAGCGGCGAGCTGCGCCAGATGTGGGAAGACGAGCTGGCCGGCATGCGCGACCGCATCCGCGCCATGCGCAGCGGCTTGGTGGACGCCATCAAGGCACAGGGCGTAGCGCAGGATTTCAGCTTCGTGATCCAGCAGCGCGGCATGTTCTCCTACACCGGCCTGAGCGCCGCTCAGGTTGAGCGCATGAAGGACGAGTTCGGCATCTACGCGGTGTCCACCGGCCGTATCTGCCTGGCCGCGCTGAACAGCAACAACATCGGCTACGTGGCCGAAGCCATTGCCCAGGTAGTAAAGGGCTAAGCCCGTCCGGCCCCATGCCGGTCATGGGGCGCAAAAAAGCCGCTGCATATGCAGCGGCTTTTTTCATGCCGGGAGCCGGGTCTTAGTCGTCATCGCCCCAGCGATCACGGTCCCCCCAGCCGCCGCGGCCGTCCCAGTGGCCATGCTTGCGGTGGTGTTTGTAGAAATGCTTGTCCGGCTTGACCATGTAGTAGTACGGGCGCGGTTCTACCGGTACGGCGTAGTACACCGGCTGCGGGCGTGGCTGGCGGATGATCACGCGCTCACGCTGCTGCTGGGTCAGGATCACCCCGGTGGCGCCACCGATGGCGCTGCCGATGATGGCTCCGTCGCGACCGCCCACACTCTGACCGATCGCCGCGCCGGCCGCCCCGCCAATGGCACCGCCCAGCACGCTGTCCAAATGGTCTGCCATGGCTGCCGAGGCTGACAGCGCCAGGGCCGCCGCAGTGATGATGGTGGCGATTCGCATGATTTACTCCTCAGATGTATCGGGATGCTTGCAGTCTAGCAACACGGCTTTAGCCTTATGCGGTGGTCGTGTGGCCGCTTTTTGACGGTTTGTGACCGTTGTCGCTGCTGGCCGGCCAGCGGTCACGCGCTTAATGAATCTTCACGTCTGGCGGTGTTGTCGAGCGTGCTGGCGGGTGCTGTGCCGCGGGCGGCAGGGCGCGGCGGCGCAGGCGGATGGGCAAGGTTGGCCGCAAGGCCGGGCAGGGGAGGCAGCCAGCCGGCAAGGGGCGGCGCAGCGGGTAGAAACGATTCGCCCCGCACGAGGCGGGGCGAGGCGAGGGGCAGCGGGTGTTTAGCCGATCTGGTGCTGGCCGGCGCTCTGTTCCAACTGGCCCAACAGCGCGATGACTTCCACCGAGGCGCGCTCCATATCCTGCAGCGCACGGGTGGCGCGGCTGAAGTCGGCATCGTGGAACGCCTGCAGGGCCTGGCGGCCAAGCTCATGCACCTTCTCGTGCGGTGCCTCCAGCTGGGCGAAGTGCGAATTGCCGCGGCACTCGTGGTGGCCACGGCCCTCGTAATACCACTTGCCCAGGCGGCAGTGGCGGTGGCTGCCGAGCTGCTCCGCCGGCAGCGCGTGCTGGCCGATGAAGGCCTTGTAGATATCCAGCTTGAACACGATGTGTTCCAGCTTCGCCACTTCCATGAAGCTGCTGTTGCTGCCGTCGGCAATCACCTTGGCCATGGCCTCGCTGTCGTCCACCAGCTTGCGGATGGCCTCGGCCACCGCCTGGCCGGTATGGCGATAGCCCTCAGCCTGGCTGGCCGCCTCGTCCACCTGCTGCTTGGTGGCGCTGGAGGCGGAGTCCACCTCGCTCACCAGGGTGGAAATCTCGCTGGTGGCCTGCGCGGTGCGCTCGGCCAGCTTGCGCACCTCGTCGGCTACCACGGCGAAGCCGCGGCCCTGCTCGCCGGCGCGGGCAGCTTCGATGGCGGCGTTCAGTGCCAGCAGGTTGGTCTGGTCGGCCACGTCCTTGATCAGCTGCACGAACTGCTGGATGCGGCCGGTCTTGCCGCTGAGGGCGGCGATCTGCTCGGCGGTCTGCGACTGCGCGTCGGCAATGTGCTGGAAGCTGTTGGTCAGCGTGTCGACCGCCTGGCGGGTCTGCTGCAGGTTGGTGACGGCCACACTGGCCAGCTGGAACTTGTCTTCCAGCATGCCGGCCAGCTCGCCGAACGAGCCGCGCAAGCCGGCGGTGCTGTCACAGAACTGGCCGAACGGCTCGCGGTACACCTCGCCCTTGCTGTGCTGGCGGCTTTCTGCCTCGCGGGCGCCGATGCTGTCCTGCAGCTGCTGGCGGGTAGTGTCCAGATCCTGTTGTACTTGCTGGCGTTCGCGTTCCAGCTCGTTCAGGCGGGCTTCCAGTGCGTCGATCTTTTTACGATTACCAAACATGAGTTGCTCCAGGAGAGTGCCGCTGGCATTGAGTGGCGGCTGCTTTTTGTCCGCTAATCATACTGAGTTGTCTGTCGTTCCAATTTGCTTTTATGCAGATTTCTGCAATTTATCTTTACGGCATGGGCAGGGCCGGTTGCCGGAGTGTACGGATTTCCGAACGCAGCGTTCCGCCCGGTACGGCAATCCGGTTGCGCTGGCGGTAAAAATAAAGCTAAGTGCTTGATTTGTATGTATTGCGACGCCGCTGAAAAGCTGGCCCGCAAAATGCTAATAACAGGCAGTGTCGATACCCGTTCGACCGGTAGACCAAAAAACACCACGGGCAAGAGCAAAACCTGTCCGGCGCAGACCGGACGGCGCGGGCCGCCTCGCAGCGCGAGGCGGCCTCCCCGCCGCACCTTCCGATTTCCCCCGACAATCTGGCCGCAGCCGGTAGGCTGTGATAGAACGCTCCATTCCTCATCGAACATGCTGCGCCCGCTTGTTGACATGATTACCTCCCGCATACGCAAACCGCTGGTCTGGGGTGGCATCCTGGTATTGCTGGTACTGCTGTGCAGCCTGCTGACCTACCGGTTGTCCTACCGCACCGGTGTCGAAACCCTGCGCGAGAACGGCAACCGCCAGCTGGAACTGCACGCCCGCGGCGTGGAAAGCGAAATCGAACGCTATATCTGGCTGCCGCGCGTGCTGGGGCTGCATATTCCCACCCGCACGCTGCTGGAAGGCGACACCCCGGTGCTGCGCGGCGGCAGCGACCATTTCGCCCCGCTGCGGCGCGAAGTCAACGAATACCTGGAAGGCATGAACGCGCGCAGCGGCACGCTGGCGCTGTACGTGCTGGACATCAGCGGCCGCGTGCTGGCCGCCAGCAACTGGCGCCGCATCGACAGCTACGTCGGCGAGGACCTGTCCACCCGGCCGTATTTCGTCGAGGCGATGAACGGCGGCCAGGGCCAGTTCTACGGCCTGGACAGCCTGTCCGGCGAGCCCGGCTACTACCTGTCCAGCCCGCTGCGGGTCGGCGATCGCATCATCGGCGTAGCGGTGGTGAAGGTGAAGCTGGCGCAGCTGGAGCAAGGCTGGCGCAAGGCCAACTCCAACGCGCTGGTTACCGACGAAAACGGCGTCATCATCCTGGCGGCGCATCCGGCGTGGTATCTGCGCGCCATGCAGCCGATCAGCGCCGAGCGCCGGCAGCAGCTGGCGCTGAGCCTGCAATACCACTGGGCGCTGCTGCCGGAGCTGAACCTGGCCGAGCGCGTGGCGCTGTCGCCGGGGCTGGAGCAGTGGGGCGTGGCGGACGAGAAAAACCCGCTGCGCGTCTACCGCTACCTGGTGCAGTCGCGCACCCTCAACGACACCCGCTGGAAGCTCACCCTGCTCAGCCCGCTGGGCGAGGTGCGCGCCGCGGCGCTGACCCACGCGCTGCTGGCCGCGGCGCTGGCGGCCTTCGTCACCCTGCTGATCATCGCCATGAACGAGCGGCGCAAGGCGCTGGCCACCAAGTTGGCCGCACGCGAGGCGCTGGAGGCGGCCAACAGCGAACTGGAGCGTCGGATTACCGAACGCACCGCCGACCTCAAATCCAGCAACGATAGACTGCGCGCCGAAATCCGCGAGCGCGAACAGGCGGAGCAGAACCTGCGCCAGACGCAGAGCGAGCTGATCCAGGCCGGCAAGCTGGCGGTGATCGGCCAGATGTCCACCAGCATCGCCCACGAGCTGAACCAGCCGCTGGCGGCGCTGCGCACCCTGTCCGGCAACACGGTGAAGTTCTTGCAGCGCGGCAAGCTGGACATCGCCAGCGCCAACCTCAACACCATTGCCGAGCTGGTGGAGCGCATGGGCAAGATCACCGCCTCGCTGCGCTCCTTCGCCCGCCGTTCCGAACACGCTGGCGGTCGCGCCAGGTTGGCCGCCGCGGTGGACGCCGCGCTGTTCCTGCTGCATTCGCGGCTGAGCCACGAGCCGGTGCAGGTGGAGCAGCGCTTTGCCGAGGCCGAGCTGGCCATCGACCAGACCCGGCTGGAGCAGATCCTGGTCAATCTGCTGGCCAATGCCATGGACGCGCTGCAAGGCCAGCCGGACGCCCGCATCGTGCTGTCCGGCCAGCGGCTGGAAGACAGCTACCGGCTGGCGGTGAGCGACAACGGCAGCGGCCTGCCGGAGCACGTGATGAAGCATCTGTTCGAACCGTTTTTCACCACCAAGCCGGCCGAGCGTGGCCTGGGGCTGGGGCTGACGCTGTCCGCCAGCCTGGCCGCTGCCGCCGGCGGCGCGCTGAGCGCCGGTCAGTCGGCGCTGGGTGGTGCCGAATTTGTCCTGATCCTGCCCCTGTGTCCCGAGGAGGACGCTGCCCATGTCTGACCACGCCCTGCCGATCCTGTTTGTCGAAGACGACCCGCACGTACTGCTGGGCTGCCAGCAGGCGCTGCTGCTGGAAGACCTGCCGGTGATCGGCTGTGGCAGCGCCGAAGAAGCGCTGCAGAAAATCGCCCAGGGGCTGCAGCCGGGCATCGTGATTACCGATGTGCGCCTGCCGGGCATGGATGGCCTGAGCCTGCAGCAACAGCTGCGCGAGCAGGACCGCCAGCTGCCGGTGGTGCTGGTTACCGGCCACGGCGACGTGGCGATGGCGGTGCAGGCGATGCGCGACGGTGCCTACGACTTCGTGGAAAAACCGTTCTCGCCGGAGCGGCTGGTGGACGTGGCACGGCGTGCGCTGCAGCAGCGGCTGCTGACGCTGGAAGTCGACAGCCTGCGCCGCCAGCTGGACGGCCGCCAGACGCTGGAGCAGCGCATCATCGGCCGCTCCAGCCGCATGCGCGAGCTGCGCGAACTGATCATGAACGTGGCCGATACCGGCGCCAACGTGCTGATCCACGGCGAAACCGGCACAGGCAAGGAGCTGGTGGCCAGCTGCCTGCACGACTACAGCCGCCGCCACACGCACCACTACGTGGCGATCAACTGCGGCGGGCTGCCGGAAAACCTGTTCGAAAGCGAAATCTTCGGCCACGAGGCCAACGCCTTCACCGGCGCCGGCAAGCGCCGCATCGGCAAGATCGAGCATGCGCACAAGGGCACGCTGTTCCTCGACGAAGTGGAAACCATGCCCATCAACCTGCAGATCAAGCTGTTGCGCGTGCTGCAGGAACACAAGCTGGAGCGCCTCGGCTCCAACCAGGCGGTGGACGTGGACTGCCGGCTGATCGCCGCCACCAAGGAAGACTTGGACCTGCTGTCGCAGCAGGGCAAGTTCCGCGCCGACTTCTACTACCGCCTCAACGTGGTGTCGCTGGAGATTCCGGCGCTGCGCGAGCGGCGCGAGGACATCCCGCTGCTGTTCGAATGCTTCCTGCAGCAGGCGGCGCTGCGCTTCGACCGCGAGCCGATCGAGATCGACCGCAAGACGCTGAGCCAGCTGATGGCACACGACTGGCCGGGCAATGTGCGCGAGCTGCGCAACGTCGCCGAGCGCTACGCGCTGGGCCTGCCGGTGTTCAAGGGCAGTGGCGGCGAAAGCCTGTCGCCCAGCCTGGCGGAAAGTGTCGAAGCCTATGAAAAGAGCCTGATCGTGGAAGCACTGCGTCGTCACGGCGGCAATATGACCCAGGCCAGCCAGGCGCTGGGCACGCCGAAGACCACGCTGTTCGACAAGGTAAAAAAATACGGGCTGCAGAATTAATTACGCCAATAAATAACTGCCAATAAAACCCGCAAGCAGTGTATCGCTGTTGCGGGTTTTTTATTGTGTGGATCTTAATGGCGGTGATTGCTTATTTGCTGGTGTGGGTAATTGTCGGCCACGGGGTGGCGGTGCTGTCGCGTCAGTGCTTATCACTTGCCATGCAAAGCTTAGCGCCATTTCTTGCTTCCACCGCCAAGGTTGGCCGCATATAGTGGCAGCTCAGTATTGCGGTTTTCTCCTATGTTTGTCCCGTTGCTTTGGCCGGATCATCGATCCGGCCATTTTTTATTCTGCCGGCGCGGATGAATAAGCAAAGCAGGGTATTTCATTTGCAGCAATGGCGCATTGCTTCGCTATTTTAATTGCTTAGTTCTGGCTAGCTGTTTTGTTAATGTTTTCCCATGCAAAAACGAAATGGGAAACACCAATGAACATTGTCGCCATTCTGGGCAGCCCCAGTAAAAGCTCGCGTACCGCCCGGCTGATCGAGCACGCCGCCCGCCGCTTGCAGCCGGCCGGCATCCAGGTGGATAGCGTCAGCATTTACGACTTCCCGGCCGACGATCTGCTGTACGGCAACTTTGCTGCGCCGGCGGTGCAGGCGCTGCAGCAACGCGTCAGCGCCGCCCAGGGCGTGATCATCGCCACCCCGGTGTACAAGGCCGCCTATGCCGGCGCGCTGAAAGTGCTGCTGGACCTGATTCCGGAAGGCGGTTTTGCCGGCAAGCCGGTGCTGCCGCTGGCCAGCGGCGGCTCGCCCGGCCACCTGCTGGCGGTGGACTACGCCATCAAGCCGGTGCTGGCGGCGCTGAAGGCCAGCGAAATCCACCAGGGGGTGTTTGCGGTGGAAAGCCAGATCGGCCGCGGCGAACACGGTGAACTGGCTACCGAGCTGGCGGCACGGCTGGATGTCGCCGTGGACGAATTTGCCGCGCTGCTGCGCAGCACACCACCGGCGGCGGCCACCCCGCGGCTGCCGGACGACTTTATTTCCCGCCTGATCAGTCTTTGATTTCCTGTTGGAGTGACACCATGCAAGTAACCCGCAAACTGGGCGCGCTGGCCGTGCTGCTGGCGCTGGGCGCCCCGGCGCTGGCGCTGGATCTGAACATCGGCTACCAGAAAAGCGCGCTGAATCTGGCCTCGCTGAAAGCGCAGGGTACGCTGGAAAAACAGCTCAAGCCGCTGGGCGTGGAGGTGAAGTGGTTTGAATTCCAGGCCGGGCCGCCGCTGCTGGAGGCGATGAACGCCGGCAGCGTCAGCCTCGGCATGACCGGCGACTCGCCGCCGGTATTCGCCCAGGCCGCCGGCGCCGACATCGTCTACATCGGGCAGGAGCCGGCCAAGCCGGAATCCTCCGCCATCCTGGTGCCGGCCAATTCCACCATCCGCACCCTGGCCGACCTCAAGGGCAAGCGCATCGCCTTTACCAAGGGCAGCAGCGCGCATTACCTGACCGTCAGTGCGCTGCAAAAGGCCAGGCTGAACTACAGCGACATCACCCCGGTGTACCTGTCGCCGTCCGAGGCGCGCGCGGCGTTCGAGCGCGGCAGCGTGGACGCCTGGACCATCTGGGACCCGTACTACGCGGCGGCGCAGCGCGCCGGCGGCGTGCGCGTGCTGTCCAGCGGCAAGGGGCTGACCGGCAACAACACCTTCTACCTGGCGCAGCGCGCCTTTGCCCGCGCCAACCCCAAGGTGATCGACGTGGTGTTCAAGGCGCTGACCGCCAACGACAAATGGCTGAAGAGCGACGTGAAGACCGTGGCCGCCACGCTGTCCGGCTACACCGGGCTGGAGGCCGCCACCTACGAGACGATGCTGGCGCGCAACCCCAGCTACAGCGTGAGCTACCTCAAGCCGGCGGTGCAGCAGGAGCAGCAGAAAGTGGCCGACGCCTTCTTCGGCCTGGGGCTGATCCCGCGCGCCATCAAGGTGGCCGACGCGTTCTGGAAACCGTAACCGCCATGCGGCCAACGTTGGCCGCAGGTGCAGACTAAGGATACGCAGCATGCAAGTTTTCTGGTTTTTCCCCACCCACGGCGATGGCCGTTACCTGGGCAGCGCCGAAGGCGCCCGCACCGTCGACCATGCCTACCTGACGCAGATTGCTCGCGCCGCCGACAGCCTGGGTTTCGACGGCGCGCTGATTCCCACCGGCCGCTCCTGCGAAGACCCGTGGGTGACCGCCGCCAGCCTGATTCCGGCTACGCAGCGGCTCAAGTTCCTGGTGGCGGTGCGGCCGGGCATCATGTCGCCCACCGTGGCGGCGCGCATGGCCGCCAGTTTCGACCGCCATTCCAATGGCCGCCTGCTGGTGAACGTGGTGGCCGGTGGCGACCCGGTGGAGCTGGCCGCCGATGGCAGCTGGCTCAAGCATGACGAACGCTACCAGGCGGCCAGCGAGTTCCTGCAGGTGTGGAAGGGCGTGCTGGCCGGCGATACCGTCGATCTGGACGGCAAGCACATCAAGGTGCAGGGCGCGCAGCAGCTGTTCCCGCCGCTGAGCAAGCCGTACCCGCCGCTGTATTTTGGCGGCTCGTCCGAGGCGGCGCACGAGCTGGCGGCCGAGCATGTCGACGTGTACCTGAGCTGGGGCGAGCCGCTGGAGGAGGTGGCGCGCAAGATCGCCGACGTGAAGGCGCGCGCCGCCAAGCATGGCCGCACGGTGAAGTTCGGCATCCGCCTGCACGTGATCGTGCGCGAGAGCAACGAGGCGGCGTGGGCGGCGGCCGAGCAGCTGATCAGCAAGCTGGACGACGCCACCATCGCCAATGCGCAACAAACGCTGGCGCGTGCCGATTCCGAAGGCCAACGCCGCATGGCGGCACTGCATGGCGGCCGCCGCGACCAACTGGAGATCGCCCCCAATCTGTGGGCCGGCATCGGCCTGGTGCGCGGCGGCGCCGGCACCGCGCTGGTGGGCGATGGCGCCACGGTGGCCAAGCGGATGCAGGAATACGCCGACCTGGGCATCGACACCTTCGTGTTCTCCGGCTACCCGCACCTGGACGAAGCCTACCGCGTGGCCGAGCTGCTGTTCCCGCACCTGCCGGGGCGGCAGCAGCCGGGCAGGGCGGACGGCTTTGCCAGCCCGTTCGGCGAGATCGTCGCCAACCAGCACGTGCCCAAGTTGGCCGCCGCCTCGTAAGGAGCTGTCATGAGCCAGACATTGTTTCATCGCAGCGCGCGCCGGGCGGTGCCGTGGCTGGTGCCGGTGCTGCTGCTGGCCGGCTGGCAGCTGGCTTCGCTGCAGGGCTGGCTGAACCAGCGCGTGCTGCCGGCGCCCAGCGCGGTGCTGGCCGCCGCCTGGCAGCTGGCCGCCAGCGGCGAGCTGCTGCGCCATCTGGCCAGCAGTTTCGGCCGCGCCGCCAGCGGCTTCGCCATCGGCGCCGGCCTGGGGCTGCTGCTGGGGCTGATTGCCGGCCTGTCGCGCTTTGGCGAGGCGCTGTTCGATACCACGCTGCAGATGCTGCGCAACATCCCGCCGCTGGCGATCCTGCCGCTGGTGATCCTGTGGTTCGGCATCGACGAAAGCGCCAAGGTGTTCCTGGTGGCGTTCGGCACGCTGTTCCCGGTGTACCTCAACACCTATCACGGCATCCGCTCGCTGGACCCGGCGCTGCTGGAAATGGCGCACAGCTACGGCGTCCGCGGCGGCGCGCTGTTCCGCCACGTGCTGCTGCCCGGGGCCTTGCCATCGATTCTGGTGGGGGTGCGCTACGCGCTGGGCATTGCCTGGATCATCCTGATCGTGGCGGAAACCCTGGCCGCCAGCAGCGGCATCGGCTATCTGGCCGCCAACGCCCGCGAGTTCATGCAGACCGACATCGTGGTGCTGTCCATCCTGCTGTATGCGCTGCTGGGCAAGGCGGTGGATGTGGCGGCGCGGACGCTGGAGCGGCGCTGGCTGCAATGGCACCCGTCCTACCTGACCACTCACTGAGGAGACGAGCATGAAACCCGACGACCTGCCGCCGCAACTGGGCATCCATATCGCCGGCCTGCAGCGCCGCTTCGGTGCCCGCACGGTGCTGGAGGCGCTGGATCTGCACATTCCGCCCGGCCAGTTTCTGGCCATCGTTGGCCGCAGCGGCTGCGGCAAGAGCACCTTGCTGCGGCTGCTGGCCGGGCTGGATGCGCCGGATGGCGGCCGCCTGCTGCAGCCGGCCGGCCAGACCGTGCGCGTGATGTTCCAGGACGCGCGCCTGCTGCCGTGGAAATCGGTGCTGGACAATGTGGCGCTGGGGCTGGGCGGCGACGGCCGCGCACGGGCGCTGGCGGCGCTGGCCGAAGTCGGCCTGGCCGACCGTGCCGGCGAATGGCCGGTGCGGCTGTCCGGCGGCCAACGCCAGCGCGTGGCGCTGGCAAGGGCGCTGGTGCACCAGCCGCAACTGCTGCTGCTGGACGAGCCGCTGGGGGCGCTGGATGCGCTGACGCGGCTGGAAATGCAGGGTCTGATCGAGCGCTTGTGGCAGGCGCATGGCTGCACCACGGTGCTGGTCACCCATGACGTGGCCGAGGCGGTGGCGCTAGCCGACCGCGTGCTGCTGCTGGAAGGCGGCAAGGTGGCGCTGGATGTGAGCATCGAGCTGCCGCGCAGCCGCCAGCATGGCGACGCTCGCCTGGTGGCGTACGAGCAGCACATCCTGCAACGCGTGCTGCAGGGGCCGCAGTACGATGCGGCGGCGGTGCTGCCCGCTGCCGAGCCGTACCGTTTCTCGCAGCTCAACTGGGCGCTGTAGGGCGACAAGGCCGGCGCACGGATGGCGACGCCGGCCGCTGTCCGTGTTGCCATGTGTTCAGGTCGGTTCCTGGCGCGCGGTGGCGGCGTTGGTGGGGCTGGCGGCGCGGGCAAGGTTGGCCGCGGCCGGGCAGCTCCGCCGGTTCGGCTGGGGTGCGGCAAATGTGCCTGCTTATTTGTTTTTGCAATAACAAAACAAGTTTTAAGTATTTTTGGAACTATGCGGGGCGCGATACAGTGCCGGCAACCGATAGAACTGGAGCCCGCCATGCATGCCGATTTTGCCGCCTTCGATTTCATCATCCAGCCCGGCTGGAACAACTCGCCGCCGGAGCACTGGCAGAGCCACTGGCAGCAGCTGCTGGCGGCGCAGCGGGTGGGCAACCACGAATGGTTCGCGCCGCAGCTGCACGACTGGCTGCAGGCGCTGGAGGCGGCGGTGGCGGCGGCCAGCAAGCCGGTGATCGTCATCGCCCACAGCCTGGGCTGCGCCACGGTGGCGCATTACGCCGCCCGCCACGGCAAACGCCTGGCCGGCGCGCTGCTGGTGGCGCCGGCCGACGTGGAGCGCGCCAGCGCCCCGGCGCAGCTGCAGCCGTTTGCGCCGCTGCCGGACGGCCCGCTGCCGTTCCCGAGCCTGGTGGTGGCCAGCGACAACGATCCGTTCAGCCTGCCGCTGCGCAGCGTGCGCATGGCCACCCGCTGGCACAGCCGGCTGTACTGGCTGCCGCGCGCCGGGCATATCAACGTGGCCTCCGGCCACCAGCGCTGGGAACAGGGGCTGGACTACCTGCACGAGCTGATCGCCGAGATCCGCGCCGCCGCGCCGCAGGCAGCGTCCGCCTGAGCCGGCCAAGGTTGGCCGCAAGCGGGCAGGGGGAGTGGCTTACCGGAACAGCGCCGGCGGGGTGTGGCTCAGCTCGAATTGTAGCAGCGCCGCCTTCAGCGGCAGGCCGCCGGCATAGCCGGTGAGCTTGCCGTCGCTGCCGATCACGCGGTGGCAGGGCACGATCAGCGCGATGGGGTTGGTGGCATTGGCGCGGCCAACGGCGCGGGCGGCGCCGGGGTCGCCGACGCGGCGCGCCAGCTCGCCATAGCTGATGGTGCTGCCGTACGGGATGCGGCACAGCTCGGCCCATACCCGCTGCTGGAACTCGCTGCCAATGGCGGCCAGCGGCAGGGTGAATTCGCGGCGCGTGCCGGCGTCGTACTCCGCCAGCTGGCGCGCCACCGCCGCCAGCGCCGCATCATCGCGCGGCGTGCCAGCGAGGTGGGCGCGTTCCAGCTCGCGGGCGACGTTGAACTCCAGTCGCTGCAGCGCCCCGGTCTTGTCCAGCCATGCCGCCACGCTGCCAAAACGGGTATCGATCAGGCCGTAGCAGGCGGCTGCGCGGTGTGTGCTCATGGTGATTGCTGGTCGCTAAGGTGGAGTGCGCCACAATACCACCATCACTTTGCGCGGTGCAGGGCTGTTGCCTGCGGCTGGCCGGGCGCTGCGGTTTGGCCGCCGCGGCAAGCTGCGGTGCGGGCGCTGGCTCAAGCTGCGCGTCGTGCACTGTGGCCGGCCGGCACCGTCGGCGCTGGCTGCCGCCGTGCCGTGCGGTGTCTACAATCAAGCAGATGGCGGCCGGCGCGGCATTCGCGCGTGCCCTGGCCATCCACCCCGCAGGCACGCTGCCGCGTCAGCATTCGCCGCCGGCGGCGGCATCGCCCGACCGGCCGGCTGCGGTGGTGTCATTTGCCAGGAGACACCAAGTGAACAGCAAGAACACGATCTGCTTGTGGTACGACCACGAGGCCCTCGATGCCGCCACTTTCTATGCTGCAACCATGCCGGACAGCGCGGTGGGCGCCGTGCTGCGCGCTCCGGGCGACTACCCGGCCGGCAAGCAGGGCGACGTGCTGACGGTCGAGTTCACCGTGGCCGGCATTCCCTGCCTCGGTCTGAACGGCGGCCCGTACTGCCAGCACAGCATGGCGTTTTCGTTCCAGATCGCCACCGACGACCAGGCCGAAACCGACCGCCTGTGGCAGGCGATCATCGATAACGGCGGCGTGGCCAGCGATTGCGGCTGGTGCCAGGACCGCTGGGGCGTGTCCTGGCAGATCACCCCGCGGGCGCTGATCGCGGCGATCAGCGACCCCGATCCGGCGGCGGCCAAGCGCGCCTTCGACGCGATGATGACGATGGGCAAGATCGACATCGCTGCCATCGAGGCGGCCCGGCGGGGCTAAGCGCCGTCAGCCCGCATTGCAAGGAGCACGTCATGCGAGCGTTATTCCTGGCGGCCCAGCTGCTGTTGCTCTCGCTGCCGGCCCGTGCGGGCGATATTCCCGACCTAGCGCTGACGCCCGGTACGGTGCGGTCCGGCCTCACCCGGGAGCAGATTTGCAGCATCAAGTGGGGCAGGGACGAGCGGCATGTCACGGCGGCAATGAAGCGGGAGATCTTCCTGCGCTACGGCTACAGCGGCAATGACGACCCGCAGTGCGTGCCGGCGGGCAAGCGCCGCTGCGAGGTCGATCACCTGGTCAGCCGCGAGCTGGGCGGCGCCGATGAAATCGACAACCTCTGGCCACAGGCCTATGGCACCAGCCCGTGGAATGCGGTGCTCAAGGACAAGCTGGAAAACCGGCTGCACAAGGAAATGTGCGCCGGCAGCATCACGCTGGAGGCGGCCAGGCAGATGCTGGTGAACGATTGGCGCGAGGCCTACCGGCAGTATTACGGGGCGCCGTGAGCCGGCGGCTCAGATCCCTTTCGCCGCCGCTTGCAAACAGCCCATGAAATGCTGGGCAACCGGGGTGAGCAGAATGTTCTTGCGCAGGATGATGCTCATCTCCAGTGCCGGCAACGGGTTTTCCAGCGGTATCTGCTGCAGTTGGTAGCCGGCAATGCGTTGCGCCAGCAGCCGCGAGAACAGCACCAGGGTGTCCGTACCGGAGACCAGCCCCAACGCGATGGCGAATGACGAGCACTGGATGATGCGGCGGGGCAGTGGCAGCCCTTCACGCTCGAACATCGCACCCATGATGCTGTGCTGAAAGCCGCCAAACGGGATGGTGGTCGACCATTGCGCCTCGGTCAGCTCCGCCAGGTGCCGCGCGCCGGACAGCGGGTGTCCGGCCCTGGCCATCACGACGAAGTCGGTCGAGAATAGCGGCAGGCTGATCAGGTCGTCCCCCAGCATGTCGGGCAGTACATGCGACACGACGAAATCGATGGAACCGTCCCGCAGATGCTGTGCCGCCAGCGGGAATTTGACCTCCACAAACGACAGTTCGGCTTCCGGGGCTGCCTGGCGGAACTGCTCCAGCGCCGGCGGCAGGATGGTCAGTGCAATGGTCGAGGTGGCACTGATGCAGACCTTGCCGCGCATCTCGCCCTTGATCTGCGCGATCTCCTCGCGGGCGCGCCGCATGTCTTCGAGTATCTGCTGGGCGCGGGTCTTCAGCGATGCGCCGTACTCGGTCAGCTCCACACCCTGCACGCTGCGCGTCATCAGTACCACTCCCAGGTCGTTCTCCAGCTCTTGCACCGAGCGCGTCACCGCCGGCTGGGTCAGGTCAAGGCGCCGTGCGGCCGCGCGCAGGCTTTTCTCTTCCGCAACGGCAACGAATACCTGTAATTGCTGCAACTTCATGGTGCGCCCTAGTGATAAATAAAAGTAATCATTTTCAAAAAAATTACATCTTTTCAGAGCGCTGAGCAATCTTTATCGTGGCTTCCATCACGGTGCGGCACATGGCGGCACCCCCTGCAACCGTTTCCCGCCATGCGGGAAAGCAGCCAGAGAAGCCAAGCGATATGGACATTGCAAAACGTTATTGCGAAATCGGCGACCTTGCCGAAGCAGCCGAAGAACTACGCGCAATCCGGCACCAGATCCATCAGCACCCCGAGCTGGCGTACGAAGAGCTCGAGACCGCCGCGCTGGTTGCCCACAAGCTGGCGGCGTGGGGTTACGAGGTCACTACCGGCGTCGGGCACACCGGCGTGGTCGGTACGCTCAAGGTGGGGGATGGCAAGCGCAGCATCGGCATCCGCGCCGACATGGATGCCTTGCCGATTCACGAACAAACCGGCCTGCCTTATGCCAGCCAGCGCCACGGCAAGATGCATGCGTGTGGCCACGACGGTCACACCACCATGCTGCTGGGCGCGGCGCAGTACCTGGCCGCAACGCGGCGTTTTTCCGGCACCGTGCATCTGTATTTCCAGCCGGCAGAGGAACACGGCATCAACAGCGGTGCGCTCAGCATGATCCGGGACGGGCTGTTCGAGCGCTTTCCCTGCGATGCGGTATTCGGCATGCACAACCACCCCGGTGCGCCGGCGGGAACCTTGCTGTTTCGCAGCGGGCCGTTCCAGGCCGCTGGCGACAACGTTTACATCACCATCAAGGGTCGCGGTGGCCATGCGGCACGCCCGCACCTGACGGTTGATCCGGTCGTGGTGGCATCGAGCATCGTCACCGGGCTGCAGACCATCGTGGCCCGCAATGTCGAGCCGGGGCAGGCGGCGGTAGTGACCGTGGGCGTGCTGCAGGCCGGCAGCGCCAACAACGTCATTCCGCACAGTGCCCGGCTGGAGTTGAGTGTCCGCTCATTCAGCCCGGAAGTCCGCGCCCTGCTCAAGGAGCGCATCACCTCTCTGGTGCAGCAACAGGCTGCCAGCTATGGCGCCCAGGCCGAAATCGAATACCTGATGGGCTACCCGGTGGTGATCAACAGCGAGCGCGAAACCGCGTTCGCGATCCAGGTGGCGCAAGAGCTGGTGGGCGAGGACAAGGTGGTGCCCCACACCGCCCAGCTGATGGGCAGCGAGGATTTCGCCTACATGCTGCAGCAGCGCCCCGGTTGCTACCTGCGCATCGGTAACGGCGATGGCGAGGACGGCTGCATGGTGCATAACCCCGGCTACGACTTCAACGACCACAACCTGCCTGTCGGCGCCGCCTACTGGGCGCGGCTGGCCGAACGCTTCCTGTCGCAAACGCCTGCGGGTTGACGCCCGCAGGCATCAGGCGCAATGCCACGGCCAGCCGGCACAAAGCAAAGCCTATAGCAGGTTGGCCGCATCCCCCCGGTAGTAACACTCATGTCTATGGAGAATCACATGAAGAAGCTCGCAATTTCTGTTGTCCTGGCCCTGGCTGCCAGCGGCGCTTATGCCAAGGACTGGACCGTTATCCGTTTCGGCGTCAACCCGAGTTATGCGCCGTTCGAATCGAAGGCATCCAGCGGCAAGCTGGTCGGCCTGGATATCGACCTGGGCAACGCCATTTGCGCGCAGCTCAAAGCCAAGTGCGAGTGGGTCGAGAACGCCTGGGATGGCATCATCCCGGCGCTGAAAGCCAAGAAATTCGATGCCATTCTCTCTTCCATGAGCGTGACCGAGAAACGTCTGGCGCAGATCGACTTTTCCGACAAGATCTACCGCAGCCCGGCGCGGCTGGTAGCGAAAAAGGGTGTCGGTATCCTGCCGACAGTCGAGGGGCTCAATGGCAAGCGAGTGGGGGTCGAGCAAGGCTCGACGCAGGAGGTCTATGCCAAGACCTACTGGGAGCCCAAGGGGGTAACGGTGGTTGCCTACCAGAATCAGGATCTGGTGTACCAGGACTTGCTGGCCGGGCGCCTGGATGCCGCGCTGCAGGATTCGGTGCAGGCCGAGGTGGGCTTCCTGAAGAGCCCGGAGGGGCGTGACTATGCCTTTGCCGGGCCAGCGCTGCGCGATACCAAAACGCTGGGCATCGGGGCCGCCATCGGCCTGCGCAAGGAAGATATCGAGCTGAAGAAGGCCATCAACGGCGCGCTGGTCGAGATCCACAAGAGCGGCACCTTCGACAAGATCCAGAAGAAATACTTCTCCTTCGATATCTACAACTGATCGTTCGCCGACAGGGCAAGGCCGGGAGCGGGGAAGCCGCCGCCCGGCCCCGCCCGCACGGCACGCCGGCCGTGGGCGCGTTGCCGCACACCGCTGCTATCGGCAGAACGGATGGCGCGGGCGATATCCCGCTGCGAGGAGTAATGACATGTTTTTACAAGGTTATGGCCCGCTGATTGCGAGCGGTGCCTGGATGACGATCAAGCTGGCGCTGCTGTCGATGCTGGCGGCGGTGCTGATCGGGCTTATCGGCGCCAGTGCCAAGCTGTCCGGCAGCCGCCTGTTGCGCGGCCTTGCCACCGGCTACACCACGCTGATCCGCAGCGTACCGGACCTGGTCATCATGCTGCTGCTGTTCTACAGCCTGCAGATGCTGCTCAACCAGGCCACCGAGTGGGCCGGCGTCGAGCAGATCGACATCAATCCCTTTCTGGCCGGGGTGGTGACACTGGGCTTTATCTACGGTGCCTATTTCACCGAAACCTTCCGTGGCGCCTTCCAGGCGGTACCGCGCGGCCAACTAGAGGCCGCGGTGGCCTACGGCATGAAGCCGTGGCAGCTGTTCCAGCGTGTGCTGTTCCCGCAGATGATGCGCTTCGCGCTGCCGGGTATCGGCAACAACTGGCAGGTGATGATCAAGGCCACCGCCCTGGTGTCGATCATCGGCCTGTCCGACATCGTCAAGGCGACCCAGGACGCCGGCAAGAGCTCAATGCAACTGTTTTATTTCTGCGTGGTAGGCGGGCTGATCTACCTCGCCATCAGCACGGTCTCGAATGGAGCCCTGCTCTGGCTGGAGCGGCGCTATTCGGTCGGTGTCAGAAAGGCGGCACTATGAACGAGATTCTGCAGCAATACTGGCAGGCCTACCTGTGGAGCGACGGCTACCATCTGTCCGGGGTCGCCATGACCCTGTGGCTGCTGGTGGCCTCGATCGCCATCGGCTTCGTGCTGGCGGTGCCGCTGGCGGTGGCGCGGGTGTCGGCGAACCCGCTGATCCGCGGCCCGGTGTGGTTCTACACCTACGTGTTCCGCGGCACGCCGCTCTACATCCAGCTGCTGGTGTTCTACACCGGCATCTACAGCATAGCGTCGGTGCGTGCGCAGCCGCTGCTGGACGCCTTCTTCCGCGAGGGCATCAACTGCACGCTGCTGGCGTTCGCCCTCAACACCTGCGCCTATACCGTGGAAATCTTCGCCGGCGCGATCCGCGCCACGCCGTATGGCGAGATCGAGGCGGCGCGTGCCTACGGTATGTCGCGCTTCACGCTGTACCGCCGCATCATCCTGCCCTCGGCGCTACGCCGCGCACTGCCGTACTACAGCAACGAGGTGATTTTGATGCTGCATTCCACCACGCTGGCGTTCACCGCTACGGTGCCGGACATCCTCAAGGTGGCACGCGACGTCAACTCCGCCACCTATGCGTCGTTCGAAGCCTTCGGCATCGCTGCCGTGTTGTACGCCGTGCTGGTGTTCGCGCTGGTCTGGCTGTTCCGCCGCTGCGAGCTGCGCTGGCTCGCCTTCCTGAAGCCGCAGGCTCACTGATTCGCCGTATTGGGAGAGATTGAAATGTACAAATTGACCGTGGACGAGCTGCACAAAAAGTACGGCCAACATGAAGTACTCAAGGGAGTGTCGCTGCAGGCTCGCGCCGGCGACGTGATCAGCATCATCGGTTCCAGCGGCTCGGGCAAGAGCACCTTCCTGCGCTGTATCAACTTCCTCGAGCAGCCCTGTGCCGGCAGCATCACGCTGAACGGCGAGGCGATTCGCACCGAGCAGGACAAGCAGGGCGCGCTGCGCGTCAGCGAACCGAAGCAGCTGCAGCAGATGCGCACCAAGCTCGCCATGGTGTTCCAGCACTTCAATCTGTGGTCACACATGACGGTGCTGGAAAACATCATCGAGGCACCGATGCACGTGCTGGGCGTGAGCCGCGACGAGGCGGTGGCGCGCGCGCGCAAATACCTGGCCAAGGTGGGCCTGCCCGAGAGCGTAGAGGGCAAGTACCCGACGCACATGTCCGGCGGCCAGCAGCAGCGCGTGGCGATCGCCCGCGCACTGGCGATGGAGCCGGAGGTGATGCTGTTCGACGAACCGACCTCGGCGCTGGACCCGGAGCTGGTGGGCGAGGTGCTGAAGGTGATGCAGACCCTGGCCGAAGAGGGCCGCACCATGCTGGTGGTGACCCACGAGATGGGCTTCGCGCGCGAGGTGTCCAACCACGTGATCTTTCTGCATCAGGGCACGATAGAAGAACAAGGCGACCCCAAGCAGGTGCTGGTGTCGCCCAAGAGCGAGCGTCTGGCGCAGTTTCTGTCTGGCAGCCTGAAGTAGCCTCATCGTTGCCGCCACTGCCAGTAATGACCGCACTTGAGTCGCGCTGACTCGCAGGATGGCTCGATGGCTGCTTTGATAGAGGGGAAAGCAGCCATCTATCGCTGATCTGTCCCGGCTTCGGTGAGCGATAGGTTAGGGCCGCTGTCCAATGAGCAGCAGTCGATGCCATGAGACATGGGGCATGGCAGCTTTGGCCGAATCGTTGTCTTTGTGCGGCGGTGTCGGACGGCTGCTTCAGCCTGATACCTGCCAGTGAACTTTTGACGGCTTGCTTGGCAGCAATGGGTTGGAAGTACGTATTCCCCATTGCCTGAAAGCTGACGTTCGGTGCGAGGGGAGGAGAAATGACAGGTGTGTGGCCCTGAGCATCGGAAGCTACAGGTGCTGTGGGCTTGTGGGCAATCGACTGCACTGATTCCTGTATAAATCTGGGAAAGTCAAAACGCTCACCCTATCACCGGCCATAGTTGCTCATTCAACCAGGTGGCAGTCCAAACGACCGGAATCACTGCAGCATTTCTAATGCCACGGCCGCTTGTTTGACAACTTTTGCGATGCGGTTGGAAAAGGCATGCCCTGTCTCGGCCTGAACGGCGGCCCGTACTGCCGGCGCCGCATGGCGTTTTCGTTCCAGATCACCCCGCCGGTGCTGCCCGGCGGGTGTCTGGCCCGGCCGCCGGCCGTGCCTGGCGCACTTGCGGCGCAGGCAAAGCAAAAGAGACCCGCAGGTCTCTTTTTGCATCCGCCGTGGCGGCGGCCAACCTTGCGGCGGCGTCGCTTACTGCTTCGGCATGATGTTGTTGAACACGAATTTCACACCGGGCACCTTCTCGGCAATCATGCCCACCTCGGCCATCTGCAGGCCCTGGTCCACCGCGCCGTCGATGGTCACGTTGCCATCCTTGCTGCTGACTTTCAGGTTGAAGGCTTTCAGCGTGGCCGAGCTGTCGATGGCGGCTTTCACGTCGCTGCCCAGTTTCAGGTCTTCGGCTTCACCGGCAAACACCGCAACAGAGGAGGCCAGCAGAACGACAGTGGCGGACAGACGAATCAGGTTTTTCATGTGCTATCTCTCGTGAGTAATGACCCGAACTCCGGGTGGTGCACGCAGATACTAGGTTTGCCGTGTTACAAGAATATTTAACAAAATAGACAGGCCATGGTCATAAATGGTTGATCTGGCAGCAGGAATCGGCGGGCCGCGTCAGCGCGTTTCGCCCAGCAGCCGTGCCAGCCCGGCCATCACGTTCAGGTTGGCGCTTTCCATCTGCGCCAGTGCCGCCAGCGCGCCGTCCACGTCGCCCGCGCGCTGGCGCTCCAGTGCGCGGCGGGCGTGGTCGTGCACCGCCTGGTGCGGGGCGGCCATGTCGCGGTAGGCGGCCTGGCCGGCAAACTGCGCCTTGCCGTCGCCGGCGAAATACCACTGCCCCAGCCGGCACTGCGTGTCGTCCGGCAGCGCCTCCGGCGCCAGCGTGCTCAACCCCAGCAGCGCCTTGTACACCTCCAGCTTCAGCAGCAGCTCCTCGATATTGGCCAGCTCCACCGTGGCCAGCCGGGCCGATACGCCGATGGATTGCTGCATGCGCTGCGACAAGGCCAGCAGCCGCTGCATGCTGTGCATGGCGTCGGCGCTGCTGGCGCTGTGGCTGGCCGCCTCGCCGGCGCCGCTTTGCATGATGGCGCGCGCGCTGCCGGTGTCGTGGCGGATGGTGGCTACCAGGGTGCCGATCTCGCTGGTGGCCTTGGCGGTGCGTTCGGCCAGCTTGCGCACCTCGTCCGCCACCACGGCAAAGCCGCGACCGGCTTCTCCGGCGCGCGCGGCCTCGATGGCGGCGTTCAGCGCCAGCAGGTTGGTCTGCTCGGCGATGTCCTTGATCAGCTGCACGATGCCGCCGATTTCGTCGGCGCGGCGCGCCAGGCTTTCCACACTGTCGCTGGCGGCGGTGATGCGCGCGGTCATCGCCTGCAGGTTGGCCGCAATGCTTTCGAAGGCGCTGCGGTTGGCGCCGGATTCGCTGGCGGCCTCCTGCGCGGTGAGCAGCTCGTCGGCCAGATGGCCGGACAGGCCGCCGAAGGATTGCTGGATACCACCCAGCGATTCGCCAAAGCGCGGCAGGCAGGCCAGCACCCCGTCCAGCAGCTGCTGGCGGCTGGCCAGTTGCTGCTGCGCGGCGGCCTGGGCGGCCAACTGCTGCTGGCTGTCGGCCAGCGCCTGCTGCAGTGCCTGGTTGCGCGCCTGCAGGATGGCGTTTTCCGCCAGCGTGGCGGCCAGGGCGGTGCGGGTTTTGCTGCCGAACATGATGTCTCCGTGGCGTGGCTGCTAAGGTTGAGTAATTTACTCTGGTATTGCCGGCCGCCAAATTGACCGCGCTCAAGCCAAGCCGGCGCCACAAACAAAACAGCCAGGCATGAGCCTGGCTGTCTGGGGGCGCGACCGGCGGCGGGCCGGGGAGGGCATGGCTGCTGCTGGCCGCGGCTCAGGCCGCGGGGTGGTTTATTTCTTTACCCACTGGCCGTTGGGCGCCTTGATGTAGCTGCCGGGCGCGGTTTTCTCGATGGCCTTCTGGCCGGCCAAGGTGGCCACCTGATCCAGGGTGGTGCCGTTTTTCTTGGCGATGGCGTCGTAGGCCTCGCGGCGCTTGGCGTTGATGTCTGCCGCCAGCGAGACCGCTTCCGGGGTGGCCTTCACCACGCCCAGGTAGCCATCCGGTTGTTCTCCCACCAGGCCCTGCGCCTTGGCGCCGCCCACGTCCAGGGCCATTGCCAGGCTGCTGCAGACCAGCAGGCCAATTGCCATCCATCGTGCTGCCGTTTTCATGCTGTGCTCCTAGAACAGTCCGCTATCGGTAGTGAGGCTGTCGATGTCTTTTTCCACCTTCAGGCGGATTTCGTGATCGATCTTCACGTTCAGGTTGATGGTGATGGGCTCCTTGGGCACTTCCAGCGCCACCCGCGGGGTGCAGGCGGCCAGTGCCAGGAGCGGTATCAGCCAGACGGGTTTCATGGCGAAGTCTCCGGGGTGGGGTTGCGCGTGGCGGCCGATTGTTTGCGGCTGAGCACGCGGCGGGATATTTCATCTCCGATACGCAGGCTGCGTAACAGTTCCAGCACGTTTTCACTGTGGCTGTAGTTTAGGACTACCGGCTGGCGGTTTTGTTTGGGGTTGACCCCCTTCAGCGTCACCTGCGCATCCAGTAATCCGTTCTGCTGCATGGCCAGCCGCGCCTGGAAGTCGTTGACGTCCAGTTCGCTGAGCATGTCCAGCGCCAGCTGTACCGCGCGGTTGGATTGTGCCATGGCGGTCACGCCGGCGGTGGCCGGCACGCGCAGGGTCAGCTCACCTTCGTTGCGCAGCAGCCCGTCCTGCAGTGCCACGCCGGCGGGCAGCAGCTGCAGCGGCAGGGTACCGCCGACGCGGCCGGTGAGCTGCACGGTGGGCTGCGGGTCGTTCTGCAAGGCGGCCAGCGCCGCCAGGTCCAGCTGCTGCACGCGCACGCTCTGGAACGCGCTGGACGGCCAGTGCAGGCTGTCGGCCTGCAGGCTGCCGCCCAGCAGCTTGGCGCGCACCTCGTCCAGCCGCCAGTCCTGCAGATCACTGTGCAGGCGCAGCGAGACATCCTGTACCAGGGTGCCGACATCCAGTTGCGCCAGTTGCAGTGGGCCGTCGCTTTGCAGCTGCAGCTGGCCGGGGCGTGCGGCCAACGTTAGCCGGCCGCGACCGCCGTTGGCGAGCACGCCGCCCCAGTCCAGCGCCACGTCGTTCAGCTGCACGTCGCCGTCCAGCTGCCATTGTTTTTGCCACTGCCATTGCAGCTTGCCGGCCACTTGCCCCTGCTGCAGGGTAAAGCCCAGGCCGCGGCTCATGGCGGCGCTCAGCGGGGTATCCAGCTGCAGGTTGCCGGCGGCGCCCTGGCCGTGGCGGCGCGCGTCCAGCTGCAGCTTGCTGCGCCAGGCTGGCAGTTGCAGCTGGGCGCTGGCGTGTTCGCCGTTCAGCTGCAGCGTGCCGCTGATCGGCGGCAGCGTCCAGCGGCTGGCTACCGCGCCGTCGGCGCTGAGCACCAGTTGGCCGTGGGCGCCGCGGCCGTCGCTCTGCAGCGCGCTGCTGGCGTGCAGGCGCAGCGGCTTGAGCAGCACGTTGCCGGCGATGCCTTCGGCCAGGCTCAGCGTGCTGCCGCTATCCAGCTGCCAGTTGCCGGCGCTGCCGCGCCAGTTGGCCGCCAGTTGCAGCGCGCCGCCCTTGCTGTACAACGGCAGCCGGCTGGCGGCGGCCAGGCTGCCTTGCCAGCCTTCGCCCAGCCGGCGTGCGGCCAACGTGCCCTGCAGCGGCCAGTCCTGGTAGTGGCCGTCGAAGCTGGCGTGCAGCACCGGCTGGCGCGGGTCGATGCCGTTGACCGGCAGGCTGAGCGCCAGCGCCAGCGCCAGCGCGGGCTGGCGCACACTCAGTTGCAGCGGGCTGCCGTGCGCGCCTTGCGGGTCCAGTTGGCCGCGCCACTGCCCGGCCAGCTGGAAGCCGGCATGGCGGCCGGCCAGCGCCAGCGCGCCTTGCCACTGCCAGCGGCCATCGCTCCAGCGCAGCGTGCCGTCGTCGCTGCGCAGCTGCAGTTGCTGGTAGTCGAGGCGGAACGGCAGGCGGCTGGCGCCGCTGGCGCTCAGCGGCAGTTGCCATGCTTGCGGCCAACTCAGGCGCACGCCCTGCGGCAGGCGGGCTTCGCCGGCGGCCAGCGTCAGCTGCCGATCGGCCCACTGCAGCGGAATACGGGCGTGCAAGTCTGTGCCGTCCAGCTGCAGCAGGCCGCTGCCGCGTTGCAGGTTTTGATCCTGCGGCGTCAGTTGCAGCTGCAGCCTGCCTTGCGGCCCGCTGGCCAGCAGGTCGGCCTGCAGGCTGTGCACGCCGTCCAGATCGCCGCTGGCCTGCAGCGCCCGGCGCGGCTGCAGCAGCCAGCCGGCAGCCAGCGGCAGCGCTTGCGGCAGGGTGGCGGCCAGTTGCCACTGGCGGTTGTGCAGCGTGGCCTGCAGTCGGGCATCGCCGCGGCGGGCATCGCCCTGGTAGCCCAGCTGGCGGCCATCGGCCTGCACGCTGGCCTGCAGCTGGCCCGGCAGCCAGCGGCCGCTGGCCTGTAGCTGCCAGTGGCCCAGCAGCTGCGGGGCCAGCCGCGCGGCGGCCAGGCTACCCTGTGCCAGCCATTGACCGTTGTCGCGGCGGTAGTCCAGCGCCAGCTTGTCGGCCCCCTGTGCCAGCTGCGCCTGCCAGCGTTCGTGTTGCTGACTGACGGCAACGGCCAGTGGCGGCAGTGCCGGCGCCTGCAGGCTGGCAATGTGCAGGCTGAACGGTGGCAGCCCGGCGGGCGGCGGCGCCGGCAGCTGGCGCGGGCCAGGCTTGGCGCAGCTGTGCAGCTGCAGCTGCTGCAGGCTGAGGCGCAGCGGCTGCCACTGCTCGATGCGCAGGCCGCGACCCTGGGCGGCGAGGCAGCCTTGCTGCCGCCATTGCCATTGCGCCAGCGTGGCACCGCCGTCGCGCCAGGCCAGCCCCTGCAGTTGCAGGCCCTGTTGCTGCAGCCACCAGCGCGCGCCGGCGGCGGCGGCCAGCAGCAGCGCCAGCAACAGCAGTAGGGCCGGCAGCAGCCGGCGGTGCCAGTGCCGGCGTGGCGCGGTCGGGGCGGTGGGCGGTGTGGCGGCCGGCGGCATGGCTCAGACCGCCGCCGCCAGCTGCTGGCGCAGCTGGTCGAACTCGGCCTGCGGCAACGGCCGGCTGAACAGGAAACCCTGGTAGGCCTGGCAATGGTGCTGCTGCAGGAAATCCCGCTGCGCCCGGGTTTCCACCCCCTCGGCCAGCACGCGCAGCCCCAGGCCGGTGGCCATGGCGATAATGGTCTGCGCGATGATGGCGTCGTTGCGGCTGTGCGGCAGGTTGAGGATGAAGGACTTGTCGATCTTCAGCTCGTCCAGCGGCAGGCGGGTGAGGTAGGCCAGCGAGGAGTTGCCGGTGCCGAAGTCGTCCAGCGAGAACGAGATGCCCAGCCGGCGCAGCGCCTGCATCTTGTGCAGCGTGTCTTCCACGTCGTCCAGCACCATGCTTTCGGTCAGCTCTATCATCAGCTGCGTCGGGTCGGCGCCGCTGCTGGCCAGTGCGTCCTCGACCTGGGCGACGAAATCCGGCTGGCGGAACTGGCGGGCGCTGACATTCACCGACAGCTGCTGCAGCGCATTGCCGGCGCGCTGCCATGCGGCCAACTGGCGGCAGGCCTGCTGCAGCACCCACTGGCCGATGGGCAGGATCAGCCCGGTTTCTTCCGCCAGCGGGATGAACTGCCCGGGCGGTACCAGCCCGCGCTGCGGATGCTGCCAGCGCAGCAGCGCCTCGGCGCCGATCAGCTGCTGCTGGTCGTTGAGCTGCACCTGGTAGTACAGCTGCAGCTGCTCGTCGGCCAGCGCCAGGTGCAGATCGCTTTCCAGCTGGCTGCGTTCTTCCAGCGCGGTCTGCATCGACGGGTCGTAGAAGCGCAGCGTGTCGCGGCCGGCGGTCTTGGCCTGGTACATCGCCACATCGGCGTATTTCAGCAGCGATTCCGCCGATTCGCTGTGCCCGAGGAACAGCGTAATGCCCAGGCTGGCGGTGGCGTGGAAAGTCAGTTCGCCGAGCTGGAACGGCAGCGTCAGCGCGGTGCGGATTTTCTCCGCCACCTGTTCGGCCTGGATCGCCGCCTCCTGCGCGGCGTGGCCCAGGTCTTCCAGCAGCAGCACGAACTCGTCGCCGCCCAGGCGCGCAACGCTGTCGCTGGCGCGCACATGCAGCTGCAGCCGCTGCGCGGTTGCCAGCAGCAGCTGGTCGCCCACATTGTGGCCGCGGGTGTCGTTCAGGTTCTTGAAGTGGTCGAGGTCGAGGAAGATCAGCGCGCCGTAGTGGCGGCTGCGCTGGCTGGTGGCCAGCGCCTGGCGGATGCGGTCTTGCAGCAGGCGGCGGTTGGGCAGCTGCGTCAGCGGGTCGTAGTAGGCCAGGCGGTGAATCTCGGCCTCGGCCTCGCGGTGGCTGGTGACATCGGCGAAGGCGCCGACAAAATGGCTGATCTGCTGGTCCTCGCCGCGCACCGCCGAGATGGTGAGCCAGGCGATGAACAGGCTGCCGTTCTTGCGCCGGTTCCACAGCTCGCCCTGCCAGTAGCCGTGCTCGCGGATCTGCTGCCACATGGCATCGAAGAACGCCGGCTCATGGCGGCCGGACTTGAGCAGGGCCGGGGTGCGCCCCAGTACTTCCGCGGCGCTGTAGCCGGTCAGCAGGCTGAAGGCGCGGTTGACGCGCATGATCACGCCGTCGGCCTGGGTCAGCAGCATGCCCTCCTGCGATTCGAAGGCGATGGCGGCGATGCGCTGCTCTTCCTCCAGCGCCTTGCGCGCGGTGATGTCGCGGGCAATACCGAACAAGCCGCACACCTGGCCCTGGCTGTCGTGCAGCGGCCCCTTGGTGGCCAGGAACACCACCTTGCCATCCACGGTGCTGACGGTTTCCTCGTAGGTGTGGGTGCGGTTGTCCGCCATCACGCGCTGGTCGTTGGCGTGGATGGCGGCCAGCTCCGCCGCCGGAAACAGCAGGCTGTCGTCCTGCCCCAGCACGCCGGCGACGGGCTGCCCGGTGACGCGGCCGGCCTCGCGGCTGAACAGCAGGTAACGGCCTTGCCGGTCCTTGGCGAAAATGGCGTCGGAGGAGTTGTCACAGATCTCGGTCAGCAGGCGCTGGGCATCGGCCTGCGCCTGCAGCGCCGCCTGTTCGCGGCGCGCCAGTTGCGCGGCCAGGTCCAGCTGGCGGTAGATCAGGCCGTACAGCAGCAGCGAGGTCACCGCCACGAACAGCCAGCCCTTGAGGGTGCTGACCAAGGTCAGCGTGGCCGCATCCTGGAACAGCATGGCGACCAGCTGATCGGAAAACAAAATCCACAGCGCGGCGAACACGGCATAGATCACCACCGGGCGCAGCGAAGACGGCGCGCCCAGGCGGGATGGCGGTGGGGAGGCGGGGTGGTGCTTCATCGCATTCCTTGTGCGGCCCTGGCCGGCAGCCGTGCGCGGCTGGCGGCTGGCCCTGTGCTTACTGTAGTGCACGCCGGCCGGAGATGACGCCGGGCTGCGGCCAACCTTGGCCGGCGGCGCGCGCTGGCCGTCGGCGGGGCGTGTCGCGCGCGGCTCAATATTCCACTCCCAGGTTCAGGTAGCCGGTGAGGCGGCCGCCGCGGCTATTGCCCACGCCGATGAACAGCGGCCCCAGCAGGGTGTCGGCGCCGACGAACAGCGTGCCGCCGGGCAGCCAGCCGCTGTCGCGATCATTGGTGATCTGCGACCACATCTGGCCGACCTCGGCCGAGGCGCCCAGGTACAGGCCGGTGCCGATCGCCGACGGCAGGCTGGCCACGCGCCACGACATCATGCCGCGGGCGAACAGCATCTGCCGCCCCAGCAGCTGCCCCGGCTGGTAGCCGGACAAGTAGCGGAAGCCGCCCAGCTCGAACACATTGCTGTTGTCGTCCGGGTTGCTGTAGCCGCCGCGCAGGCTGAAATGCCAGCTGATGTCGCGCAGGTCGGTGCTGACGCTGTCCAGCGAGAACGAGCCGCTGGCGGGCGGCGGGTCTTCGCTGTCGCTGCGCGCACTGGGCGCGCGCGCCTCCAGCGTGGCGGCGTAGCCGCTGCGCGGCCAACGCGGATTGTCCAGCTGGTCCAGTGCCAGCCGCACGCGCAGGCCCTGCTCGTGGTTGTTGTAGTCGTCCAGCAGCGGGTTGGACGAGCCGACCGTCCGTTTCAGGTCGTCGCTGCTGCGATACCAGCCGGTGCGGATCTCGCCCAGCTCGGCAAAGCGCCAGCCGACATCGGCATGCACGCTGCGGGTGCGGCGGCGGTATTCCGCCTCCGGCTGGGTGTCGTTGACGTACAGCGAGTAGTCCTTCTCGCGGTAGCTGCCGGACAGGCTGGCGAACAGCGGCGAGTTGGCCGCCAGCGGCTGATACCACTCGGCGCTGTAGGTGGGCTCCTCGCCAATCTTGGCCTCGGCCAGCAGGCTGCCGCCGGCACGGTTCAGCCAGCTGCGGCGGTATTCGCCCAGCAGCGAGAAGGTGGCATTGCCCTGCGAGCTGGAACGCAGCTCCAGGCCGCCGCGCAGGTAGTTGGGGCCGGTGTTGCGCTCCACCGCCTGCACCTGCGCCACGGTCTGCCCAGCCAGCGGCTGCAGGGTGTAGTCCAGCTTCTCCAGGTCGCCCTCGGCAAACACGTCCTGCAGGCGGCGGTGGAAGCTGCCCAGCCCCAGCTGGCGGTTGATGGCCAGCTTGTCGATCAGCGCGCCCGGCTCCACGAAGGCGAAGTCGCCGCTGACATTGATCTGGTCGATGTGCGGCGGCGGGCTGCTGCTGCGCGCCAGCTGCCATTGCCGGTAGGCCTCCGGGCTGGCGGCCAGGGTTTGCAGCCGCGCCGCCAGCGCGCGCGCGGCCTGGCGTCCGGCCTCGATGATCTGGCGGCTGGCGGCGAAGTCGGCCGGGGTGACGCCGTCCAGCTGCGGGCGGATCAGGATGTCGTCCGGCCCCAGCAGCGCCAGCGATTGCTTGCTGTTGCGCGCCACCATCAGGTAGGAGGTCTGGTCCAGCACATTGAGAAAGTTGTTCAGCTGCTCGCGCGGCACCGGCGGCGAGCCGACATCGATCACGATCAGCACATCGGCGCAGCGGCCTTTCAATTCCTCCACCGGCAGCTGGCGCGCCATGCCGCCGTCCACCAGCAGGCGGCCGTCGGCCTCCACCGCCGAGAACATGCCGGGCACCGCCATGCTGGCGCGCATCGCCAGGCTCAGGTCACCCTTGTCGAACACCACCGGCTCGCCGTTTTCCAGATCGGTGGCTACCGCGCGGAACGGAATGCTCAGCTGGTCGAAGCTGCTTTCGCTGCGGGCGTGGGTCAGCTGGCGGATGAACAGGTCGATGGCCTGGGCGTTGATCGCAGCCGGCGGCAGCCGCAGCTTGCCGTCGCGAAAGCCCAGGGTCAGGTCGAAGTAGTTCTTGCTGTCGTTGTGCTTGCGCTGGTAGGGCACGTCCTCGCGCCGCGGCTTGCCGGCCAGCAGGGTGTCCCAGTCGGCGCCGTTCAGCCGCTGCGCCAGCTCGTCCAGCGCCTGGCCGCTGGCATAGGCGCCGCCGATCAGCGCCCCAGCGCTGGTGCCGGCGATGCAGCTGATCGGCACCTGCAGTTGCTCCAGCTCCTGCAGCACCCCCAGGTGGGCCAGGCCGCGCGCGCCGCCGCCGCCCAGCACCACGCCGACGCGCGGCAGCGCCGCGGCCTGCAGCGTCGGGGCGGCCAGCAGCAGGGGCAGTAACAGCGCAGCCAGTTTGGCGACAAAACGAGTCATCACAAGCACATACCGTAGGACACAAGTCGGCAGAGTATATACGGCCATGCCGGCGATGACATTTGGCAATACGGGGCGGCGCGCCCGGGTGGCCCGGTAGCGCCAAAAAAAAACTGCCCGCACACGGCGGGCAGACGGCAAGCAGAAACGGGACAACGCCATACAGCAGGCGGCAGTATCGCGGCGCGCTGTGACGCGGCGATGACGGCCGCAAGGTTGGCCGCATCAGTAGCCGTCGCCGGCCTGCAGCGCCCACAGGTGGGCGGCTACCAGCGCGCGCCAGGGGGCGAATTCGGCCAGCCAGCGCTCGGTTTCCGGCGCGTCCAGCTTGTCGGCGCGCCCCAGCAGCCGCTGCAGGTTGCGCCGCACCGCCACATCGCCGTGCAGCGAGCCATCCAGCCAGGCAAAGCCGCGCAGCAGCGCGTAGCTGACGGTCCACGGCCCGATGCCGCGAATCGCGCACAGCTGCTGGCCGATGGCGGCGGCATCCGGCGCCAGCTGCCAGGCGGCCAACGGCAGCTCGCCGCTGGCCACCGCCGCCGCCAGCCGCAGCAGCGTCTGCGCCTTGCCCTGGGTAAAGCCGGCGGCGCGCAGGCTGGCTTCGTCCATGCCGGCCACGCAGTCTGCATCCGGCAGGCAGTACAGGCCGCTGCTGTGCTGCCGGCCGGCGGCCTGGATGAAGCGGCGGCGTATCGCCACCGCCGCCGCCACGCTGATCTGCTGGCCGATGATGGCCCAGGCCAGCGCCTCGAAGGCGCTGGCGGTCTGCGGTACGCGCAGCCCGGATTGCCGCGCCAGCAGCGGGCCCAGCTGCGGGTGATCGGCCAGCGCCGCCTCGAATTCTGCCACCGGCTGGGTGAGGCCCAGCATGTGGCGCACGGTGCTGGCCAGCTGTGCCGCGTCATCGCCGCTGGCGCTGCCGTCCAGCAGCAGGCTGGCTGCCGCGTGGTCGGGGTAGAGCGCGATGCGCAGCAGCGCCGGCCGGCCGTGCCACAGCAGGCCTTTTTCCAGCGTGTGATCCACCACCCGTTCCGCCACTTGCTGCGCATCGCGGCGGTGGAAGTCGAGAAAGCCGTCGGCGCGGAAATTGGCCGGCAGCGGCAGCTGGCAGTGCAGGGTGGTGGACATGGCGGACTCGGGGGCAAAGGTTGGCCGCAAGGCTACGTGGCGCCGGGCGGCTTGTCACCGCCAGCCGGTGCTCAGCCGGCGCGGCGGAAGGTGAGGTTGATGCGGCACTCGCCCAGCAGCGGGTGCTCGCCGCCGGCCAGCGGCAGCACGCCGTGGTAGCGCAGCCGGTCCGGCCCGCCCCACACCAGGATGTCGCCGTGGCGCAGGGTGAGGCGCGCGCAGCGCTCGCTGCGGCGCAGGCCGCCCAGCTCGAATACCGCCGGCAGCCCCAGCGACACGGACACGATCGGCGCGGCGAAATCGCGCTCGTCCTTGTCCTGGTGCAGCGACAGCTTGCAGCCGGGTTGGTAGCGGTTGATCAGGCAGGCATCCGGCACGAAGCCGGCAAAACCGGCGCGCGCGGCGGCGTCGGCGGCCAGCAGGCGCCAGCTGTCCGGCATCGCCGGCCACGGCTGGCCGCTGCCCGGGTCCAGCCGGCTGTAGCGGTAGCCGTGGGAATCGGACACCCAGCCCAGCTCGCCGCAGCTGGTGGTGGCCACGCCCATGCGGTAGCCGCCGGGGGTGACCATATGGCGGAACGGCGACTGCGCGGCGATGCGGTCGATGTCGGCCAACAGCGCCGCCGCCTGCGGCTCCGCCATGGCGTGCAGCAGCACGGTGCCGGCGGCCAGCCGCTCGGTGTGCGGCTGCTCGCCGGCCGGCGGGGCGAACAGGTCGTCCATCATGTGGCGGCCACCTCGAACAGCTGCCGTCTGCGTTGCGCTACTGCGTTGCTCACCAAAAATTCCTCCTTACCTCTCCACTATATGCGGCGCCGGCGTTGTTCATTCGCGCCTTGCCTCGTCTGGCAGGCGGGAGATGTCGCGGCGGGCTGGCGTGTCCGCTGCCGGGCTGTTTGCCTCGCGTGCCAGCAGCTCCGCCTTGCGCGCAACGCCCCAGCGGTAGCCGGACAGGCTGCCGTCGGTGCGCACCACGCGGTGGCAGGGAATCGCCACCGCCAGCGCGTTGGCGGCGCAGGCCTGCGCCACCGCCCGCACCGCGCGCGGCGCGCCGATGCGGGCCGCCACCTCGCTGTAGCTCAGCGTCTGCCCCGGCGGGATGGTGCGTAGCGCCTGCCACACCCGCTGCTGGAAGGCGGTGCCGCGGATGTCCAGCGGCAGCGCCAGCCCCTGCTGCGGCGCCTCGATGAAGCCCACCACTTGCGCCACCAGTTGTTCGTAGCCGGCATCGCCGCCGATCAGGTTGGCCGCCGGGAAGCGGTCCTGCAGCTCGCGCAGCAGGCTGTCGGCATCGTCGCCCAGCAGGATCGCGCAGATGCCGCGTTCGCTCTGCGCTACCAGCAGCGCGCCCAGGCTGCACTGCGCGATGGCGAAGTGGATGTGCTGCGCCTTGCCGCCGGCGCGCCAGGCGCTGGGGGTCATGCCCAGCAGCGCGGCGGATTGCTCGTAGAAGCGGCTGCTGGCGTTGTAGCCGGCCTGGTAGATGGCCTCGGTCACCGATGGCGTGGCCTGCAGCGACTGGCGCAGGCGTGCGGCGCGGTGGGCGCTGGCGTAGGCCTTGGGGCTGAGCCCGGTGGCGGCCTTGAACACCCGCTGCAGGTGGTAGGGACTGAGCCCGGCGCTGGCGGCCAGTGCGGCCAACGTTGGCGCCTGCTCGGCGTCCTCGATCTGCCGGCACAGCCGGGCGATCAGCGCCGCCTGCTGCTGTGCCGGCGATTCGGCCTCCGGCCGGCAGCGGCGGCAGGGGCGGTAGCCGGCGGCGCTGGCGGCGGCGGCGTCCGGGTAGAAGCGCACGTTTTCCGGCCGCGCATGGCGCGACGGGCAGCTGGGGCGGCAGAAGATGCCGGTGCTCTGCACCGCGTACACGAACTGGCCGTCGGCGCCGGCATCGCGCGCCAGCACCGCCTGCCAGCGCGGGTCGCTGCTGCTGGTGCCGCTGTCTTGCGTGGACTGTTTCATGCTGTGGCTCCCTTCCGTGGCTCCCTGGTGTTCCTGCTCTGACTGTAGGCCTTGCGGCTGGAGGCGACACTCCGCTGCTTGCGATCAAAACCGGCTATGGTGGCCGATAAAGAAAATAAAACTATCGTAGAAAATTATTCAATTAGATTTATCTATCACACTGCCGCATCATTCACCTGTCGATAACGACTAAGCGCTGCAGACAGACCGGGCGCCGCCGATGAGCGGCATCACGCCACAAGATACGGTTTGATGCGCAGCACCCAATTCATTCAAGGAGCCAAGCATGTCCATCATCAACAGCCAGATCAAACCGTTCGCTACCCAGGCCTTCCACAACGGCAAGTTCATCGAGGTGAGCGATCAGACTCTGCTGGGCAAGTGGTCGGTGGTGTTCTTCTACCCGGCCGACTTCACCTTCGTGTGCCCGACCGAGCTGGGCGACCTGGCCGACCTGTACCCGCAGTTCCGCGAGCTGGGCGTGGAAATCTACTCGGTCTCCACCGACACCCACTTCACCCACAAGGCGTGGCACGACACCTCCGACACCATCAAGAAGATCCAGTACCCGATGCTGGCCGACCCGACCCACCTGATCGCCCGCAACTTCGGCGTGCTGATCGAGGAAGCCGGCCTGGCCGACCGCGGCACCTTCGTCATCGACCCGCAAGGCAAGATCCAGATCGTGGAAATCAACGCCGGTGGCGTGGGCCGCGATGCCGCCGAACTGCTGCGCAAGGTGAAGGCCGCCCAGTACGTGGCCGCCCACCCGGGCGAAGTGTGCCCGGCCAAGTGGCAGGAAGGCGATGCCACGCTGGCACCGTCGCTGGACCTGGTCGGCAAGATCTAAGTTTCCGCCGCCCTTCGGCCCGATAGCTTTGTCGGCGGCGCGGGGGCTTGCCGTACTCCATGTACTGTCTGCGCCCCCGCTTGCTTGCCTTCGCGCTCTCGGGCCGAATCATCGGCGGAAACAAGGTGGGATAAACATTCCCCAACACCCGACATTCATTGCCGGGTGCCCCGGAAAACCCTTGCGGCCAACTTTGCGGCGGTTTTCCCGGGTACCCGTATACCAAGGAGCACATCATGCTGGACAACACCATCAAGACCCAACTGCAAAGCTATCTCACCAAGCTGCAATACCCGATCGAACTGGTGGCCTCGCTGGGCCATGGCGCCAAGGACGAAGAGGTGCGCGGCCTGCTGCTCGACATCGCCGGGCTGTCGGATAAAGTCAGCGTGCGCCTTGACGGCAACGATGCGCGCCAGCCGTCGTTCACCGTTGGCCGCACGGGCGAGGACGCCGCCCGTGTACAGTTTGCCGGCGTGCCGCTGGGCCACGAATTCACCTCGCTGGTGCTGGCGCTGCTGCAGGTGGGCGGCCACCCGTCCAAGGCCGGGCAGGAACTGATCCAGCAGGTGCAGGGCCTGAAAGGCGAATACCGCTTCGAAACCTATATCTCGCTGTCGTGCCAGAATTGCCCGGACGTGGTGCAGGCGCTGAACCTGATGGCGGTGCTGAATCCGGCCATCCGCCACAGCATGATCGACGGCGCGCTGTTCCAGGACGAAGTGGCCGCGCGGCAGATCATGTCGGTGCCCAGCGTGTATCTGAACGGTAAAGTGTTCGGCCAGGGCCGCATGGGGCTGGAGGAAATCGTCGCCAAGCTCGATACCGGCGCCGCGGCGCGCGAGGCCGAAAAAATTGCCGGTAAGGACGCATTTGATGTGTTGGTGGTCGGCGGCGGGCCGGCCGGCGCGGCGGCAGCCATCTACACTGCGCGCAAGGGCATCCGCACCGGCGTGGTGGCGGAGCGCTTCGGCGGCCAGGTGCTGGACACCATGGGCATCGAAAACTTCATCTCGGTAAAGGAAACCGAAGGGCCGAAACTGGCAATGGCGCTGGAGCAGCATGTGCGCGACTACGAGGTGGACATCATGAACCTGCAGCGCGCCCGCAAGCTGCTGCCGGCCAGCGAAACCGCCAGCGGTCTCACCGAAGTACAGCTGGAAAGCGGCGCCACGCTGCAGGCCAAGACGGTGATCATCGCCACCGGTGCGCGCTGGCGCGAAATGAACGTGCCGGGCGAGCAGGAATACCGCAACAAGGGCGTGGCCTACTGCCCGCACTGCGACGGCCCGCTGTTCAAGGGCAAGCGGGTGGCGGTGGTGGGCGGCGGTAACTCCGGCGTGGAGGCGGCCATCGACCTGGCCGGCATCGTGTCGCACGTGACGCTGCTGGAGTTCGGCGATGCGATGCGGGCCGATGCGGTGCTGCAGCACAAGCTGCGCAGCCTGCCCAACGTGACGGTGATCCTGCAGGCGCAGACCACTGCGGTGCGCGGCGACGGCAGCAAGGTGAACGGACTCGACTATATTGATCGCGTCAGCGGAGAAGCGCGCCATATCGCGCTGGACGGCATCTTCGTGCAGATCGGCCTGTTGCCGAACACCGACTGGCTGCGCGGCAGCGTGGAGCTGTCCAGCCGTGGCGAGATTCTGGTCGGCCGCCAGCAGGACACCACCGTGCCGGGGGTGTACGCCGCCGGCGACGTAACCGACGTGCCGTACAAGCAGATCATCATCGCCATGGGCGAGGGCGCCAAGGCCGCGCTCGGCGCCTTCGACCACCTGATCCGCAGCGACGTGGCCGCTGGCTAGGCCACACAGAATTCATGCCTCCTTGGGCGCCCCGTCATCCTCGTGATGCGGGGCGTTTTTTTTTGCTGCGGCCAACCTTGGGCGCTAGCGCACCAGCCGGAAGCCCATGTCCGCCCCCAGCCCCTGCACATAGGCCAGGCGGATGTTGAGCAGCGCCATCGGTTCCAGGTAGCGCGCCATCTGCAGCGGGCCGGCGTCCACCGCGTCGAAGCCCAGCGCCGCCACCAGCGCCAGCACCGTCTGCTTGGCGGCGGCATCGTCGCCGGCCACCAGCCCCACCAGCTGCTCGCCCTTGACGTGGCCGCTGGCCATGGTGCCGGCAAAGCAGGTGTTGAACGCCTTCACCACCCGCGCCGCCGGCAGCTTCAGCTGCAGCTGTTCGGCGCCGCTGGTGTCGAAGCCTGCGGCCAGGTGCAGGCTGTCGGTGAGCAGGTTGGTGGCGTCCACCACCACCTTGCCGTTGGCCGCCACGCCCAGCGCGGTGACCACGTTGTCGGTTTCGCTGAACGGCATGGCCAGGATGATCAGCTCGCTGGCCAGCGCCGCCTGGTGGACCAGCAGCGGGTCGCGGCCGACGGCGCGCGCCTGGTGCCCGAGTTGCGTCAGCCCGCCCTGCAGCGCGCTGCCGACATTGCCCTTGCCGATGATGGCGATGTGCATGATGTGCTCCCTGCCGGCAGATCCGGCGTCAATCGGTGCCGCGCTGCCGGCGACGGCCGGCGCGCTCCCGCTTCAGTGAAGACCATACGCGCGGCGCCCACCAGTGATTTCGCCGCCGCCGCGCGGCGGACAACGGCCGCCGGATGCGTCATAACGAAACTGTCGGCAACGGACGGGGGCGGGCTTGTGCAAGACATCATTCTGCGCGGCGAGGTGCTGCATTTTCTGCGTGATCCGGGGCCGGACGACGACGCCGCGGCCTGGCAGCACTGGCCGGACGGCTATGTAGCGATCCACGCCGGCCGGATCGCCGGCTGCGGCGACTGGGCGGCGCTGAGCGCGCCAAGCCTGGCTGCGGCCAACGTGCACGATCACCGCGGTCGGCTGATTCTGCCCGGGCTGATCGACTGCCATCTGCACTACGCCCAGGCCGGCATCATCGGCGCCTTCGGCCGCCAGCTGCTGGACTGGCTGCAGCACTACACTTTTCCGGCCGAGGCGGCGTTTGCCGATGCCGAACTGGCGCGGCGCACGGCGGATTTCGTGCTCGACCGGCTGCTGGCGCACGGCACCACCACCGCGGCGGTGTTTGCCACCGTGCACCCGGTATCGGTGGATGCGCTGATGGCGGCGGCGCTGGCGCGCAATATGCGGCTGATCGGCGGCAAGGTGCTGATGGACCGCCACGCACCGCCGGCGCTGTGCGACAGCGCCGAGCGCGGCGCCGCCGAATCCGCCGCGCTGATCGCGCGCTGGCATGGCAAGGGGCGACTGGCCTACGCGGTGACGCCGCGCTTCGCGCCCACCTCCACGCCGCGGCAGCTGCAACTGGCCGGTGAGCTGTATGCCAGTACCCCCGGGCTGTACGTGCAGTCGCACCTGGCGGAAAACCGCGCCGAGTGCCAGTGGGTGGCGCAGCTGTTTCCCGGGCGCAGCGACTACCTGGACGTGTATCGCCACTACGGCCTGCTGGGGCCGCGCTGCATCTACGGCCACGGCATTCATCTGGATGCCGCGCAGCGGCAGCTGCTGGCCGCGAGCGGCACCGCGCTGGCGTTTTGTCCCAGCTCCAACCTGTTTCTGGGCAGCGGTTTTTTCGATTACCACGCCGCGCGGCAGGCCGGGGTGGCGGTGGGGCTGGCCAGCGACATCGGCGCCGGCACCTCGCTGAGCCTGATCCGCACCCTGGGCGATGCCTACAAGGTGTCGCAGTGCCGGCAGCAGCCGTTGCCGCCGCTGCGCGGCTGGTATCTGGCCACGCTGGCCGGCGCCGAGGCGCTGCGGCTGGAACACTGCCTGGGCAATTTCGCGGTGGGCAAGGAGGCCGACTGCGTGGTGCTGGCGCCGGCGGCCACGCCGGAGCTGGCGTTCCGCCTGCAGGGCGTGACCAGCCTGGCCGAGCGGCTGTTTGCGCTGGCCACCCTGGGCGACGAGCGCTGCGTGGCGGCCACCTATGTGGCCGGGCAACAGGTTGGCCGCAGCGTGCCGCCAGCCGGACCCTGATGCCGTGTTGCGCTGCCAGGCGCAGCCTTACTGCGGGTTTGGCGCGTGCTGGTGCGGGCGACGCCGCGCGGCGGTGGCGGCCGCTGCTTCGCGCCGGTCTATTGCTTGTTCGGTTTTCCTGAAATAGCTGCGCGGAATTATGCGATTTTGCTTGGCCGGCGCAGCGGGTAAAGTAGCTAGTACTGCAGCCGGACATGGCGCCTGGCGCGCCACCGGCCTGCAGGGCAACTTATTCAGGAGAATTCACCATGATCGACATCCGTCGCGCCGATTCCCGTGGCCAGGCTGATTTTGGCTGGCTGCAAAGCCGCCACAGCTTCTCGTTCGCCAGCTACTACGATCCGGCGCACATGGGCTTTTCCGATCTGCGGGTGATCAACGACGACCGCGTGCTGCCGCGCGCCGGCTTCGACACCCACGGTCACCGCGACATGGAAATCATCAGCTACGTGCTGCAGGGCGCCATCCGCCACCGCGATTCCACCGGTACCGAGGAGGTGCTGCGCGCCGGCGAGTTCCAGCTGATGAGCGCCGGCCGCGGCATCCTGCACAGCGAGTACAACGCCAGCGACAGCGAAGAACTGCGCTTCCTGCAGATCTGGATCGAGCCGGCCGAGCGCGGCGGCACGCCTGGCTACCAGCAGAAGGACTTCGGCCTGGCGCCGGGGCTGACGCTGGTGGCGTCGCCGGATGGCGCCGACGGCAGCCTGCAGATGCGCCAGGATGCGCGGCTGTACCAGCTGATCCTGGCGCCGGGCGAGAGCCTGGAGTTCAGCCAGCAGCCGGGGCGCTGCAGCTATGTGCACGTGGTGAAGGGGCAGCTGCAGCTGGTCGATGAGCAGATCGGGCCGGGCGATGCCGCCAAGGTCACCGCGCAGCCGGCCTACGCCTTGCGCAACGTTGGCCGCGAGCCGCTGCAGGCGCTGCTGTTCGACCTGGCCTAGCTATATGACGGCGCCCGGCCGCGGCGGCGGCGGGCGCCGTTGTTCATGGCCGCGCCGCTTGCGCCCGCGCCGCGGCCTGCGCCAGCCCCTGCTGCATCAGGCCGGCGATCAGGTCGTAGGCCTGTGACCAGGCCTCGGCCAGCTCCGGCGTCAGCTGCTTGCCGAGGTGCTGCTGCAGCACCTCGGTCATCGCCGCCTTCAGGATGGCGAAATGCTCCGGCTGCACGCCGTAGCGGTAATGCTGCGCCCCCAGGCCGATGATGATGAAGCGGATGCTGTCCAGATCGTGCAGGCTGGTGAGCACGGTGTTCAGCGTGCGGCCCAGGTTCTGCACCAGCCGCTCCTGCGGCAGGCTGAACATCGGGCGCAGGCTGGGGTCGAGGCGGAACAGCGCGTCGTAGATGTCGTGGGTGAACTGGTCGCGGTCGTAGGACAACTGGTCCCAGGCGCGTTGCACCAGGTCGATCTGGATATCGTTCATGGCGGTGAGGTCGCGGGGCGTGGTGGAGGCTGTTGTCACTATAGGCAGTGGCGGCGGCGGGCGATGGAAATTGCATGGCATGAGATGGCATCCCGTGGCGTGGTGTTGGCATGGCGCGGCGGCCAACCATGCCAAGCCGGCAGTTTCGTGAGAAAATCGCGCCATCACGGGCAGCCACGGCTGCCCGCCTTGTTTTTAGCCGGAACCCGCCATGTCCCAGATTGCTTCGCCCCGCGTGCTGTCGCTGATCCCACCGATGACGCAGCTGAACACGCCGTACCCGTCCACCGCCTATATCACCGGCTTCCTGCGCTCGCGCGGCGTGGCGGCGGTGCAGGAAGACCTGGCGCTGGCGCTGGTGCTGCGGCTGTTCTCGCGCGCCGGGCTGCAGGCGATCGGCCCGGCGGTGGCGGCGGTGCCGGAGAAGAAGCGCAGCCAGCAGCTGTGGCACTTCATCGAACACCGCGAGCAGTACCTGGCCACCATCGACCGCGTGATCGCCTTCTTGCAGGGGCGCGATGCCACGCTGGCCTACCGCATTGCCAGCCGCGGCTACCTGCCGGAAGGCGCGCGCTTCGCCTCGCTGGACAACTACCTGGACCCGGACGACCCGGACGGCGGCGACCCGCTGGCGTGGGCGTTCGGTGCGCTGGGCAGCTACGATCGCGCCCGCCACCTGGCCACGCTGTACCTGAACGACGTGGCCGATGTGCTGCGCGAGGCGGTGGACCCGCGCTTCGAGTTCGTGCGCTATGCCGAATCGCTGGCCATGGCGCAGCCCACTTTCGAGCCGCTGGCCAAGGCGCTGGCGGCCAAGCCCAATCTGGTGGACGACGCGCTGGCCGAGCTGACCGTGGCCGCCATCGAACGCCACCAGCCGGACGTGGTGCTGCTGTCGGTGCCGTTCCCCGGCTCGGTGTACGCGGCGTTCCGCATCGCGCAGACGATAAAGCAACGTTGGCCGCAGATCCGCACCGTGCTGGGCGGCGGCTTCGTCAACACCGAGCTGCGCGAGCTGAAAGAGCCGCGGGTGTTCGACTACTTCGACTTCATCACCCTGGACGACGGCGAGAAGCCGATCCTGGCGTTGCTGGAGCACTTCGCCGGCCAGCGCGGCACCAGCCGGCTGGTGCGCACCTATCTGCGCGAAGCCGGGGAAGACGGGAAGGCCGCGGTCCGTTACGTGAACATGATGGAAGCCGACGTGCCGTTCGCCGAGGTGGGCACCCCCACCTGGGACGGGCTGCCCATCGACCGCTACCTGTCGCTGCTGGACATGCTCAACCCGATGCACCGGCTGTGGAGCGACGGGCGCTGGAACAAGCTGACGGTGGCGCACGGCTGCTACTGGAAGAAGTGCAGCTTCTGCGACGTGACGCTGGACTACATCTCGCGCTACGAGACCGCTTCGGCCGAGGTGCTGGTAGACCGCATCGAGGCCATCATCGCCGAGACCGGGCAGACCGGCTTCCACTTCGTGGACGAGGCGGCGCCGCCCAAGATGCTGCGCGCGCTGGCCGAGGAACTGCTGCGCCGCAAGGTGAGCATCTCCTGGTGGGGCAATATCCGCTTCGAGAAATCCTTCAGCCCCGAGCTGTGCCAGCTGCTGGCCGAATCCGGCTGCATCGCCATTTCCGGCGGGCTGGAAGTGGCCTCCGACCGGCTGCTCAAGCTGATGAAGAAGGGGGTGTCGGTGGAGCAGGTGGCGCGGGTGACGCAGGGCTTTACCGAGGCCGGCATCCTGGTGCACGCCTACCTGATGTACGGCTTCCCCACCCAGACGGTGCAGGACACCGTGGACGCGCTGGAATATGTGCGCCAGCTGTTCGACAACGGCTGTATCCAGAGCGGCTTCTTCCACCGCTTTGCCTGCACCGTGCACTCGCCGGTAGGGCAGAACCCGGACGAATACGGCGTGCAGCTGATTCCGCAGCCGGAAATCACCTTCGCCCGTAACGACGTGGGCTTCATCGACCCCACCGGCACCGACCACGAAGCCATGGGGCGCGGGCTGAACAAGGCGCTGTACAACTTCATGCACGGAATCGGCCTGGAGATGAACGTGCAGCAGTGGTTCGACGTGCGGGTACCCAAGTCGCGGGTGCCGCGCCATTTCATTACCCGCGCGCTGCAGCAGCGCGACTGAGTCGCCGGCGGACAAGACCATGCGGCCAACCTTGGGGGATGCAAGGTTGGCCGCATGCTTTTGTGCGCGGCGCCGCTCTGTTGGTGGGCCGTCGGTCTTTGTCCCGGTCGTTGCCGACCTGCTTCTTTGCCACCCGCTGCCGGCCGCCGGCTGGCCGTGGTGGGCACAGTGGCAGTGGCGTTGGCAGCCCCGCCGCGTGGGTGGCGGCGGGTGGGCAACCGGCTGGTGGCCAGCTGTCTGCACGGGGTGGGGCAGTGGGAAAACTGTACCGCGCGCCGCGGTACAAGGGCTTTCGAAGTGGCTGTCATTTGCTGCTGGGATGGATAGAATGTTCGCTGAATGGCGGTTTTTGGCGAACAATCTTTTTTGGTGGCGAAATGGAAGAAAGCGAATTCACCCTCAGCGCGCAGGACAGAAAGATTCTGCGCGAGCTGCAGCGCAATGCGCGGCTGTCGAATGCCGAGCTGGCGGAGCGGGTGGGCATGTCGCCGTCGGCGTGCTGGAAGCACACCCGGCAGCTGGAGCAGGCCGGCTATATCCAGGGCTATGTGGCGCTGATCGACCAGAAGAAGATGGGGCTGCGCGACACGGTGATCATCGAGGTGACGCTGAACGCGCACGAGGAGGACACCCTGGCGCGCTTCGGCGAGGAGCTGGCGGCGCTGCCGGAGGTGCTGGAAGCGCATTTGCTCAGCGGCGAATACGACTACCTGATCAAGGTGGCGGTGGACGGCACCGCCGGCTACGAGCGCTTCCTGCGCGAGAAGCTGTACAAGATCCACGGCATCCGCCACAGCCGCTCGCACTTCACGCTGCGCTGCATGAAGTCGGTGCCGTCGGTGCAGGTGTAGTTCAGCCGTCGTCGTGGCGGCAGCCGCGGTTCTTGCCGCTGGCCTTGGCGCGGTACAGCGCCTTGTCGGCCTGGCGGTAGGCTTCGGCGGCGTCCGGCTGCGCGCCCTGCAGCAGCAACACGCCGCCCAGCGAGATGGTGAGCACGCCGTGCTCGCTGCCCGGATGCGGGATGCGGGCGTCGCAGACCGCGGCGGCGACGCGGTCCATGAACGCCTGCAGCCGCGGCTGGTCCGGCAGGCTGGTGACGATGGCGAACTCCTCGCCGCCCAGGCGGTAGACGCGGTCGTCCTGGCGCTGCGCCACCAGCTGCACCACGCGCGAGATGTCCTGCAGCGCCTTGTCGCCGGCCGGGTGGCCGAGGGTATCGTTGTAGTGCTTGAAGTTGTCGACATCGAACAGGATCAGCGCCAGCGAGCTGCCGCCGCGCTTGAGGTGGCCCAGCGCGTCGTGCAGCTGCTCGTCGAAGGCGCGGCGGTTCCACAGCCCGGTGAGCCAGTCGTGGGTGGACAGCTGCTCCACCCGCGCCCAGCTGCGCAGCAGGATCACCACCAGCCCCAGGCTGCCGCTGAGAAACAGCACCAGCAGCCAGAACGGCAGCGACTGGCGCATGGCCTCGCGCTGCAGCGCCCGCGCGTCGCCATCCAGCACCAGATACCAGGTGTTGACCTCCAGCGGAAACACCGCCAGCAAACGTTGGCCGCGTGCCAGCAGCGTATGTTGCGGCCAACTGCCGGGCTGCAGTTGCGGCGCCGGGCCGCCGGCGCTGGCCAGTTTCTTGCCATCGGCCTGCAGCAGGTGGCGGCTGCTGTGCTCGATGGGCACGCGCTCCAGCAGCCAGGCCAGCCGGCTGGTGGTGATGTCCACGCTGATGGCGCCGCGGAACACGCCGCGCTCGTGCACCGGGGCGGAGATGGTCACCATCCAGCCGCGGCCGGCCTGGTCCTGGTAGGCCGGGGTCCACACCAGTTCGCCGGCCGGGTTTTCCGCCGGGTGCGCCTTCATGAAGAAATCCATGCCGAAGGTCTGTTCGGTGACGAAGTAGTCGGCCACTCCCACCCGCGGGTACAGGTACAGGAACTGCTTGGCCGAGGTGTAGTACACCCACGGCGTGTCCGGGTCGCGCGCGATCAGGGTGCGGAACATCGGCGTGAGCGCCAGCGCCATCTGCATTTCGCGCACCACTGCCGAATCCGCCGCCGGGATCGGCCCCAGCCCGGTGATATTGCCCAGCGCTTGGTTGGTGAAGCCGGCCGGCAGCTGCAGCGCATAGCCGTGATGCTGTGGCTGTGGGTACAGATAGGGGTGCACTTCCCAGTTCAAGGGGCTGCGCTCGGCCAGGTATTGCTCGGCCAGCACCTGCATGGTGTACAGGGTGTGGCGGCGGATCATCAGCTCGTGATCCACGCTGCTGGCCAGCCGTTCGCCGCCGGCCAGCAGCTCCTGGCGGCCACGGCTGAGTGCCTCTTCGTAGGCATTCCAGGCCAGTAGCAGCGCCACGGCGATGGCGCAGCAGCCCGCCAGCAGGATCAGCTGCCGCATCAGCGGGGACAGCGAGCGGGAACGGGGCTGCGGCTGCATAGTGCGGGCGGTGGTGGGGTGGGTCGGCTCATGGCTTACGCGCGTGGTTGCTGGCGACGGGGCAGGGCGGCCGACCATGACGACAGGCAGTGGCGCGTGGCGGGAGGCGGTGTGCGGGTCGGGCGCTGTTGCCATCAATACTAGGCAACCGCGGCGCGCTTTACCAAATGCCGGCGCGCGCGGAGGGGGCCGTGGCGGCACGCGGCCGCCACGGGGTTCAGCTTACTGGCACTTGGCCTTGGCGCTGGCGGCGTCCAGGTTTTTGATCGAGGTGTAGTACAGCCGGCATACCATGTTGCTGTCGTTCTTCCAGGTGGTGACGCAGCTGTTCAGCACGCTCTGCGCATCGCTGTCCGGCTTCTGCCCCATGGCGTTCTGCCAGCAGGCCACCGACAGATCCTGCTGCATGATGGCGATGCCGTCCTGGTCGGTGCCGGCATACCAGATGTAGCTGGGGTGGTTGCCGCCCAGCACCGGCACCTGCTTGTTGCTGCCGATATCCACCTTGGCCAGCTGCAGCACGTCGAAGCTGCTGCCGGTGGGCAGGTACTGCTGGGCGAACCAGGCGCGCGCCGGGCCGCCCAGCGCCACCATCGGCCGCACGCTGCTGCTGCCGGGCTGCGGCGCGGTCCAGCTTTGCAGCAGGGCGCTGGTGTAGGGGGTGAAGTAGCTGTACACCTGCGTCAGCTCTTCGCCGGCGCTGGCCGGCGCGGCGATGGGGGCGATGTCGGCAATGGTCTGGTACAGGCCGTTGTCGCGGGTGTTCATGCCGTTGTAGCCCAGCACCTGCGCCCAGCGCAGCGTGGTGGCGGCGGTCAGGTAGTCCTGGCTGTCGTTGAGCACGGTGTCCGGCGGGAAGTGCAGCAGCTGCACGGTGCGGTGGTTGCGCATGGCCATGCCCAGGGTCAGGAAGAAGCGCCAGTCGCTCTTCCAGCCGCCGGCCTGCTTGATGTCCTGCGCGCCGTCGTAGCCCTGTGCGCCGATGGCGAGATAGTTGGTGAGCAGCTGGCCGTAGTCGTCGGACGGCGCATCGGTGATGCGCACCTTGATGTGGTCGTCCTCGTTGCGCACCTTCACTGCCGGCTGTAGCTTGCTGCCGCTGGCGTCGCGCAGCACGTTCTGCATCAGCCAGTGGCTGACCGTCATTTCCAGCGACGGCGCCGGTTCCGGGCAGTGTTGCAGGCAATTGGGGTAGGAGAACAGCGCGGCGACATCGTCGCGCTTGCCCAGGTCGACATCGACATCGCTGGCGAATGCCGCCAGTGACAGGCTGCCCAGTACTGCGGCCAACAGTGCTTTTTTCATGTTTGCTCCCTGGTGTGAAACGAACCGGCTTGGCGGCTCGTCGCTATTGCCCGACAAGCGTGGTCGGGCCTAATCCTGGGCTGGCAGCTGCCGCGCCAGCGCCTGCTGTATGGTGTCCAGCTCGCTGGCCAGCGCGGTCACCAGCGCCGGCGCGATGGTGCCGTCCTTGGCGCTGTCGTCCAGCGCCTGCGCCAGCTGCTGCAACTGCGGCGCGTTGATGTAGTGCGCCACGCTTTTCAGGTTGTGGGCAATGCGCTGGATGTCGGTGACGCGCTGCTCGTCCAGCGCCTGGCGCAGGGTGTCGGCATCGCCGGCGTGGTATTTGCGGAATTTGTACAGCAGCGACAGGTGCTGTGCGGCGCTCAGCCCGGCCGCCGGCTGCGGCACGATGCCGGCGATCGCGCTGGCCGCCAGCTCGGGGTCGAGATGGCGCGCCACCGCCTGGTACAGCTGCTCCGGGGTAAACGGCTTGGCCAGGTGGTCGTCCATGCCGGCGGCCAGTGCTTCCTCGCGGGCATCATCGAAGGCATGGGCGGTCACGGCGATGATCGGCAGGCGCAGGCCGTGTTCGCGGATGCGGCGCGCGGCGGCCAGGCCGTCCAGCTGCGGCATGTGGATGTCCATCAGGATGGCGTCGAACAGGTCGTGCAGCGCCATGTCCACCGCCTGCAGCCCGTTTTCGGCGCAGCTGACCTGCGCGCCGGCGGCCTGCAGCAGTTCGCAGGCAATCTGCTGGTTGATCGGGTTGTCTTCCGCCAGCAGGATGCGGCTGCCTTGCAGCCGCGGGTCGGTCGGTGTGGCGATGGGCGTCGGTTCGGCCACTGCCGGCTGCGGTGCCAGCAAGGCGGCACGCAGCACGCTGGGCAGCAGCGGGCGATCCAGCATGAGCACCGGCTGGCCATCGCTGTCCAGCCGCGTGCTGTAGGCCGGCTCCAGCAGCAGGATCGGGCTGCGGCTGCCGCTAAGGCTTTGCAGTAGCGCCAGGTGCTCGTGGCGATCGCCCTGTTCCGGCAGGTCGGCAATGATCAGCTGCGGTGGCGGGCTGCCATCCTGCAGCATGGCGCGCGCGGCACCGATGCCGCTGGTGCTGCTCACGCTGGCGCCCAGCTGTTGCAGCAGGCGCTGGCTGTGCTGGCGGCTGCTGTCGTTGCGCTCGATCAGCAGCACCGACAACGGCGTGTCGAGCGCCGGCAGCTCGCTGGCCGGCAGGTACGGCAGGCTGAGCTGGAAGTAAAAGCAGCTGCCCTGGCCTGGCTGGCTGTCGGCATGGATGTCGCCGCCCATGGCCGCCACCAGCTGGCGGCAGATCGCCAGCCCCAGCCCGGTGCCGCCATAGCGGCGGGTGATGGATTCGTCGGCCTGGGCAAACGGCTGGAACAGCCGCCCAAGGTTGGCCGCATCGATGCCGATGCCGCTATCGCGCACGCTGAATTGCAGCGTCACCCGGCTATCGTCGCGCTGCAGGCAGGTCACCGCCAGGCGGATTTCGCCGGCCTCGGTGAACTTGACGGCGTTGCTCAGCAGGTTCAGCAGCACCTGCCCCAGCCGCACGGTGTCGCCATGCAGCGTCAGCGGCACTGTCGGCGCGATCTGCACCAGCAGCTGCAGCTGCTTGGCATCCAGTTGCTGGCGCAGCTGGTCGGCCTGCGCCTGCAGCAGCACCTCCAGCTGGAACGGCCGCTGTTCCAGCGTCAGGGTGCCGATTTCGGCGCGCGCGAAATCCAGGATGTCGTTGATGATCACCAGCAGCGAATCGGCGGCGGCGCGAATCTTCTGCAGGTAGTCGCGCTCGCGCGGCGCCAGTGTCTGCTGCAGCGCCAGCCCGGTCAGGCCGGTGATGGCATTCATCGGCGTGCGGATTTCGTGGCTCATGCGCGCCAGGAAGCCGGACTTGGCGCGGTTGGCCTCCTCGGCGGCGGTGACCGCCTGCTGCAGCTGGCGGGTCCAGCTGCGCACGAAGCGGTAGCCGAGGAAGCCCATCGCCAGGAACATGATGGCCACCACCATGTACACCGCGGACGACGAGGCGGCGATCAGCTCCACCGCGTGCTGCCAGCCGGCAAGAGTGCCCAGCTCCCGGCTGGCGCGTACTGCGTTGCGGCTCAGCCAGAACGATAGCGCGATATACAGGTACACCCCGCTCACCACCATGCCGGCGGCCGGCAGAATCCAGCGCAGGCTGGTCTGCCGCGGCTGCGGCAGCGCAAACAGCTGGCGGTCGCGCCAGGCGCTCAGCGCCGGTGCCAGCAGGTACAGCAGCGGGCCGCAGATCAACAGCATCTGCAGGAAATTGCCCAGCCACCAGCCCTGCCACACACCGAAGGCATCGCTGGAGCCGATGCGGTTGGTGTAGATCCAGATGAAGGCGCCGCTGGCGCTGAACACGCTGCTGAAAAACGCCATCAGCGCGAAGAAAAACAGCGAATCGGCGGTGCGCAGGTGCAGCGGCACCGGCAGCGCGCGGTAGGCAATGGTGAACACCGCCAGCCCCAGCGGGTTGGACAGCGCGAACAGCGCCGCCCAGCCCGGCGGCAGCCCGGCGTATAGCGACAGGCAGAAGGTGGCGGCATAGGCCGGCAGCGCGCCCCAGCCCAGGCCGAACAGCAGGCACCACAGCAGGCACAGCGTCAGTGGCGGGTACACCGACACGTAGAACGACACGCCGCCGAAGTGCATCGGCATGCCGGACCACTGCCAGATCACCACGCCCAGCCCCAGTACGACGGCGGCCAGCAGCGACAGCAGCCAGGCGCCCAGCAGCAGGCTGCGCACCGGCAGCGCGGCTTGCCGCAGGCGACGCGGCGATACCGGGCGGTAACAACAGGCGGATTCGGCGGGGCCGGGCAGCAAGCTTTCCACGAGGACCTCCACAGGCCGGGAATGGGAACAGGTTGGCCGCAGTGTCACGGTGGGCAGCGGGCAGAGTAATTAAGAATTCTGGCATAAAGTGCCGTGTCCGGTATGGACAAAGCATTAAAAAAAACCGCACGGTCTGCGGCCAGGCGCGGTGCCGGCAGGCCCGCGGGCATGAAAAAAGCGCCCCGCGGGGCGCTTGTGGTGACGACTGCGGCGTATCAGCCCTCGGCCTTGGCCACCTGGCGCCAGGCGTGCAGCAGCGGCTCGGTGTAGCCGGACGGCTGGGCGCAGCCCTTGAACACCAGGTCGCTGGCGGCCTTGAAGGCGACCGAGCTGTCGAAGTTGCCGGCCATATTGCGGTAGGCGGCATCGCCGGCGTTCTGCTGATCCACCACCGCGGCCATGCGCTGCAGGGTCTCGCGCACCTGCGCCTCGGTGACGATGCCGTGGCGCAGCCAGTTGGCGATGTGCTGGCTGGAGATGCGCAGCGTGGCGCGGTCTTCCATCAGGCCGATGTTGTGGATGTCCGGCACCTTGGAGCAGCCCACGCCCTGGTCCACCCAGCGCACCACGTAGCCCAGGATGCCCTGCGCATTGTTGTCCAGCTCCTGCTGGATGTCGGCGGCGGACCAGTCGGGGTTGGCTGCCACCGGGATGGTCAGCAGATCGTCCAGCAGCTCGGCGGCCGGCTGCGCTTCCAGCTGCTGCTGTACCTGCTGCACGTTCACCTGGTGGTAGTGCAGCGCGTGCAGCACTGCGGCGGTGGGCGAGGGCACCCAGGCGGTGTTGGCGCCGGCTTTCGGGTGGCCGATCTTCTGCTTCAGCATCTCGGCCATCAGGTCCGGCATCGCCCACATGCCCTTGCCGATCTGCGCGCGGCCACGTAGGCCGCTGGCCAGGCCCACTTGCACATTGTTGCGCTCGTAGGCGGTGATCCAGCTGGAGGTCTTCATATCGCCCTTGCGGATCATCGGGCCGGCTTCCATCGCGGTGTGCATCTCGTCGCCGGTGCGGTCGAGGAAGCCGGTGTTGATGAAGGCCACGCGCTGTCGCGCGGCGGCAATGCAGGCGGCCAGGTTCACGCTGGTGCGGCGCTCTTCGTCCATGATGCCCAGCTTCACGCTGTACTGCGGCAGGCCCAGCAGCTGCTCCACGCGGCCGAACAGCTCGTCGGCAAAGGCTACCTCCGCCGGGCCGTGCATCTTCGGCTTCACGATGTAGATGGAACCGGTGCGCGAGTTGCCCTTGCGCTGCTGGTCGTGCAGCGCGATCAGGGTGGTCACTACCGCATCCATGATGCCTTCCTGGATCTCGCAGCCTTCGCCGTCGATGATTGCCGGGTTGCTCATCAGGTGGCCAACGTTGCGGATGAACAGCAGGCTGCGGCCGTGTAGGGTCAGCTCGCCGCCGGCAGCGGCGCTGTAGCGGCGGTCGGCATTCAGGCGGCGGGTGAAGCTCTTGCCGCCTTTTGCCACTTCTTCCACCAGGGTGCCCAGCATCAGGCCCAGCCAGTTGCGGTACACCACCACCTTGTCGTCGGCATCCACCGCGGCTACCGAGTCTTCGCAGTCCATGATGGTGCTGATGGCAGCCTCCATCACGATGTCCTTCACCCCGGCGCCATCCTGTGCGCCGATGGCGCTGCCCTTGTCGATCTGGATCTCGAAGTGCAGGCCGTTGTTCTTCAGCAGCACGCCACTCGGGGCGGCGGCATCGCCGTTGTAGCCGATGAACTGCGCCGGCTGCTTCAGGCTGCACACGCTGCCGTTCTGCAGCACTACCTGCAGCTGGCCGTCGATCACGCGATAAGCCGCCGCGTCCTGGTGCGAACCGCCTTCCAGTGGCGCGGCCTGGTCCAGGAACTCGCGGCCGAAGGCGATGACCTTGCCGCCACGCAGCGGGTTGTAGCCGCCGCTCTTGCCGGCGCCGTCGGCCTCGCTGATGGCATCGGTGCCGTACAGCGCGTCGTACAGGCTACCCCAGCGGGCGTTGGCCGCATTCAGCGCGTAGCGGGCATTCATCACCGGCACCACCAGCTGCGGGCCGGCCTGCTCGGCCAGTTCGCTGTCGATATTGCTGGTGTCGATGCGGCTGTCGGCCGGCAGCGGCTGCAGGTAGCCGATACTGCTCAGGAAGGCCTTGTAGCCGGCCATGTCGGCGATCGGACCGGGGTGGGCACGGTGCCAGTCGTCGATGGCGGCCTGCAGGCGGTCACGCTCGGCCAGCAGGGCGCGGTTTTTCGGGCCCAGCTCGTGCACGATGGCATCGAAACCCTGCCAAAAGGCATCGCTGGCGATGCCGGTGCCGGGCAGGGCTTCCTGTTCGATGAAGTCGTGCAGGTTGGCCGCAACGGCCAGGCGCTGTTTCTGGATGCGTGCAGTCATGATGGCTCTCTCTGTAGACGTGTTTGTCGGTGTCTGGTGCGGCCGGCAGGGCGCTGTGGCATTGGCGCACAGGCTTGCCGGCCATGCTGTTATGACGGCCAGTGTAGCCATGTTGCTGCGCTGCGCAAAGCGCTAAAATGCCACAACATTTTTTACTTTTGGTGCGCAAATGGACGTGTTCAAGCAACTAGAAACCTTCGTTTCGGTGGTGAATCTCGGCAGCCTGTCCGCCGCCGCGCGGCAGGAGCAGGTGGTGCCGGCCATCATCGGCCGCCGGCTGGACGCGCTGGAGCACCGGCTGGGCGTCAAGCTGCTGGTGCGCACCACGCGCAGCATCGCGCTGACGCAGGAGGGCAGCGCTTTCTACGAGGACTGCCTGCGCATTCTCGCCGAGCTGGACGAGGCGGAATCGGCGGTGGCCAGCGGCAGCGCGCGCGCGCGCGGCCAACTGCGGGTGTCGGCGCCGGCCGGCTTCGGTCGCCAGCATGTGGCGCCGCATGTGGCCAGCTTCCTGCGCACGCATCCGGACCTGCGCGTCACGCTGGATCTGTCCGACCGGCTGGTGGACCTGGCGCGCGACCGCATCGACTGCGCGATCCGCATCTCCGACCTGGCCGACTCCAGCCTGATCGCGGTGCGGCTGGCGGAAAACCGCCGTGTGGTGGTGGCATCGCCGGCCTACCTGGCGCAGCACGGCACCCCCAAAACACTGCGCGACCTGGAGCAGCACGACTGCCTGTCGCTGGGCGAGAGCCAGAGCCGCGGCTGGACCTTCAAGGTGGGCGGCGAGCTGGTGAACCTGAAGGTGCGTGGCGCGCTGGAATGCAACGACGGCGCGGTGCTGCACGACTGGGCACTGCAGGGGCTGGGGCTGACCTGGCGTTCGATGTGGGAGGTGAAGGACGACATCGGCGACGGCCGGCTGGTGACGGTGCTGGACAAGTATTCGTCGCCGGACTACCCGGTGTACGCGGTGATGGCGCAGCGCCGCTACCTGCCGGGGCGGGTGCGGCTGTTCATCGAGCATCTACGCGCGGTGTACGCTGCGCCCGGCTACTGGGACTGAAGCAGGAAGTTTGTATCCAAATGTTGGGCCTGCTGCGAGTTTGCCGTTTAAAAACAGCGGCTTAATTTTTTGGCGGCAGCGGCGGGGGCTGTCGGTTGATCTGCATCAATTGCCAGCGCCGGCATATTATTGATAATGGTTCTTAATGTACTTCTGATTTGAACTTTGTCCGGTCGGAGATTTACCGGCTGGCGACATTGCTTACTGAAAAGGGAATCGATGATGCGTATGCGTAGCGCACTGTTGGCCGCAAGCCTGTTCACTCTGCCGCTGCTGGCTTCGGCAGCGGAATATCCGATCGGCAAACCGCAGATCAAGGGCGGGCTGGAAGTGGCTGCCGTCTACCTGCAGCCGGTGAAAATGGATCCGGACGGCATGATGCGCAAGGCGGAAGAATCCGATGTGCACCTGGAAGCCGACATCCACGCCGCCAAGGGCAATCCCAACGGCTTCGGCGAAGGCGACTGGGTGCCGTACCTGGTGATCAAGTACCAGCTGCAGAAAGTGGGCAGCAACGAGGTGATCTCCGGCGACTTCATGCCGATGGTGGCCTCCGACGGCCCGCACTACGGCGACAACGTCAAGCTGATGGGCCCGGGCAAGTACAAGCTCAAGTTCACCATTCAGCCGCCGAGCATGAACCAGCACGCCCATTTCGGCCGTCACGTGGACAAGGAAACCGGCGTTGGCGCCTGGTTCAAGCCGTTTGACCTCAACTACGAGTTCACCTACGCCGGCATCGGCAAAAAGGGCGGCTACTAAGCCCGGCTGGCCGGGCTGGCTAGCCGCCCGGACCAGAGGCAGCGCCGTCGACTGTATGTCGCGGCGCTTTTTCCGTTTCAAGCCATGGGAACAATCGACATGGGCAATACCCTCCGCCAGCTGGCTGCCGCCTTGCTGCTGCCGGGCGCCATCGCCGGCGCCATCGCCGCCGATCTGCCGACGTACAAGCTGGAACTTAACGACGGCAAGATCAACACCCGGCTGCTGACCGTGCCGGCCGGCAGCCGTTTCAAGATCGAGATCGTCAACAAGGGCAAGACCGCCGCCGAGTTCGAGAGCCTGCAGTTGCGCAAGGAAAAAGTGCTGGCGCCGGGGGCGGACAGCTTCGTGGTGCTGGGGCCGCTGTCGCCCGGGCAATACAAGTTCTACGACGAATTCCACATGGCGACCACGCAGGGCGTGATCGTGGTCAAGTAAGGGGCAGGGCATGGGACAGGTATTGTTCATCGTCTGGCGCGAAAGCGTGGAGGCGATGCTGGTGGTGGGCATTCTGCATGCCTGGCTGTCGCACAACGCCGCCGACAGCGGCGGCAAGCGCTGGCTGTGGGGTGGTGTGGGCCTGGGGCTGGTGTTGGCTGCATTGCTGGCCTTCGGCCTGTTTGCCGCCGCCGAGCTGCTGGGGCCGCACCAGGACGCCTTCCAGGCCGGCATGGTGTTCGTGGCCGCGGCGCTGATCGTGCAGATGGTGCTGTGGATGCGCGCGCACGGCCGCACGCTGAAGCGCGAGCTGGAAAGCGGGCTGGCGGCCAACGCGGAACGCAATAACTGGTGGGGCGTGCTGCTGCTGGTGGCCATTGCCGTCGCGCGCGAGGGCAGCGAGGCGGTGGTGTTCCTGTACGGCATGCTGGCCAGCGCGCAGGGCAGCGAGCTGGGCGGCATGGCGCTGGGTGGCGTGCTGGGCTTCGTGCTGGCGCTGCTGACGTTCTGGCTGCTGCAGCTGGGTGGCAAATACCTGTCGTGGCGGCTGTTCTTCCGCGTCACCGAAATCATGCTGCTGCTGTTGGCCGCGGCGCTGTTCATCAGCGGCGTGGACCGGCTGCAGTCGATGGAGCTGCTGCCGACGCTGATCGACCCGCTGTGGGACAGCTCGGCGCTGGTGGATGACATGTCGCCGGCCGGCGGCGTGCTGGCGGCGCTGACCGGCTACCGCGCCCACCCGTCGCTGACCAGTCTGTTGGCCTACGGCGGCTACTGGCTGCTGATCGCGGCACTGCTGCGCTGGCGCCACCGCCAGCCGGCCGGGCAGCGCGCAGCATGAGTTGCGGCGCTCCTGCTGGCAGCCTGTACCGGCCGGGCGGCCGCCTGGCGCGCCTCGGCGACTGGCTGCGCGATCATGCCGGCCTGATCCGCGGCCTGCAGTGGCTGGTGGTGCTGGTGTACGCGGTGCTGCTGGTGGTGCCGGCCATGCTGCCGCTGCCGGACGACACCGCGCATGTGTGGAACCACATCACCGTGCTGGCCGAGTTCGCGTTCTGGGGCATCTGGTGGCCGTTCGTGCTGCTGTCGATGCTGCTGTTCGGCCGGCTGTGGTGCGGCGTGCTGTGTCCGGAAGGCGCGCTGGCCGAGTGGGCGGCGCGCCGCGGCCGCGGCCGGCCGATTCCGCGCTGGATGCGCTGGGGCGGCTGGCCGTTCGTCGCCTTCGTCTGTACCACCGTGTACGGGCAGATGGTCAGCGTCTACCAGTACCCGAAGGCGGCGCTGCTGGTGCTGGGCGGCTCCACCGTGGCCGCGGTGGCGGTGGGTTACTGGTACACCCGCGGCAAGCGCGCATGGTGCCGCTACCTGTGCCCGGTCAACGGCGTGTTCGCGCTGCTGTCCAAGCTGGCGCCGGTGCACTTCCGGGTGAATGAGGCCGCCTGGCAGAATTCGGTGGCCAATAAGCGCACCATCGTCATCAAGGCGGTGGACTGTGCGCCGCTGCAGCCGATCAGCCAGATGCAGGGCGGCAGCGGCTGTCATATGTGCGGCCGCTGCAGCAGCCACCGCGACGCGGTGACGCTCAGCCTGCGCTCGCCGTCGGACGAAATCGTGCGCGTCGGCGCGCGCGAGGCCGATGGCTGGCAGACGCTGCTGATCGTGTTCGGCCTGCTGGGCGTGGCTATCGGCGCCTTCCACTGGAGCGCCAGCCCGTGGTTCGTCGCCATCAAGCAGGCGCTGGCGGAATGGCTGGTGGAGCGCGAGTGGTTCTGGGCGCTGGATAGCGATGCGCCGTGGTGGCTGTTCACCCACTACCCGGAAAAGAACGACGTGTTCAGCTGGCTGGATGGCAGCCTGCTGCTGGCCTATATCGGCGCCACCGCGCTGGTGCTGGGCACGGTCAGCTCGCTGCTGCTGGCGCTGGCGGTGCGCAGCGGCGGTCGCTGGCAGTGGCAGCGCCTGCACCACCTGGCACAGGCGTTGATTCCGCTGGCCGGCTGCGGCGTGTTCCTGGGGCTGACCGCGGTGACGCTGACCCTGCTGCGCGGCGAGGGCGTGTACTGGCACTGGATCAACGATCTGCGCCTGGCCTTGCTGCTGGCGGCCAGTCTGTGGTCGTTGTGGCTGGCGCAGGGCATCGTGCGGCAATGGCGTGGCGGCTGGCGCATGCTGCCGCCGCTGCTGGCCTTCGTAGCGGTGCTGGCCTGGGTGGACAGCGCCTGGGGCTGGCTGTTCTGGTGGTGGTAACCATTTGGCATGGTTTTGATTTTCCTGCGTATTTTTTTATTTAAAAAAAGAAATGCAGGAAAATGACAATTAGCGGTTGACGGCCGGCGGGGTGCTCGCTAATATTCGCCTCCTCTTCTGGCGGGATTCCCGAGCGGTCAAAGGGATCAGACTGTAAATCTGACGGTTCTGCCTTCGAAGGTTCGAATCCTTCTCCCGCCACCAGAACAAAGAAAACCCCGTGTCTCGCGACACGGGGTTTTTGCATTCTGCGGCCAACCTTACAGCCAGCCCACCTTCTTGAAGCGCCACCACAGCAGCACGTCCAGCACCAGCATTATCACCAGCGTCAGCGGGTAGCCGTCGCTGCTTTTCAGCTCCGGCATATTGTCGAAGTTCATCCCGTAGATGCCGGCGATCATGGTCGGCACCGCGAACAGCGCGGCGTAGGCGGCCAGTTTCTTGCTGACGCTGGAATCGTCCAGCGAGATCATCGCCAGGTTCACCTGGATGGCGGTGGACAGCATGTCGCGCTGCGACTCCAGGCTGCGGATGATGCGCGCCAGGTGGTCGTCCACGTCGCGGTAATAGTCGTGCAGCCCGCCGCACACCCGTGGCACGCGGCCGCCGTGCAGTCGCGCCACCGCCTCGTGCAGCGGCAGCACCGCGTGGCTGACGGTCACCAGCTTGCGCTTCAGCGCGTACAGGTCCTCGATATTGCGCCGCGCCGAACTCTTGCGGCTGAACAGCCGTTCCTCCAGCTCGTCCAGCTCGTCCTCCAACTGGTGCATCACCGCGAAGTAGCGATCCACCACTGCGTCGATCAGCGCGTAGAACACGAAGCCGGCGCCGATCTGCAGCAGCTCCGGCTCGTGCTCGCAGCGGTCGCGCACGCTGACAAAGCCCTGGCGCGTGCCGTTGCGGATCGACAGCACGAAATTGGCGCCGACGAACAGGTCGACCTCGCCCACGCGCAGCTCGCCCGATTCGGTGGGTTCCAGCGTCTGCAGCACGCAGAACAGGGTGTCGCCGTATTCCTCCAGCTTGGGGCGCTGGTGGCCGTTCTGCGCATCCTCCACCGCCAGCTCGTGCAGGCCGAACTGCGCCGCCATGCCCCCCAGCTCTTCCGGCGCCGGGTCGCGCAGCGCCACCCACACGAAGCAGTCCGGGCGCAGCAGATAGTCGTGGATTTCCTCCTGCTGCAGGTCGGCCAGCTTCTGGCCGTTCTGGTAGGCAACGCAGTTGATCAGCATTGTGTGCTCTCCGCTGGCGCCGCCTCGTGACGGCGCCTGTTGTTGTGTTGGCCCGGCAAGGTTGGCCGCAACGGCGGCGGGCAGGCGGCTGCTTGACACGCTGCCGGGCGCTGCCATGCTGCAGCGATACCGCGGCCGAACGCAAGCGCCGCGGCGCTTGAAATCGGCGTGGCCGGGGCCATGTTGATGGCCTGAACCTCGTCTGGAGCTGCGGTGACCAAGCCTACCCTGTTGCAACGCCTTGCGCCGCTGTCCGGCCTGCTGCCGTTTTTGCGGCCGTACCGCGGCCGCTTCGCGCTGGCCGGCCTCGCCCTGCTGGTGGCCGCCGGCGCCACCTTGCTGCTGCCGGTGGCGTTCCGCTACCTGATCGACCACGCCTTTGCCCAGCGCGCGGCGGTGGACGGCTACTTCCTGGCGCTGTTCGGTGTGGCGGCGGTGCTGGCGCTGTTCACCGCGCTGCGCTTCTACCTGGTGTCGTGGCTGGGCGAGCGCGTCACCGCCGACCTGCGCCGCGCGGTGTACCGCCACGTCATCGCCATGAGCCCGGAATACTTCGAGACGCTGCAGACCGGCGAAGTGCTGTCGCGGCTCACCACCGACACCACGCTGGTGCAGGCCGTGGTGGGCAGCAGCCTGTCGCTGGGGCTGCGCAATGTGCTGCTGATGCTGGGCGGGCTGGTGATGCTGGCGGTGACCAGCGCCAGCCTCACCGGCTACATCCTGGTAACGCTGGCGCTGGTGGTGCTGCCGATCATGATCTACGGCCGGCGGGTGCGGGCGTTGTCACGCGCCAGCCAGGACCGCATCGCCGACTCCAGCGCGCTGGCCGGCGAAACGCTGAACGCGGTGCAGACGGTGCAGGCCTTTGTGCAGGAGGGCCACGAGCAGCGGCGCTTCGATGACTCGGTGGAACGCAGCTTCGGCACCGCGCTGGCGCGCGTGCGCGCCCGCAGCCAGCTCACCGCCATCGTCATCCTGCTGGTGTTCGGCGCCATCGTGTTCGTGCTGTGGCTGGGGGCGCAGGCGGTGCTGGCCGGGCAGATGAGCAGCGGCCAGCTGGCACAGTTCATCCTCTACGCGGTGGTGACCGCCGGGGCGATCGGCGCGGTGGCCGAGGTGTGGGGCGAGCTGCAGCGCGCCGCCGGCGCCACCGAGCGGCTGCTGGCGCTGCTGGCGCACCGTTCGCCGGTAACGCCGCCGGCTGCACCGCAGCCGTTGCCGGCCACGGGCGAGGGCATCCGCCTGCAGGGCGTGCGCTTTGCCTACCCGTCGCGCCCCGGCTTGCCATCGCTGGACGATGTCAGCCTGTGGGTGAAACCGGGCGAGCAGGTGGCGCTGGTGGGGCCGTCCGGCGCCGGTAAGAGCACGCTGTTCCAGCTGCTGCTGCGCTTTTACGACCCGCAAGTTGGCCGCATCAGTATCAACGGCGCGGCAGTGAGCGAACTCGACCCGGCGGCGCTGCGCCGCCATGTCGGCATCGTGCTGCAGGACACGGTGATCTTTGCCGCCAGCGCGCTGGAGAATATCCGCTACGGCCGGCCGGAGGCGACTGATGCCGAGGTGATCGCCGCGGCGCGGGCGGCGGCGGCGCATGATTTCATTGAAAAACTGCCGCAGGGCTACCACAGCTTCCTGGGCGAGCGTGGCGTGCGGCTGTCTGGTGGCCAGCGCCAGCGCATCGCCATCGCCCGCGCCATCCTGAAGAATCCGCCGATACTGCTGCTGGACGAGGCCACCAGCGCGCTGGATGCCGAGTCGGAACGGCTGGTGCAGGCGGCGCTGGAGCGCGCCGCGGCCAACCGTACCACGCTGGTGATCGCCCACCGCCTGGCCACGGTGAAGCAGGCGGACCGCATCGTGGTGCTGGATGCCGGCCGCATCGTGGCCGAAGGTCGCCACGACGAGCTGCTGGCCAGCTCGCCGCTGTATGCTAGGTTGGCCGCATTGCAGTTCGGCGCCGCCAGCGAGCATGCGGCCAACCTTGTTGCCGGCGCGGCGGGCGGCGATAATCCCGCCTCCAGTGAACAGGAGCAAGACACAGCATGCAGATCAGCGAAGCCAGAGTAGAACGACTGGTCATCCACCGCGTGGGCAACCCCAGCCGCGGCGAACCCTTGCAGCTGTCCGGCAAGGCCATCGGCGTGGACGAGGCGGTGTCGGCGCTGATTCTGGAGGGCTACCTGAAGGGCATCGTGTCGGACAAGAAGAAGTTCCAGTTCGTGCACGAGACCGACCTCAACCTCAACGAGCTGTACCACTACAGCCGCCGCTTCTTCCGTGGCGAGGTGGATCTGCTGGAGGTGTCGGCGCAGATCGCCAAGCACCTGTACGCGCGCTCGCAGCACCCCAATATCGCCGCCGGCGACCTGCTGATCATCCTGTTCTCCGGCCTCGGCGAAGCCGAGGCGCCGCAGCGCGCGCTGGGCATCTTCAAGGCCGAGATCCAGGAAGACTTCCTCACCATTATCGAAAGCGGCGAGGTGTTCGACATTAGCCACGCTTCCGGCATCAACCCGCGGCTGATCGACAAGGGCGCGCTGGTGCTGGAGGGCGGCCCGGCGTTGTACGCGGTGGACCGTCTGGGCCACGAGGCCAAGTTCTGGGTGGATGACTTCCTGCGTGCGCTGCGCGTGCCGGACAGCAGCTCCACCAGCAAGCTGGTGGCCGAGGTGATCGAGCAGGTGGCGGAGGAAATCGCCGACCCGGCGGCGCAGCTGCGCTTCCGCGACGAGGTGCTGAGCCACTGTAAGAGCGAGCCGGAGGTGTCGCCGCGCGATATGGCCGACATGGCCGAGCGCTACGTGCCGGCGGGCGAGGTGAACCGGCTGTTCGATAACGCCGCGGAAAGCTACGGTTTCTCGCTGCAGAGCGAGGCGCCGCTGCCGGCGCAGGGCGTGGCCAAGCGGCTGGAGAAGTTCTGGAGCAAGGTGGGGGTGGGGCATGGCGTCAGCCTGCTGCTGCCGTCCGACCTCAGCCTGCAGAACGTGCAGAGCGTGAAGGGGGACAACGGCGAGCTGACGCTGACCCTGCACCTGCTGCAGCGCGACGAATAAGCCTGTCGCTGCAGAATGCCCAAGGCCGCTGTCGCGAGACAGCGGCCTTGTTCGTTGCGGCCAACCTTGGCGGCGGTCGCGTCATTCCAGCGCGGCATGCTCGCTCGCGGCGCTGGCCGGGCGCTGGCCGGGCTTCACCAGCAACAGCAGCGGGATGATCAGCGCGGTAACGGCAAACATCAGCCAGAAGTCATCGATATACGCCACCATCGCCGCCTGACGCTGCACTTCGGCCACCAGGCTGGCCAGACCGGGCAGTTGCTGGAGCGGGTAGGCCGCCGCGGTGGGGGCGTCGAGCCAGGCCGGGCTGGCGTTGCTGACGCTGGCGGCCAGCTCGCCCTGCACGATGCGGGTATTGCGCACCAGCAGGGTCTGCACCAGCGCGATGCCGATGCTGCTGCCGATATTGCGCACCAGGCTGTAGATGGCGGTGCCCTCGGTGCGCATGTCCGCCGCCAGGGTGGAGAAAGTGGCGGCGCTCAGCGGCACGAATACCAGCCCCAGGCCAATGCCCTGGATCAGCCCGGGCCAGATGATGTCGGCCTGGCTGAGCGCCAGGCTGTAGTGGCTCATCTGCCACAGGGAAAACGCGGTGATCGAAAAACCGGCTGCCAGCAGCAGCCGCAGGTCGATGCGGCCAACCAGTTTGCCGACCAGCATCATCGCCAGCATGGTGCCCAGGCCGCTGGGGGCGGTGACCAGCCCGGCGGTGGCGGCCGGGTAGTGCAGCAGCCCCTGCAGCAGGGTGGGGGTCAGCGCGCGGGTGGCAAACAGCACCATGCCGACCACAAAAATCAGCAGCAGGCCGGTGACATAGTTGGTGTTCTTCAGCAGCCGGTAGTCGAGGAACGATTTGCCCGGCGTGCTGGTGGCGGTATGCACCGCGAAATACAGCGCGGCAACCAGCATCAGGCCGGCTTCGATCCAGGTTTCCGGCGAGCTGAACCAGTCGTTCTGCTCGCCGCGATCCAGCAACATCTGCAGCGCGCCCATCGCCAGGCTGAGGGTGGCAAAGCCGAACACGTCGAAGCGCATGCTGCGCGCCGCTTTGCTGGGCTGGATGTAGCGCCACACGCCATAGAAGGCCAGCAGCCCCACCGGCAGGTTGATGAAGAATACCCAGCGCCAGTCGTAGCTGTCGGTCAGCCAGCCGCCCAGTGTCGGCCCCAGAATCGGGCCGACCATCACCCCCATGCCCCACACCGCCATCGCCGAGCCGTGTTTCTCGCGCGGGTTGATATCCAGCAGCACCGATTGCGACAGCGGCACCAGCGCTGCGCCGAATACCCCCTGCAAGAAGCGGGCGAGCACGATCTGCCCCAGCGAGTCCGACAGGCCACACAGCATCGACGCCACGGTGAAGCCGCCGATCGACACCATGAACACCGTTTTCAGGCTGAAACGGTCGCACAGCCAGCCGGTCAGCGGGGTGGCCACCGCCGCCGCCAGGATGAAGGAGGTCAGTACCCAGGTGATCTGGTCTTGCGACGCGGACAGGCTGCCCTGCATATGCGGCAGCGCTACGTTGGCGATGGTGCCGTCCAGCGCCTGGATGATGGTGGCCAGCATGATCGACAGCGTGATCATGCGCCGGTTGTGCGGCAGCTGCGGCGTCATCCGGCCTGCTCCGCGCGCTGCTGCAACAGTTCGAGCAGGGTGGTGACTTGTGCCAGCAAGGCCGGATCGATGTCGGCGAGCAGATCCAGGCGCAGGGCGTCCGCCTCGGTGCGCACCCGCAGATAGAGCTGCTCGCCTTGCGCGGTCAGCGCCAGCAGCTTGATGCGCCGGTCGTTGGGCGAAGGCTGCCGCAGCAGCAGCCCGGCCTTGACCAGGCGATCCACCATGGCCACCACGGTGGGGTTTTCCACCCCCAGCCGGCTGGCCAGCTCGGACTGCGACAGTGGTTCGCTGGCCTTGGCAATGGTGGCGATGGCCATCCAGCCGGCCTGGCCGATGCCGAGGTCTTTCAGCCGGCGGTCCACTGCCAGCCGCCAGCTGCGGGCGGTGTTATGCAGTGCGCGGGCAAAGCGTTCTTCAGTAGTCATGTCAAAGTAACAATGGTTAATATTAGCTAGCTAATTAATTTTGCGGCCAATTGCGGCATCTGGCAACTGCCTGTGTCCACGACGTAAGGAGTGCGGCTGGTGCTAGCGGCGAGCAACAGCGCTTTTTTGTAAAAACCGCCAATTGCGATAAACAATTAAAAAAAGCTTGCCAACGCCCAAGGTATTGCCTATTATCCGTCGCCTAACGCCGGTGTAGCTCAGTTGGTAGAGCACCTGACTTGTAATCAGGGGGTCGCGAGTTCGATTCCTGCCGCCGGCACCAGATACCAAACAGGGCCTTGTCTTCGACAAGGCCCTGTTTGCATTTGCGCGGCGTGGGCCGGCGGCGCGGCAGGCACAAAAAAAACAGGGCAAACCGCGCGGTTTGCCCTGTTGTACGTTGGCCGCAGACGAGGTGGCTCAGGCCAGGTCGAAACGGTCCAGATTCATCACCTTGTGCCAGGCAGCGACAAAGTCGGTGACGAACTTCTGTTGTGCATCGCTGCTGGCATACACCTCCGCCAGCGCCCGCAGCTGCGAGTTGGAGCCGAACAACAGGTCCACCACCGTCGCCGTCCATTTCAGCTCGCCGCTGGCGCGGTCGCGCCCCTCCAGCACGCCGGTGGTGGCCGATTTCTGCCACTTGGTACCCATGTCCAGCAGGTTGACGAAGAAGTCGTTGCTCAGGGTTTCCGGGTGCTGGGTCAGCACGCCGTGCCGGCTGTGGTCGCTGTTGGCATTCAGTGCGCGCAGGCCGCCGATCAGCACGGTCATTTCCGGTGCGCTCAGCGTCAGCAGCTGCGCCTTGTCGATCAGCAGTTCGCCGACCACGCTTTCCAGCCCCGGCGCCGCGTAGTTGCGGAAGCCGTCCGCCTGCGGTTCCAGCACCTGGAACGACTCCACGTCGGTGTGCTCGGCACTGGCATCCATGCGGCCGGGGGCGAAGGGCACGTGCACGCTGTGGCCGGCCTTGCTGGCGGCGGCCTCAATGGCGGCGCCACCGGCCAGCACGATCAGGTCGGCCAACGAGATTTTCTTGCCACCGGCGGCGCTGGCGTTGAAATCCTGCTGGATGGCGGCCAACGTTTGCAGTACCTGCGCCAGCTCGGCCGGCTGGTTGACCGCCCAGTCTTTCTGCGGCGCCAGGCGAATGCGGGCGCCGTTGGCGCCGCCGCGCTTGTCGCTGCCGCGGAAGGTGGCGGCGGCGCCCCAGGCGGTGCCCACCAGTTGGGCAATGCTCAGGCCGGAAGCCAGTACTGTGATCTTCAGCGCCGCGATGTCCTGCGCGTCGACCAGCGGGTGGTCCACGGCCGGAATCGGGTCCTGCCAAATCAGCTGTTCCGCCGGCACCAGCTTGCCGAGGTAACGGGCGCGCGGGCCCATGTCGCGGTGGGTGAGCTTGAACCAGGCGCGGGCGAAGGCATCGGCAAAGGCGGCCGGATCCTGGTGGAAGCGGCGGGCGATCGGCTCGTAGATCGGGTCGAAGCGCAGCGACAGGTCGGCGGTGGTCATCATCGGCGGGTGTTTTTTGCTGGGGTCATGCGCGTCCGGGATCATGTCTGCCGGCTTCACGTCCTTGGCCACCCACTGGTGCGCGCCGGCCGGGCTCTTGGTCAGCTGCCATTCGTAGCCGAACAGGGTGTCGAAGTAGCCGTTATCCCAGGTGGTGGGGTTGGGTTTCCACGCGCCTTCGATGCCGCTGGTGGTGGTGTCGCCGCCCTTGCCGCTGCCGAACTTGTTGATCCAGCCGAGGCCCATTTCCGCGATCGGCGCGCCTTCCGGTTCCGGGCCGACCAGGGTCGGATCGCCGGCGCCGTGCGCCTTGCCGAAGGTGTGGCCGCCGGCCACCAGTGCCACGGTTTCCTCATCGTTCATCGCCATGCGGGCAAAGGTTTCGCGCACGTCGCGGCCGGAGGCCAGCGGGTCCGGGTTGCCGTCCGGGCCCTCCGGGTTCACGTAGATCAGCCCCATCTGCACCGCGGCCAGCGGGTTGTCCAGCTGGCGGTCGCCGGAGTAGCGGCTGTTCGGCTGGTCGCTGGTGGCGAGCCAGGTTTTTTCCATGCCCCAGTAGATGTCTTCTTCCGGCGCCCAGATGTCGGGGCGGCCGCCGCCGAAGCCGAAGGTCTTGAAGCCCATCGATTCCAGCGCCACGTTGCCGGCCAGGATGAACAGGTCGGCCCACGACAGTTTACGGCCGTATTTCTGCTTGATCGGCCACAGCAGGCGGCGCGCCTTGTCCAGGTTGCCATTGTCCGGCCAGCTGTTCAGCGGGGCGAAGCGCTGGTTGCCGGTGCCGGCGCCGCCGCGGCCGTCGGCGATGCGGTAGGTGCCGGCGGCGTGCCAGGCCATGCGTATCATCAGGCCGCCGTAGTGGCCCCAGTCGGCCGGCCACCAGTCTTGCGAATCGGTCATCAGTGCGTGCAGATCCTGCACCACGGCGTCCAGGTCCAGGGTCTTGAATTCGGCGGCGTAATCGAACGCCGCGCCCATCGGGTCGGACTCGGCGCCGTGCTGGTGCAGGATGCCGAGCTTGAGTTGATTGGGCCACCAGTCGGCATTGGACTGGCTGCCGGCCACGCTCTGCGGGGCGGCGCTGCCGGCAAACGGGCATTTGGCTTCTGTGGACATGGTTATCTCCTGGCTTGTTGGCGCCTGGCAGGCCCGCTGCGGGCTGCCGGCGTGGTATGGGGTAGGGTGGTGTGCCGTGCGGGCAGGGCGAGTGGCGCTATTGCAGCCACACCAGATTGGCCCAGATGTCATCGAGCATGACGCGGCTAGGCAGAAAGCGTTTCATGGCGAGTCCTCGCTGGGTGATGACTGCAGTATGGTATTGGCTTATAGATTTGTTAAATTGATTGTTATTAATTGATTGTTTGCGTTTGGCTATGGCTGCTTCATGTGATAGCCCATGACGGCGGCAAAGGCAAAACCGGCTGCCGCGGCGCGTGCGGCCAACTTTGAGCATCGCGGCGCAAACGCTATACTCGCGGCTCGATCACCGGGGGTGCCTGCCAGGCGGCGGGCTGAGACATACCCCAGAACCTGATCTGGGTCATACCAGCGGAGGGAGCGTGATGCGCGGCCCGGCCGCGTCCCGCTTCTTCTTTTGGGTGCCGTTGCCAAAAGAGGATGTCTGCCATGTTCAAGAAAACCGTACTGCTGCTGGCGTTGGCCGGCGCTTCCCTCTCCACCCTGGCCGGCGAGCTGCGCGTGCTGACGCACAGCTCCTTCAGCCTGCCCAAGGACAAGCTGGCCGAGTTCGAGAAACAGGCCGGCGTCAAGCTGTCCATCATCAAGGCCGGCGATGCCGGCGAGATGCTCAACAAGCTGATCCTCACCCGCGCCAACCCGATCGCCGACGTGGTGTACGGCATCGACAACACCCTGATCGGCAAGGCCAACGCCGCCGGCGTGCTGGAGCCGACCAGCAGCAAGGTTGGCCGCAGCGTGGCCGGCATCAGCCTGCCGGGTGCGGTGGCGGTGGACTACGGCTACGTGAACCTCAACATCGACAAGGCCTGGTTCGCCAAGCAGAAGCTGGCGCTGCCGGCCAGCCTGGACGATCTGGCCAAGCCGGCCTACAAGGACCTGCTGGTGGTGGAAAACCCGGCCACTTCCAGCCCGGGGCTGGCCTTCCTGCTGGCCACCATCGCCGGCAAGGGCGAGGCGGGCGCCTTCCAGTGGTGGGCCAAGCTGCGTGACAACGGCGTGAAAGTGGCCAAGGGCTGGAGCGAAGCCTATTACACCGATTTCAGCCGCAACGGCGGCGCGCGTCCCATCGTGGTGAGCTATGCCACCAGCCCGGCGGCCGAGGTGTTCTACAGCAAGGAAAAACTCAGCGAAGCGCCGACCGCCAACCTGCTGCTGGCGGGTGGCGTGTTCCAGCAGATCGAAGGCGTGGCCAAGGTAAAAGGCGGCAAGGAGCCGCAGGCGGCGCAGGCGTTTGTCGATTTCCTGCGTGGCAACGCGGCGCAGCAGGCGCTGCCGACCGAGATGTGGATGTACCCGGCGGTGGCCGGCGTCAGCCTGGACCCGGTGTTCAAGCATGCGCAGCAGCCGCAGGCCGCCAGCAATCCCAAGCTGGCCGCCATGCAGCACAAGACCGCCGGCTGGGTCAGCCGTTGGACCCGCGTGGTACTGAAATCCGGTAACTGAGCCCGACGCCATGTCTGCGGCCAACCTTGCGCCCGCGCGTAGTGCCTGCGCCGACATCCACAGCCCGCGGCTGATCCTGCGGCATCTGGATGCCGACACCCTGCGCCTGGGCAGCAACGGCCGCCACGCCGAGGCCGGCGCCCGGCTGGGCGCCGCGTTGCCGGCCGACTGGCTGGGCGAGCAGGCGCTGATGGCGCTGCGGCTGGCGGACATGCTGGCCGACAGCGGCTACGCGCCGTGGTCGCTGCGCGCCATGTTGTGCCGCCACAGCGGCCGCATGCTCGGCCACATCGGCTTTCACAGCCCGCCGGCACCGGCGTATCTGCATGAGCTGGCGCCGGGCGCGGTGGAACTGGGCTACACCGTGTACGCCGCGTACCGCCGCCAGGGCTACGCCGCCGAGGCGCTGGCCGCCATGCTGCACTGGGCGCGGCACGAGCACGGCCAGCAGCGCTTCGTGCTGTCGATTGCGCCGCATAACGCACCGTCGCTGGCATTGGCACGGCGTTTCGGCTTTGCCGAGGTTGGCCGCTGGCACGACGCGCAGGACGGCGACGAGCTGGTGCTGCTGCTGGAGCACGGCGCATGAGCTGGCCGCTGCGCGGCGGCCTGGCCTTGCTGCCGCTGCTGTTCCTCGCCGCCATGGTGGCGGCGCCGCTGACGCGGCTGCTGTGGCAGGGTGGGCTGGCGTTCAGCCCGGCGCTGCTGCACGACGACTACCTGCAATGGCGGCTGCTGTGGTCGCTGTTGCAGGCATTAATCAGTTGCCTGCTGTGCCTGCTGATCGGCCTGCCGCTGGCCTGGGCGCTGGCGCGTTACGACTTTCCCGGCCGCCGTCTGCTGCTGCGCTTGCTGCTGTTGCCATTCGTGATGCCGACGCTGGTGGCCGGCCTCGGCGTACTGGCGCTGTTCGGCCCGCACGGCGTGGCCGGCATCAATCTGCAGGACACGCCGTGGTTGCTGCTGTACGGCAACCTGTTCTACAACCTGCCGCTGCTGGTGCGCGCCGGGGTGGATGGCCTGAGCCAGGTGCCGGCCAGCCGCCTGCTGGTGGCGCGCACGCTGGGCGCCACGCCGTGGCGCACCTTTTGGCGGGTGGAATGGCCGGTGCTGCGGCCGTGGCTGGCCTCCGCGCTATGCCTGATCTTCCTGTACTGCTTCGCCGGTTTCGGCCTGGCGCTGCTGCTGGGCGGCCAGCGCTATGCCACGGTGGAAGTGGAAATCTACTCGCTGGTGGCCTACGAGCTGAACCTGGCCGACGCCGGCGCGCTGGCGCTGCTGGCGCTGGCGGTGGGCGCGCTGGCGGCCGGCGGCTATGCCTGGATTGAGCGCCGGCTGGTGAAGGACAGCCGCCCCGGCCCCACGCTGTGCCAGCGGCCGCAAGGTTGGCCGCAATGGCTGCAACTGGCCGCCAGCCTGCTGCTGCTGGCGCTGTTCGCCGCCGCCCCCCTGCTGGCGATCGTGCTGCGCGCGCTGCAGGCCGATGCGGCCAACTGGCTGGCGCTGTGGGATGGCGAAGTGCTGGCCGCCATCGGCAACACGCTGCGCTTTTCTGCTGCGGCGGTGCTGCTGGCGCTGGCGCTGGGGCTGGCGCACGGCGTCGCCGCCGCGCGCTGGTGGTGGCTGCGCGCGCTGGGCTTCTTGCCGTTCATGGTGTCGCCGGTGCTGCTGGCCTTCGGCCTGCTGCTGTTGTACCCGCAGTACGGCGCCAGCCTGTGGCTGCTGGTGGCGGCCTATGCCTTGCTGGCGTACCCGTTCGTGGCCAAGGCGGTGGCCGGCGCGCTGGCCAGCCTGTCGCCCAGCTTGCCGGCGGCGGCGCGCACGTTGGGTGCCACCCGCTGGCGCGCCTTCTACCGCGTCAGCCTGCCGCTGATCCGCCCGGCGCTGCGCCGCGGCCTGGCGTTTGCCGCCGCCACCGCGGTGGGCGAGTTCGCGGTGACGCTGTTTCTGTCGCGGCCGGAGTGGACCACGCTGACCACGCTGATCTATCAGCGGCTGGGGCGCCCCGGTGCGGCCAACCTGCAGCAGGCGCTGCTGCTTACCTGCCTGCTGTTGCTGTTCGCGCTGCTGGCGTTTTTGATCATCGAATGGCCGGAGAAGAATCGTGCTGCAGATTGACGGGCTGAACCTGGCCTTTCGCCACCGCCGTGTGCTGGATGCGGTATCGCTGCAGGTGACGGCCGGCGAGACGCTGGCGCTGCTGGGGCCGTCCGGCGCCGGCAAATCCAGCCTGCTGGCGGTGCTGGCCGGGCTGCAGCGGCCGGACGGCGGCCGCGTGCAGCTGAATGGCCGCGATTTGCTGGCCTTGCCGCCGGAGCAGCGCCAGCTGGCGATGATGTTTCAGGACCATGCGCTGTTTCCGCACCTGGACGCCGCGGCCAACGTGGCCTTCGGCCTGATCGAGCGCGGCACCCCGCGCCGCGCCGCGCGGCTGCAGGCCGAGGCGATGCTGGCGGCGGTGGGGCTGGCCGGGCGCGGTGCAGCCGCCTGCCACACCCTGTCCGGCGGCGAGCGGCAGCGGGTGGCGCTGGCGCGCGCGCTGGTGTGCCGGCCGCAACTGCTGCTGCTGGACGAGCCGTTCTCCAGCCTGGATACCGACCTCAAGCAGCAGCTGCTGGCCGACGTGGCGCAGCATCTGGCCGGCCTGCAGGTGCCGGCGCTGCTGGTGACGCACGACCGCCACGAGGCGTTTACCCTGGCGCAGCGGGTGGCCATTCTGCAGCACGGCCGCATCGTGCAGCTGGGCACGCCGGCCGAGATTCTGGCGCGGCCGGCCAGCAGCTGGGTGGCGCGCTTCGTCGGTTTTCACAATGTGTTCGCGCACTACGCCATCCCGCCGCAGGCCTTCGTGCTGGGCGCCGCCCAGCCGCAGCGCGCCATTCTGGCGGTGGCGCCGCAGGCCGATGGCTGGCAGGTGACGGTGGCCGGCGACGACGCGCCGTGGCAGCTGCTGCTCAGCGCCCGCGAGCTGGCCGGCGGCCCGCCGCCGCGGCCCGGTGCCCATCTAGAGGTCGGGCTTCGGCCGGAAGAGCTACTGCGCTGGCCGCTTGAGGCGGGTACAATGCCCGCCCATCAAGACCAACAAGGCTGACATCATGAAACCGCATATCGTTGCCACCCTGAGCGAAGCGCGCAGTGCGCTGGATGCCCTGCTGTCCAACCCGCAAGCACTGGCCGCCATCGACGCCGCCGGCGATGCGCTGGTGACGGCGTACCAGCACGGCAAGCGGGTGTTCAGCTGCGGTAACGGTGGCTCGATGTGCGATGCGATGCACTTTGCCGAGGAGCTGTCCGGCCGCTACCGCAACGACCGCCGCGCGCTGCCGGCATCCAGCATCAGCGACCCGAGCCATATCAGCTGCGTCGGCAACGACTACGGCTACGAGGCGATCTTCTCGCGCTATCTGGAAGCGCACGCCGGCGCCGGCGACGTGCTGCTGGCGATCAGCACCAGTGGCAGCAGCAAGAACGTGCTGGCGGCGGTGAAGGCAGCCAAGGAGATGGGCGTGGTGGTGGTGGCGCTGACCGGCCGCCCCGGTTCGGTGATCGGCCAGCTGGCCGACATCGACGTGTGCACCCCGGGCGGCCAGTACGCCGACCGCGTGCAGGAGCTGCACATCAAGGTGATCCACATCCTGATCGAATCGGTGGAGCGCGCGCTGTTCCCGCAAAACTACGCCTGAACGCCATAATATTTATTACAAACAGCCCGCTAAAAGCGGGCTGTGTTGTTTTTTATTGCATTTTTTTGGGGGTGAATTGTTGCCGCCAATTGGTGATGTGACAGCGCTGTGGCAGTGATTTTTGCTATTTTCTGCCCCGCGGGCGGCTTAACGACCATGGTATGGAAAGCTTGGTAGCAAGGGGCGGCATAGTATTGTCCAGAGCGATACTGGCAGGGTAAACGCCGCGGCCAGGCGTAATTAGTTTGTGATATTTATTGCATTGACATGTGTAGTGGCGTGGTTAATTAATTAGTGAAATTTAATGCAGTTTTCATTATTTAATTCCACCACACCCGGAGCACCCCACATGATCCGCCCACTTACCATCGGCCAGCGTCTTGGCCTGTTACTGGCACTGCTGTTGCTGATTGCCGCCACCCTCGGCGGCTTTGGCATGTATGTGCAAAACAAGATTCTCGCCGATTATTCCAGCACCTATTACGACCGCGTGGTGCCGCTGCAGCAGCTGAAGCAGGTGGCGGACGGCTACGCCGTCAGCATCGTCGATGCCGCGCACAAGCTGCGTGCCGGCGCCATCAGCCGCGACAGCTTCCTGCAGAACCTGGGCAGCGCCCGCCACAGCATAGAGCAGCAATGGCAGGCCTACCGCAGCACCTTGCTGACCGCCGAAGAACAAAAACTGGTAGCCGAGACCGAGCAGGCGATGCAGCTGGCCAATGCCGGCGTCGGCCAGCTGCAGCAGCTGGCGCAGGCGGACGACCGCGCCGGCCTGCAGCAATTCAATGATCAGCGGCTGTACCCGGCGCTGGACCCGGTATCCGGCCGCATCGCCGCGCTGATCGCACTGCAGTTGCGGGTGGCGGCCGAGCAATACGCCACCGCCGAGGCGGCGGCGCAGCAAAGCGCGCGGCTGTCGCTGCTGCTGATGGCGCTGGGCCTGCTGCTGGGCGCCGGCATGGGCTGGCATATCATCCGCCAGCTGCTGCGCCAGCTGGGCGGCGAGCCGGCCGCGGTGGTGCAACTGGCGCAGCGCATCGCCGCCGGCGATCTGGGACAGCCGCTGCCGGTGCGCGCCGGCGACGACAGCAGCGTGGTGGCGTCGATGGCGGCGATGCAGGCTGCCTTGTGCCGGCTGGTACAGAACCTGGAGCAGGTGAGCGCCCGGCTGTCGGTGAATGCCACCGAGTTGGCCGCATCCTCCGAGCAGGTGGCGGTATCTGCCGAAGAGCAGACCCGTTCCGCGGCGGCGATGTCGGCCTCGGTAGAACAGCTGTCGGTGAGCATTGCCGCGGTCAGCGACACCACCCAGGACGTGGCGCGCGATGCCGACGGCGCCGGCACGCTGGCGGGCGAGGGCGAGCAGATCATCGCTGGCACGCTGGACACCATCCAGCAGGTCAGCCAGCAGGTGCGGGAATCGCAGCAGCAGGCCAATCTGCTGGGCAGCAAGTCGCAGCAGATTTCCGGTGTGGTGGCGGTGATCCGCGACGTGGCCGAGCAGACCAATCTGCTGGCGCTGAACGCCGCCATCGAGGCGGCGCGCGCCGGCGAGGCCGGGCGCGGCTTTGCCGTGGTGGCGGACGAGGTGCGCAAGCTGTCGGAGCGCACCGCGCAGTCCACCAGCCAGATCAGCGCCATCATTGCCGAGATGCTGAGCAGCAGCCAGCAGGTGGTGGGCGGCATCCACCACACGGTGACGCAGATGGAAACCGGGCTGCAGCAGACGCAGCAGGCGCGCGTGGCGATGGCCGGCATCAGCGGCAACGTTGGCCGCATCCACCAGGCGATCCAGGCGGTGTCGGTGGCGCTGGCGCAGCAGCAGGCGGCTGGCGGCAGCATTGCCGGCAATGTGGAGCAGGTGGCGCAGATGACCGAGGAAACCAGCACCGCGGCGACGCAGACCGCGGTGTCCGCCGGGCAGCTGGAGCAGATGGCGCACGAGCTGCAGGCGGCGATCGCCTTCTTTACCCTGCCGCCAGCCGCGGCGCATCCCACCGCCGGCAGCCAGCCGCTTGGCCGGCTACTGCCGCAAGCGCAGCCGGCCTGAGCCGGCGGCCGCTAACACAACGGGCCCGCTGGGCCCGTTTTTCATGCGCTGGCGACGGCCACTTCCTGGCATACATCCACCCAGTGCCCGGCTACGATGCGCGCCAGTTCCGCCGGGCTGATGCGCACCGCGGTGTGCACGTCGCCGGCCGCCGGCAGCACTTCCTGGTACACCTGCAGCGAGCTGTCCAGATACACCGGCAGCGGCTGCGCCAGCCCGAACGGGCATACCCCGCCGACCGGGTGGCCGGTGAGCTGCTGTACTTCCTCCGCCGGCAGCATGCGGCCCTTGCCGAAGGCGTCCTTGAATTTGCGGTTGTCGATGCGGGCGTCGCCGCGCGCCACCAGCAGCACCACGCGACCGTCGGCCAGGCGGAAGGCCAGCGTCTTGGCGATGCGGCCCGGCTCCACGCCGTGTGCCTCGGCCGCCAGCGCCACGGTGGCGGTGCTGGTGTCCAGTTCGATGATGGGAATGTCCAGTTGGCGTTCCGCGAAGAACGCCCGTACCGATTGCAAGCTCATGCCGGCCTCGTCTGTGGGAATCAGCCGTTGATTATCGGCAAGCCGGGCGTTGCGGCCAACCTTGACGTGCACGCTGGGCCGCCGCGTCGGCCCTACCATGACATTGCCGATTTGTTTCGCATGATTACGCCGGTGGTGCGCTGCAGCGCTGAATGTCCTTGCAACTCAAGCAGTTATCGACTTTTGTCATTTTTGTAATCCGCCAATTACATTTCCCAAAAAAGTGTCAAACATACCCAAAAAGCGACATTGAGACGGCAGGGCTTCGCGCTTAGAGTCATGGCTCCAGTAGCAGAATGGTCTTGCCGCTTCCTTGCACTGCATCAAGAAAAGGCCATCGAACGGGAAAGCAGCGTGGCAGCGAGCCGGGCACGCCAGGGTGGCAACACCGTGGCCTGGCCAGCCGGATGCCACGCGGACACACAACATCAAGGAGAACAAATGGTGATCAACGGGACCAGGATGGGTGTAGGCCGTCTGCCTGCCGTGGCCATGAGCTTGTTGCTGGCCTGGCCGCTGGCCAGCGCCCACGCGCAGGGCGAGGCCGAGGTCAGCGCGGGGCAGCGCTTTTACGAGAAAGTCTGTGCCAAGTGCCACGAAGCGGGCATCGGCCCGGTGCTGCTGGGACGCGGCCTGCCGGAAGCGGTGTTCAAGCTGATTCCACGCAGCGGCCTGCGCGCGATGCCGGCCTTCCGCGTCAGCGATATCGACGACGACACGCTGCAGAGCCTGGCGAGCTACCTCGCCAACTCCAAGCCGAAACCGTAAGGAGAGCGCAGATGACTACTGATCGTCGCACCTTGCTCAAGGGTCTGGCCGCTGTTGGCCTGGCCTTCACCGGCGGCTCGCTGGCGCATGCCGCCAGCGGCCTACCGGATACGGCCACGTTGGCCGCAGGCAGCCAGATGCCGCTGACCGCGGTGGTATCCGGCAGCGCCGTGGACCGCCAGTTCCTGGCCGGGGTCAGCGCCGCCGCGCAGCAGCACGGCATGCAGCAGCAGCCGGCGTTGAGCCTGAACGGCCTGGATGGCTCGCTGTTGCAACACATTCACACGCTGGCGCAGGACACACAGCCGGCGATGCTGGTGGGGCTGGTGGATGACGCCACCGCCACCGTGCTGCTGGACCTGGTGCGCAGCGCCGGCGGCCGCGTGCTGGCGCAACAGCACCAGCGCCTGAACAGCGATGCCACTGCACAGCAGTTGGCCGCCACGCTGGGCCATGAGCTGGTGCGCCGCCCGGCGACGGTAGCCGCCGCCACCGCCGGCAGTGGCGTGCTGTGTGTTTCCTTTTGCTGCGTGATCTGAACGGAGTTTTCCCATGGCTAGTAAATATCTCGCCCTGCCCAAGGGTGTCAGCGAAGCCCGTTTCGACGCGGCGATCAAGAAATTCAGCGCCGCGCTGGGCAAGGACAACGTCCTGACCTCGGCCGAGCATCTGCAACCGTACACCAAGGTGATGATGGCGGTGGATGCCGCCCAGCACACGCCGTCGGCGGTGGTGATGGCCACCACGGTGGAGCAAGTGCAGGCGGTGGTGAAGATCTGCAACGAGTACAAGATTCCGGTGTGGTCGATTTCCACCGGCCGTAACTTCGGCTACGGCTCCGCCGCGCCGGTGGAGCGCGGCCAGATCGTGCTCGACCTGAAAAAGATGAACAAGATCATCCACATCGACCCGGAGCTGTGCACCGCGCTGGTGGAGCCGGGGGTGACCTACCAGATGCTGTACGACTACATCGAGGAGCACAAACTGCCGCTGATGCTGTCGTTCTCGGCACCGTCGGCGATTGCCGGCCCGGTGGGCAACACCATGGACCGCGGCGTCGGCTACACCCCGTACGGCGAGCACTTCCTGATGCAGTGCGGCATGGAGCTGGTGCTGGCCAACGGCGACGTGCTGCGCACCGGCATGGGCGGGGTGAAGGGCAGCAACTCCTGGCAGGTGTTCAAGTGGGGCTACGGCCCGACGCTGGACGGCATGTTCACCCAGGCCAACTACGGCATCTGTACCAAGATGGGTTTCTGGTTGATGCCCAAGCCGCCGGTGTTCAAGCCGTTCGAGATCAAGTTCGACAACGAGGCCGACATCAGCGAGATCGTGGAGCTGCTGCGCCCGCTGCGCATCGCCAACGTGATCCCCAACGCGGTGGTGATCGCCGGCACGTTGTGGGAGGCCGCCACCTGCAACACCCGTCGTGCCGACTACATCACCACCCCCGGCCACACCCCGGACCACATCATCAAGCAGATCCAGAAAGACAAGGATCTGGGCGCCTGGAACGTGTACGCCGCGCTGTATGGCACCCAGGAGCAGGTGGACGTGAACTGGAAGATCATCACCGATGTGCTGAAGCAGGCCGGCAAGGGCCGCATCGTCACCAAGGAAGAAGCCGGCGACCGCCAGCCGTTCAAGTACCGCTCGCAGCTGATGTCCGGCGTGCCCAACCTGCAGGAATTCGGCCTGTACAACTGGCGCGGCGGCGGTGGCTCGATGTGGTTTGCCCCGGTGAGCCAGGCGCGCGGCAGCGAGTGCGACAAGCAGGCTAAGCTGGCCAAGACCATCCTCAACAAGTACGGCCTGGATTACGTCGGCGAGTTCATCGTCGGCTGGCGCGACATGCACCACGTCATCGACGTGCTGTACGACCGCACCAGCGAGGAAGAAACCAAGCGTGCCCACGACTGTTTTGCCGAGCTGCTGGACGAGTTCGAGAAGCATGGTTACGCCGTGTACCGCGTCAACACCGCGTTCCAGGAGCGGGTGGCCAACAGCTATGGCCAGGTGAAGCGTGACGTGGAGCGCAAGATCAAGCGCGCCCTCGACCCGAACGGCATTCTGGCGCCGGGCAAATCCGGCATCCGCATTTAAGGCAGGAGCAGCAATATGACGACAGCGAAACAAGCCTACAGCGGCTTCGAACTGCAGCCGATCGGCGGCCAGTGGCGGGCGGGTACATCCAGCCAGCGCCTGACCGACAGCAACCCGTATTCCGGCGCCACCCTGCTGCAGCTGCAACTGGCCAGCCGTGCCGATGTGGATGCGGCCTACGCCGCTGCCGCCGCCGCGCAGCAGGAATGGGCGGCGCGGCTGCCGGAAGAACGTGCCGCGGTGCTGCAGCGCGTGGTGGAAATCATGCTGGCGCGCGGCGAGGAGATCCAGGACTGGATCGTGCGCGAGTCCGGCAGCTCGCGGCTGAAGGCCGTCATCGAGTGGGACAGCGCGCGCCGCATCACCCAGGAAGCCGCCACTTTCTGCAACCGCGTCGAGGGCCGCATCCTGGCCTCGGCCATCCCCAATCAGGAAAGTCGCGTCTACCGCGCGCCGCTGGGGGTGGTGGGGGTGATCAGCCCGTGGAACTTCCCGTATCACCTCACTGCGCGTTCCATCGCCCCGGCGCTGGCGCTGGGCAATGCGGTGGTGGTGAAGCCGGCCAGCGACACCCCGGTATGTGGCGGCCTGCTGCTGGCCAAAATCTACGAGGAAGCCGGCCTGCCGGCCGGGCTGTTCAGCGTGGTGGCCGGTGCCGGCAGCGAGATCGGCGATTACTTCGTCGCCCATCCGGTGCCGAGCCTGATCTCGTTCACCGGCTCCACCGAGGTGGGCCGCAACGTTGGCCGCATCGCTACCGGCGGCCAGCACATCAAGCGCGTGGCGCTGGAGCTGGGCGGCAACGCGCCGCTGGTGGTGCTGGACGACGCCGATATCGAGCAGGCGGCGCAGGCGGCGGTGGTGGGGCGCTTCCTGCATCAGGGCCAGATCTGCATGAGCACCAACCGCGTGATCGTGGATGCCAAGGTGCATGATGCGTTCGTGTCTGCGCTGAAGGCGCGCATCGAGCAGCTGCCGTACGGCGACCCGGCCGACCCGGCCACCATCGTCGGCCCGCTGATCAACGGCAAGCAGCTGGACAGTGTGCTGAGCAAGATCGAACAGGCGAAGCAGGACGGCGCCCGCCTGCTGCTGGGCGGCGCGCCGCAAGGCAATGTGCTGCCGCCGCATCTGTTCGTGGATGTCGACCCGCGCTGGGCCATTGCGGTGGACGAGACCTTCGGCCCGGTGTTGCCGGTGGTCAAGGCGCGCGACGAGGCGCATGCGCTAGAGTTGGCCAATGCCTCGGAGTATGGGCTGTCCAGTGCGGTATTTACCCGGGATTACGCGCGCGGTTTGCGTTTTGCCAAAGGTATCCGTGCCGGTATGTGCCACATTAACGATATCACCGTGGACGACCAGACCAACGCCCCGTTTGGCGGCGAGAAGAATTCCGGTCTTGGGCGTTTCAACGGTGACTGGGCGATCGAGGAATTCACCCGCGCCCAGTGGGTAACGCTGCAGTTCCAGCCGCGCCCGTATCCGTTCTGAGCATCGTCATTCATCGCATCATGCCGGCGGCCCTGGCTGCCGGCACTTTCAGGAGTCAAATATGCAATCGCGTCGCAGTTTTCTGATTAAAAGCGTAGGTGTGGTTTCCGCTCTGGCCGTGGCTCGCACCGCGCTGGCCGCCGCTGCCAAGATCGATGAGAAAGACCCGGCCGCCGTGGCACTGGGCTATGCCGCCGATGCCAGCAAGATGGACAAGGCCAAGCATCCGAAATACGCCGCCGGCCAATCCTGTAGCAACTGCCAGTTCTACCAGGGCAAGGCCACCGACGCCTTCGCGCCCTGTCCGATGCTGGGCGGCAAGCAGGTTTCCGCCAAGGGCTGGTGCAACGTGTACGCCAAGAAGGCCTAAGCGTTAACGGCCGGGCCACGGTTGGCCGCATGCCGGCCGTGGTGCTGAATCACCCCCGCCGCCCGCGCGGCGGGGCGCAAGGAGAACGCAATGGGTTCATTCAGTTTGTTCCACTGGCTGATCGTGCTGGTGGTGGTAATGCTGGTGTTCGGCACCAAGAAACTGCGCAATGTGGGCGAAGACCTGGGCGGCGCGGTGCGCGGCTTCAAGCAGGGCCTGCGCGGTGATGCCGACGGCGATGCGGCCAAGCCGGCGGACGGCGCGCAAAAGCCGTAGCCGTGCCGGCGGCGTGGCGCAGCGTAACGGCGGCAAGCACAGAATAATGCGGAGAGCGACACATGCTGCAGGCCCGGCTGTTCATCAATAACCAGGATGTGGCGTCGTCCGATGGCGCCACCTTCGAATGTCTCAACCCCATCGACGGCGATGTGGCGACGCTGGCGGCCGCCGCCACGGTGGACAGTGCGCTGGCGGCGGTGAATGCCGCCACGGTGGCGTTCGCCGGCTGGTCGCAACTGCCGCCGCCGCAGCGGCGCGAGCTGCTGAACCGCGCCGCGGAGCTGATCATCGCCCGCAGCGACGAGTTCAGCCGCGCCATGACCGCGGAAACCGGCGCCACCGCCGCCTGGGGCAGCTTCAACTGCCAGCTGGCGGCGGGCATCTTCCGCGAGGCGGCGGCGCTGGTGACGCAGATCCAGGGCGAGTTGCCGCCGTCCAACCGCCCCGGCGCCATCGAAATGGTGCTGCGCCAGCCGGCGGGGGTGGTGCTGGCCTTTGCGCCGTGGAACGCGCCGGTATTGCTGGCGGCACGCGCGGTGGCGATGCCGCTGGCCTGCGGCAACACCGTGGTGCTGAAAGGCTCCGAGCTGTGCCCGTATACCCACCGTCTGATCGGCGAGGTGCTGGCCGAGGCCGGGCTGCCGCCGGGCGTGCTCAACGTGGTACTGAATGCGCCGGCCGATGCGGCCAACGTGGTCGAGGCGCTGATCCGCCATCCGGCGGTGCGGCGGGTGAACTTCACCGGCTCCACCCGGGTTGGCCGCAGCATCGCCGAGATCGCCGCGCGCTACCTGAAGCGTTGCCTGTTGGAGCTGGGCGGCAAGGCGCCGCTGCTGGTGCTGGACGATGCTGATCTGGACGCGGCGGTACAGGCGGCGGCGTTTGGCGCCTTCTTCAACCAGGGCCAGATCTGCATGTCCACCGAGCGCATCATCGTGGATAGCAAGGTGGCCGATGAGTTTGTGCAGCGGCTGGCGGCCAAGGCGCTGCGCCTGAAGGCCGGGCTGCCGGACGAGAAGGGCTGCACGCTGGGGTCGATGATCAGTGCCGCCGCCGCCACCCGGGTGCAGGCGATGGTGCAGGACGCGGTCGACAAGGGCGCCGAGCTGCTGGCCGGCGGCCACGCCCGCGGCAGCGTGATGGAGGCGACGGTGGTGGATCACGTTACCGCCGCGATGCGGCTGTATGCCGAGGAATCGTTCGGCCCGGTGGTGGCGGTGCTGCGCTTCGACGACGTGGAGGAGGCCATCTCGCTGGCCAACGATTCCGAGTACGGCCTGTCGGCGGCGGTGTTCGGCTGCGACGTGATGCGCGCGCTGGAGGTGGCGCGGCGCATCGAATCCGGCATCTGCCACATCAACGGCGCCACGGTGCAGGATCAGGCGCAGGTGCCGTTTGGCGGCCTGAAGGATAGTGGCTACGGCCGTTTTGGCGGCCGTGGCGCGATAGACGAATTTACCGAGCTGCGCTGGATCAGCATCCAGACCCAGCCGCCACAGTACCCGATCTAGCAGCAGCTTACCCGGCCGTTGCCGGCCCGGCCGCGCGTCACCATCCGGACGCGCGGCCTGCGGCCAACATCCGCAGCGGGACGCTGCGCTGCCCGTCCCGCTTGCGCTGTAGTGCAGGCAGCGCTTTTTCACGCCTATTATTAATGACATATAAATAAAACGGAGAGTTGAAACATGCACACATCGAGAAAAAGCCTTGCCCTTAGCAGCGCGGCGTTGCTCGCCACACTGGCCGGCAACAGCTGGGCCACCGAAGGCGGTGGCGGCATGTACCCCAACGGCAACGAGAATTACCTGACCGGCGCCTTGCCGCCGCCCGGCTTTTACGTGCTGAGCTATGCCTCCAGCTACCGTGCCAGCTCGCTGCGCGACAACAACGGCAACAAGGTGCCGGTGGATTTCAAGCTGCAGGTCAACGCGCTGGCACCGCGCTTTATCTGGGTCAGCGATCTGCCGCTGGCGGGCGGCACGCTGGCGATGCATGCCATCACGCCGCTGCTGGAGGTCGATGCCACGGTGAACGGCCAGCCGCAGCGCAAGCGCGAGCTGGGTGACATCGTGCTGGGTGGTGGCGCCGCCTACCATCTGTCCGAGCAGCTGCATGCCTATGTGGGCGTGGACGTGAATGCGCCGACCGGGCAGTTTGACAAAAATGACCTGGTCAACGTTGGCCGCAACTACTGGAACGTGGAGCCGCTGGTCGCCGTCAGCTACGTGCAGTCCAAGGGCATCAACGCCGACCTGAAGCTGATGTACGACTACAACTGGAAAAACCGTGACACCGACTACCGCAGCGGGCAGGAGCTGCACGCCGACTACGCGCTGGGCTGGGGCTTCGGCAATGGCTGGGTGGCCGGGGTGGGCGGCTATGCCTATCGCCAGGTCACGGATGACCAGGGGCCGAACGTGGCGGCGCACGGCAACCGTGGCCAGGCGCTGGCCATCGGCCCGTCGATCAAGTACGACAACGGCAAGGGCTTTTTCGTTACCGCCAAGTGGCAGCACGAAACCCGCGTCGCCAACCGGCCGCAGGGCAACGAGTTCAAGCTGCGGCTGACCGTACCGTTCTAAGCGGCAAGGGCGGCAGTACCGCTATCATGCGGATTGCCGCCCCGTTTACCGTTTGCATCCATGACCCAGGCTTCCATCCTTTACCGGCAGCGCATCAACACCAATGCCGCCGCGCACCGCATCGACACCACGCTGGACGCGCGGCGCTACGCGCTGGCCAATGGCCGCCACGACACCGCGCGGGCGGCCATTGTGCTGCAGGCCGGCAGCGCGCTGATCGGGCTGGGGCGGGAGAGCATCGAGTTGGCCGCACCGGCGCTGGCGTGGGTGGAGGTGCTGCCGCAGAGCTTTCTGCGTGTCAGCCCCGGCAGTGCCGGCTACCTGCTGTCCTTGTCGGACGTGCTGGTGAAGGAGGCGGTGGGGCAGGGTGCCGAGTCGGCGCCGCTGCGCTATCTGGCGGAACGGCGAGTGGTGCAGAACCAGCTCGAAGACGCCGAATCGCTGGAGGAGCTGGCGCAATCCTGCCGCAGCGTGGAGCGCGAGCTCAAGCGCGGCGGCAAGGCATCGTGGAGCTTTCTGAGCGCGCACCTGGCGCTGGTGTTGATTCACTGCTGGCGGCTGTCCGGGCTGGAAGACATCAGCCAGCAGGGCCACAGCACCAACTCGGCGCTGCTGATGCGCTTTCGCCACCTGGCCGAGCTGCATCTGCGCGAACACTGGAAGATCGCCGATTACGCCGGTGCGCTGGGCATCTCGCACGACCGCTTGCACGATATCTGCATGCGCAGCCTGCAGCGCACGCCGCTGGATCTGCTGCACGACCGTCTGACACACGAAGCCTGCCTGCGGCTGGTGCGTTCCGGCCTGAGCATCGAACAGGTGGCGGCCGAGCTGGGCTTTCGCAGCACCACCCATTTCAGCCGCTTCTTCCGCCTGCGCACCGGGCTGACGCCGGCGCGCTACCGCAGTGCCGCCAAAAGCCCGGTGGCCAGCACCGACACACTGGCGATGCGCAACTATGCCGACTGGCCGTGACGCGACATCCATCGACTCGCCTTGGCAAACCGTCACGCGCTATAACGATGAAAACATCGTGCCGCCGCCGACAGGCCCGGCCTTGATCGTGCCAAGGGGGCCCTTCCATCGCCGGCATGTCGCGGCATCGTCCGCCATGCCCTTGAGTAAAGGATGTCACCATGAATCACTCTGGTAACCGGCACTGGCGCCGCGGGCTGCTGGCGCTGCTGCTTTCCATGCTGGCCGGCCACAGTTGGGCCAGCCATGCCTGGGGCACGTATCACTGGGCACGCACGGCCAACCCCTTTGCCTTGCAGGTGGGGAATAACATGACTGCCGACTGGACCACCCATCTGCAACTGAGCGTGCAGGACTGGAACAACCCGATCGGCTTTGGCGCCAGTAGTACGCCGCTGAAGGTGATGCTGGTGGCCGGCCGTTCCAGCAAGCGCACTTGCAGCATGGTGGCCGGCACCACCCAGGTCTGTAATGGCAAGTACGGTTTCAACGGCTGGCTGGGGCTGGCATCCATCAACATCAGCGGCGGCAGCCATATCACCCAGGGCACCGCCAAGATGAACGACTCCTACTTCAACCTGCAGAGCTACAACACGCCCAACGAGAAACGGCACGTGGTGTGCCAGGAGGTGGCGCATACCTTCGGCCTGGATCACCAGTCGGTGGACGGCGGCTCGCTGAACACCTGCATGGATTACTTTTCCAATACCGGCGCTAATGCCGGCAGCACGCTCAGCACCACGCCGAATGCCCATGATTTCGAGCAGCTGACGTTGATCTACACGCACCTGGATACGGTGACCACCTTGGCCGCAGGTGCTGGCAGCGCCAGTGCGGCGGACATCGACATCGGTGACGATCCGCGCAGCTGGGGCGTGCTGGTGCGGCAGTCCGCCAACGGCAGAAGCTCGGTGTACGAGCGCGAGAATCGCAATGGCAGCAAGACGGTGACCCATGTGTACTGGACGCAGGAAGCCGCCCAGCGCTGCCGCAGCTGTGACCACCGCTTCGAAACCCACGACGCGCAGCCCTGAACCGGCAGCACAACGCCCGCAGCGCGGAGGCCGGCTGCGGGCGTTGTCATGTGGCTGCGGTCGAAGCGGGCCGGGGTTGGCCGCATGCGGCCTGCGTTGCGCCGCTTGCCGGCTTACCAGTTGGCCTCGCGCTCCGGCGTGGCGGTGATCTGGTGGATGGACAGGTCGGCGCCGTTGAATTCCTCTTCGTCGCTGAGGCGGATGCCGACGGTCTGCTTCAGCAGGCCGTACACCAGGTAGCCGCCGCCAAAGCCCACCGCGATGCCGGCCAGGGTGCCGGCGATTTGCGCGGCTAGGCTCACGCCGCCGGCGCCGCCCAGCGCATGCTGGCCGAAGATGCCGGCCGCCACGCCGCCCCAGGCGCCGCACAGGCCGTGCAACGGCCACACCCCCAGCACGTCGTCGATCTTCCAGCGGTTCTGCGTCAGGGTGAACAGCCACACGAACATGGCGCCGGCCACGCCGCCGACCAGCAGTGCGCCTACCGGGTGCATGATGTCGGAGCCGGCGCACACCGCCACCAGCCCGGCCAGCGGGCCGTTATGGATGAAGCCGGGGTCGTTCTTGCCCAGCCACATCGCGGTCAGCGTGCCGCTCACCATCGCCATCAGCGAGTTGATCGCCACCAGGCCGGAAATGCCGGCGATCTTCTGCGCACTCATCACGTTGAAGCCGAACCAGCCGACGATCAGGATCCAGGCGCCCAGCGCCAGGAAGGGGATGGACGACGGCGGATGCGCGGCAATGCGGCCTTCCTTGCTGTAGCGGCCGCGGCGCGCGCCCAGGTGCAGCACGGCGGCGAGGCCGATCCAGCCGCCGACCGCGTGTACCACCACCGAACCAGCAAAGTCGTGGAACGGCGCGCCAAGGTTGGCCGCCAGCCAGTCCTGCACGCCGAAGTGGCCGTTCCAGGCAATGCCTTCGAAGAACGGGTACACCAGGCCCACCAGCAGGAAGGTGGCGGCGGACTGCGGGTGGAACTTGGCGCGCTCGGCAATGCCGCCGGAGACGATGGCGGGGATGGCGGCGGCGAAGGTGAGCAGGAAGAAGAATTTCACCAGCTCATAGCCGCTGTGCTGGCTGATGTGCTGCACGTCGCCGAAGAAATTCACGCCGTAGGCCACGCTGTAGCCTACGAAGAAGTAGGCGATGGCGGACACCGCGAAATCGGTGAGGATTTTCACTAGCGCGTTGACCTGATTCTTCTTGCGTACCGTGCCCAGCTCCAGAAAGGCGAAGCCGGCGTGCATGGCCAGAATCATCACCGCGCCGAGCAGCAGAAAGAGAACGTCATTGGGAGAAATGGCGGTCATGAAGGCGTCCCGTGGTTATGCGTGATATTGGGGCGTTCATGAGCAATTTCGGTGCCAGCGGCGTAGCCAGGCACCAATACGGGTTTGCGGTCGACCGTTGGGCGATTTTGGTGCCTGTCAGGCGGCAAAACGGTGCGCGGCCAACCTTTTGCGCCGCTTTGGTGCGGACTAGTTATCCAGCGGCAGGATGGCGGTTTCCTTCACTTCCTCCATCACCACATAGCTGCGCGACTCGTTGGCCTGCGGCAGCTTGAGCAGGATGTCGCCCAGCACCTTGCGGTACATCGACATGTCCGGCAGCCGCACCTTCAGCAGGTAGTCGTACTCGCCGGATACCAGGTGGCATTCCAGCACGTCCGGCAGTTTCTGTACCTCGCGGCGGAAGGCGTCGAAGATGTCGCCGGACTTGGCGGACAGCTTGATCTCCACGAAGACCAGCAGGCTGGCGCCCAGCGCCTGCGGGTTGAGGCGCGCATGGTAGCCCTCGATCACGCCGTCGCGCTCCAGCCGGCGCACCCGTTCGGTGCACGGCGTGGTGGACAGGCCCACCTTGTCGGCCAGCTCGGTCATCGAGATGCGGGCGTTGGCCTGCAGGTGGTGCAGGATCTTCAGATCGATGCGGTCAAGCTGGCGCTGGAGCGCATTTATTGTGCGTTGCGATTTCACTGTGAACACCAATTTTCAAAAGAAAAATCACTAGCTATGTAGTGAAAGTAAGTGAAAAAAACTGTGTTTCTCTCAATATACTACGCAAAATCACTGAGCGGCGTCCAGGCCGCGAAACACACATCAGGCAGGCGGCCTCGCCCGCCGCAGAGGGTTCCGGAGAAGCGCATGAAAGTCATCGTATTGGGTGGTGGTGTCGTAGGGATTTCTACCGCATGGTATCTGGCCAAGGCCGGGGTGGACGTGACCGTGATCGAACGTCAGCCGGGCCCGGCGCTGGAAACCAGCTTCGGCAACGCCGGCCAGATTTCCCCGGGCTATGCCGCCCCGTGGGCGGCGCCAGGCATCCCGATGAAAGCGCTGAAGTGGCTGTTCCAGAAGCACGCGCCGCTGGCGATCCGCGTCGACGGCAGCACCTACCAGTGGGAGTGGATGGCGCGCATGTTCGCCAACTGCAACTACGAGGCTTACAACGTCAACAAGGGCCGCATGATGCGCCTGGCCGAGTACAGCCGCGACAAGATCCGCGAGCTGAAGGCCGAGACCGGCATCAACTTCGAAGGTCGCAACGGCGGCACCCTGCAGCTGTTCCGCAGCCAGCAGCAGGTGGACGCGATGGGCAAGGACATCGAGGTGCTGAAGGAGTGCGGCGTGGAATACCAGGTGCTGGACGCCGACGGCTGTGCCCGCATCGAGCCGGCGCTGGCCAAGACCAAGCACAAGCTGAAGGGCGGCCTGCGCCTGCCGAACGACGATACCGGTGACTGCCAGCTGTTTACCACCCTGCTGGCCGACATGTGCGCCGAGCAGGGCGTGAAGTTCCTGTGGGGCAAGAGCATCGACGGTATCGAGACCTATGCCAACAAGGTGACCGGTGTGCGCGTGGAGGGCGAGCTGCTGAGCGCCGACCACTACGTGGTGGCTACCGGCAGCTACTCGCGCGACATGGTGAAGACGCTGGGCATCGACATTCCGGTGTACCCGGTGAAGGGCTACTCGCTGACGGTGCCGATCACCAATGCCAAGGGCGCCCCGGTATCCACCGTGCTGGACGAAACCTACAAGATCGCCATCACCCGTTTCGACGACCGCATCCGTGTCGGCGGCATGGCCGAGCTGGCCGGTTTCGACCTGAGCCTGAATCCCAAGCGCCGCGCCACGCTGGAAATGGTGGTGACCGATCTGTACCCGGATGGCGGCGACGTGTCCCGCGCCGAGTTCTGGACCGGCCTGCGTCCGATGACCCCGGACGGCACGCCGATCATCGGCGGCACCCGCTTTGCCAACCTGTCGCTGAACACCGGCCACGGCACCCTGGGCTGGACCATGTGCGCCGGTTCCGGCAAAGTGCTGGCCGACCAGATCGTCGGCGCCAAGCCGGAAATCAGCGTGGATGGCCTGTCCATGCAGCGTTACGCCAAGAGCGGCGAGACCCTGGTAGTGCCGATGTACCAGCCGGCCATCGCCAAGGCCTGATCGTTCGCTGAATTCCTGCCCCGCGGTGTGGTCACAGCGTTGTCGACCCGCCGCGCGCGGCGGGATTTTTCTTGTCTGCCAGAACCCGTTTCCAAGAAGCCCGATATGCGTCCCCTGATTGCCCACGTTCGTCTGGATCACTTCCGTCACAACTATCTGCTGGCCCGCCAGCGCCACGGCGGCCGCGCGCTGGCCGTGGTGAAGGCCAATGCCTACGGCCACGGCGCGGTGCGCTGCGCCCAAGCAGTGGCCGACGTGGCCGACGGCTTTGCCGTCGCCTGCCTGGAAGAGGCGCTGCAACTGCGCGCCGGTGGCATTCGCGGCCCGATCCTGCTGCTGGAAGGGGTGTTCGAGCCGGCCGAGCTGGCCGAGGTGCAGGCGCACGACTTGTGGCTGGTGGTGCAAAGCCGCGAGCAGCTGGAGATGCTGTTGGCCGCACCGGCCGACCAGCCGTACCGCGTGTGGCTGAAGATGGATTCCGGCATGCATCGCGCCGGCTTCTTCCCGGCCGACTACGCCGCCGCCTACCAGCGCCTGCTGGCCAGCGGCAAGGTGGACGCCATCGTGAAGATGACCCACTTCGCCCGCGCCGACGAGCCGGGCTGCGATGCCACCGCTGCGCAGATTGCCGCCTTTGATGCCGCTACCGCCGGGCTGGAGGGCGACGTCAGCGTGGCTAACTCCGCCGGCATCATGATCCACGAGCGCGCGCACCGCGACTGGGGCCGCCCGGGCATCATGCTGTACGGCTCTTCGCCGCTGCCGGACGGCCACCCGGCGGCCGAGGGCCTCAAGCCGGTGATGCGGCTTTCCACCCGCATCTTCGGCGTGCGCGAGCTGGGCGTGGGCGAGCCGGTGGGCTACGGCGCCAGCTTCGTCACCACGCGGCCAACCCGTGTCGGCCTGATGGCCTGCGGCTACGCCGATGGCTACCCGCGGCTGGCCTCCACCGGCAGCCCGCTGCTGATCGCCGGCGCCAAGAGCCGGGTGATCGGCCGCGTGTCCATGGACATGATGACGGTGGATCTGACCGACCTGCCGCAGGCCGGGGTGGGTAGCGAGGTGGAGCTGTGGGGCGACAGCATCAGCGTGAACGAGGTGGCGGCGCAGGCCGGTACCATCAGCTACGAGCTGCTGTGCAATGTGAAGCGCGCGCACTTCGTCTACAGCTAAACCGGCCCTGTGCGACAGCGGAACGGCATCACCTGGCGGTGGTGCCGTTTTTGTTTGCGCCTGAGTGAGGCTTGCTTGATCTTCGGCAAACCGTGCAGTAGCGCGGAATACCGATAATTCGGCTCTCACTATGAGGGATGGCGAAATGAGCGGTTTATCCAGGCAGTTGTGGCTCAAGCTGGTGGGCTTGTTGCCGGGGGAGGTCAACCACAGCGAGGCCCGCTGGCTGTTGTCCCCGCACGGCCACATGCCGCTGATGAACGGCCGCCGCGCGCGCATCATCGTCAACCGCGTGCGGCTGGTGGCCTGCCTGTTCGCCATCCTGACGCCGCTGTGGATCGTGGTGGATCTGCTGGTGCTGCCGCTGGCGCTGAGCTGGCAGCTGGCGGTGGCGCGCATCGTCGCCTCGCTGGCCTTCTTCGGCCTGCACCGCCACTACCGCGCCTACAGTTCCTTGCTGCAGGCGTGGGGCGGCATGGTGTGCCTGTTTGCCATTCCTTCCATATTCTATGTGGTGTCGCACCTGTTGCTGTTGAATCACCACCTGGAGGGGATTTCGGCGGCCATCGGCACCGGCTACGCCTTCCTGCCCTTCGTGCTGCTGGCCGGGCTGGCCATTTTCCCGCTGACGCTGACCGAAAGCCTGGGCTTTGCGCTGCCGGCGCTGGCGGCGCACATGCTGGGCGGCATGCTGGAATGGACCACGGTGGACTGGCCGTCGTTCTGGGGCAGTTTCTGGCTGCAGGTGCTGATTGCCGGCGTGGCGGCGCTGGCCTGTATCAGCCAGCTGGCATTCATGATCGCGCTGGTGCAGCAGGCGGTGCGCGATCCGCTGACCGGCGCCTTCTCCCGTCGCAGTGGCGAGGAAGTGCTGGAGCTGCAGGCGACCCTGGCCATGCGCTGCCAGAGCCCGCTGTGCGTGGCCTTCATCGATATCGATCACTTCAAGGGCATCAACGACCAGTACGGCCACCATGCCGGCGACCTGGCGCTGCAGGTGCTGGCCGAGCGCGTGGTAGACCAGCTGCGCAAGGGTGATGTGCTGGTGCGCTGGGGCGGCGAGGAGTTCCTGCTGTTGCTGCCCAATACCAATGCCGGCCAGGCGGTGCATGCGCTGGGCCGGCTGCGCCAGGGCGGGCTGGGGCTGCGCCCGGACGGCCAGCCGCTGACCGCCAGCATCGGCGTGGCCGAATGGCAGGAAGACGGCGTCAACGACTGGCGCCAGCTGCTGGAGCTGGCCGACAGCCGCATGTACCAGGCCAAGCAGAACGGCCGCAACCGTCTGGTTGGCCGCGACATGGAGCAGCACGGCTGGCTGCTGTCGCCGGTGGCATCCGCCGCCGCCTGATGCCGGCTGCCGGCCCGGCGCCCGCTGGCGCGCCAAGCCGGCAGCGTGAGTACGCTTCTCCCTGGCGTCCGGTCCTGGCCGGCGCATCTGGCCATGCTGCCGGCGGTCGCGCGCCGCCGTCCTGTCTTCGTTCTTGTCCCCGTTCGTTCGCGCTACACGTTGGCCGCAGTCCGCAGCCCTGCCCGTCTGCACGCGGGGCCGGGCCGGCGGCGTTTTTTCCGCCCGCCGGCGGGGATATGGCTGGAGTCCGCAGGCGAAAACGGGCGATAATACCCGACTAAATTACTTTGTCCGGGTGGTCGCTCATGCCGCATGCCGCATCCTATCTTCAGCGCAGCGGGTTGACGCTGCCGTTGCCTGTCCTGCAGCAGGGCATCGCCACGCTACAGCAGGCGCTGGCGCAGCCGGCCACGCCGCGCAGCGAGGATGAACTTTACCGCTACCGGGTGCCCAAACTGGGAGAGGGCGGCAGCTGCTCGCTGGTGGACGAGCTGGACGCCGAGCCATACGACGTGTCGCTGTGGCTGGGCGGCCGCAGCGCCACGGCCGCAGCCCGGCTGCGTGCGCTGGATGCGTTGGTGCAGGCCACGCTGCGCTTGCTGCCGGCCGACTGGCTGGGGGTGTACTGCCGTTTCGAGCGCGACGGCCTGCCGCGGCTGGTGAAGCTGGCCTATCGCGGCCTGCCCAGTCGCGCCGAGTTTCCGCTGCACGAGGATTTCGCGCTGTTCAGCAATAACAGCCGCGTCGGCCTGAGCGGGCGAGGGGCGGTGATCGCCGATGTGCAGGCCTGGCAGCGGGCCGGTGGTGCCTACTACGAGTGCGATCCCAAGGTGCAGAGTGAAGTCTGCCTGCCGGTACTGGCAGCCGACGGCACGGTGCTGGGGATTCTGGACGCCGAAGATGCCAGGGCCGGATTTTTTGATGAACAGCGGCAGGCGCTGTTGGCCGCACTGGCGCTGGCACTGGCGCAGCCCTTTGCGGAGCTTGCCGCCAGCCCTGTTGAAAATTTTTGATATAGCCTGCAAAACTTTGCGCTTTGTGAGGTGGGCCGCGGTCGCTACCATGCCGCTGCTGCCATGGATAACCGGAGTAGATTTTGAGCCAAACCGATAAGGCGCCACGCGTTGCGCTGGTGGCCAGCTGCCAACTGCCGACACCGTTTGGCGTGTTCGACATGCACGGCTTTGAAGAAGAAGGCGGGCGCGAGCATGTGGCGCTGACCCTGGGCGAGTTGCAGGGCGACGCGCCACTGGCGCGCGTGCATTCCGAATGCCTGACCGGCGATGCGCTGTTTTCGCTGCGCTGCGACTGCGGCTTCCAACTGGAAGCCGCGCTGGAGGCCATCGCCCGCGAGGGCCGCGGCGTGTTGCTGTACCTGCGCCAGGAAGGTCGCGGCATCGGCCTGCTGAACAAAATTCGCGCCTACAAGCTGCAGGATGGCGGCGCCGATACCGTGGAGGCCAACGAGCAACTGGGCTTCCCGGCCGACATGCGCGACTTCCGCATCGCGCGCGAAATGCTGTCGCTGCTGAACGTGCCGGCGGTGCGCATCATGACCAACAACCCGCGCAAGGTGGCCACCTTGCAGCAGGCCGGCATCAATGTGGTGGAGCGGGTGCCGCTGCAGGTTGGCCGCAACGAGTACAACGACCACTACCTGAACACCAAGCAGGCCAAGCTGGGGCATCTGTTCGGCTTTTGAGCCGGCGTGCCCGCGGCGCGCTGCGGGAGGAGAGTGATGATTCGTATCGATCCGGTGAACGCCTCGGGCGCGCTCAGCGAGCAGTTGCCGCATCCACCGCTGCCGCAAGCGCTGCCAGTAGCGCCGGCGCAGCCGGGCAGCGATTTTCATGCCAGCCTGCTGGCGCAGCATGCCTTGCTGCTGGACCCGGATGGCGAACCGGCGCGCGATGCCACCCCGCAGCAATTGCAGGCGCAGCTGGAGCGACTGCTGGCATTGCTGCAGGAGCGGATCGACGATCTGAAGGAGCGAGCGCTGCTGGCGGGCGGGCGGCCGGCGCATGGCCTGTTTGCCGAGCTGGAGCAGGTGGCGGCGGTGCTGGCGCGGCTGCTGCAGTTGTGGCCCCGTTTGCTGCCGGTACTGCCGCAGCAGCTGGCAGTGGCGCGGGCGCGTTTGCAGCCGCTGTTTGCCGTTTGCCATTTCCTGCTGCGTGCGCTGCAGCACAGCGCCGAAGCCGCCGCCTGGCAGCAGCTGGCGGACAGCCTGGCCGCCAGCGAGCGGGGACTGCTGGCCTGAGTGTGAGCTGATTGCCGGTGGCTAGTTGGCCGCCAGCCGGTTCTGCAGCGCGGACATGAAAAAACCGACCACGAGGGTCGGTTTTTTCTTTATCTGGTGGAGGTAAACGGGATCGAACCGATGACCTCTTGCATGCCATGCAAGCGCTCTCCCAGCTGAGCTATACCCCCAGATTGGCGTCCCCACGGGGAGTCGAACCCCGGTTATCGCCGTGAAAGGGCGGTGTCCTAGGCCTCTAGACGATGGGGACTGTGGTGGAGGTAAACGGGATCGAACCGATGACCTCTTGCATGCCATGCAAGCGCTCTCCCAGCTGAGCTATACCCCCACAGGTTCTTCGTCTTGCATCGCTGCATCGCGAAGAGGTGCGCACTTTAACGTGCGTGATAATTGGCGTCAAGCGCTTTTTTGCGTTCTTTTTACGATTATTCGCAGTTTGTCAAAATGCATGTGGCAAGTGTTTGATTTTAAAAACAACTGCCAGGGGGCGGTACCATTGCGGACCAGCTGCCGCCGGCGGCGTGTGCGGCTGGCAACGCCGCGCAAACGACAACTGGCCGCCAAGGGATCGCCTGAGGCGCTCCGCCGGTGGCCGCCGGCACAGGCGACAGCAGAGGGCGGGGCAGGCAGATGCTACCGGCAGCTGCCGCCAGTGACGGCCGCGCCCGCCGTGCTTACTTGGCGTAGATCTGGTCGAAAATCTTGCCGTCGTCGAAGTGGGTCTGCTGTGCCTTGGCCCAGCCGCCGAAGACTTCGTCGATGGTGAACAGCTTCACCTTGCTGAAGCGGCCGGCGTACTTGGCGGCCACTTTCGGGTCGCGCGGGCGGTAGTAGTTTTGTGCGGCCAACTCCTGGCCCAGCGGGCTGTACAGGTATTGCAGGTAGGCCTCGGCCACCTTGCGCGTGCCGCGCTTGTCCACCACCTTGTCTACCACGCTCACCGGCGGCTCGGCCAGGATCGATACCGACGGCACCACGATGTCGAACTTGTCCGGTCCCAGCTCGCGGCTGGCGAGGAAGGCCTCGTTCTCCCACGAGATCAGCACGTCGCCGATGCCGCGCTGGGCAAAGCTGATCAGCGAGCCGCGCGCGCCGGAATCCAGCACTTTCACGTTGTGGTAGATCTTCTGCACCAGCGTGCGGGCGCTGGCGTCGTTGCCGCCCGGCTGCTGCAGTGCGTAGCCCCATGCCGCCAGGTAGTTCCAGCGCGCCCCGCCACCGGTCTTGGGGTTGGGAGTCACCACCTCCACGCCGGCGCGCGCCAGGTCGTTCCAGTCACGAATATTCTTGGGATTGCCCTTGCGCACCAGTAGCACGATGGTGGAGGTGTAGGGCGTGGCGTTGTTGGGCAGCCGTTGCTGCCAGTTGGGCGCCACCAGCTTGCCGTTGCGGTACAGCTCGTCGATGTCGTTGGACAGTGCCAGCGTCACCACGTCGGCCTCCAGCCCGTCGATCACCGCGCGCGCCTGCTTGCCGGAGCCGCCGTGCGACTGCTTGATGCTGACCGTCTCGCCGGTTTTCTGCTGCCAGTATTTGGCGAAGGTGGTATTGAAATCCTGGTACAGCTCGCGCGTCGGGTCGTAGGACACATTCAGCAGCGAAATATCGGCCAGCGCCGGCTGCCCCAGCAGGCTGGCGAATAACACGGCGCCGGCTAGCAGTTTCTGTTTCATGCCTTGCTCCCTGAGTGAATGAATACCGATTGTGGTGACGGGCGCGCGGGCAAGGGAAACAAGCTTTTTTCACAAGCTCAGCAGCGTATTTGCTTAGCGGCAATCTGCAAAAGCAAGCCAGCTTTAATTCGTTTGGCTGGCTAATGACGGCTGGTAAGGTGAATTCAGCCGCCGGGAAAAAGCCGCGACATGGGGCGATAGGGAAATCAGCGTCATGCCCGTTTTTTACCGGTCATTGCCCATCAGCCAGCAAAGGAATTCAGCATGAGCATCAAATCCATCAATGTGCGCAACCAGTTTCGCGGCGTGATCAAGGAAATCATCGACGGCCCGGTATTGTCGGAAGTGGATGTGCAAACCGCCTCCGGCATCGTTACCTCGGTGATCACCACCCGCTCGGTACGCGAGCTGGGGCTGAAGCCGGGTTCGGAGGTGATCGCCTTCGTCAAATCCACCGAAGTCTCCATCGCCACCCTGTAAGGAGCCACCATGTCCACCGCCCTGGCACCGCAGGCGCTGGCGCAGCTGTTCAGCGATGCCCGTTCGCTGCACAGCTTCAGCGCCCGCCCGGTCAGCGACGAGCTGATCCAGCAGCTGTACGACTTGCAAAAATGGGGCCCCACCGCCTTCAACGGCCAGCCGGCGCGCTACGTGTTCCTGCGCTCAGCCGCCGCCAGGAGCCGGCTGGCGCCGGCGCTGTCCGCCGGCAACCGCGACAAAACGTTGGCCGCACCGCTGACGGTGATCGTGGCCTACGACACCGCCTTTCACCAACAGCTGCCCAGCCAGTTTCCGGCCTTCGATGCCAAGGGCTTTTACGACAGCCTGCCGCATTTGATCGAACCGGGCGCGCGCAGCAATGCCACGCTGCAGGCGGCCTACCTGCTGCTGGCGGCGCGGGCGCTGGGGCTGACCGCCGGGCCGATGAGCGGTTTCGATGCCGAGGCGGTGGACCGCGAGTTTTTCAGCGATGGCCGCTACAAGAGCATCCTGTTGCTGAACCTGGGCTATGGCGACGGCAGCCAGGCCTTGCCGCGCGGCCCGCGGCTGGCGTTCGACGAGGTGGCGCGCGTGCAGTAAGCCGCCGCCGCGCCGCAAGCAAAAAGCCATGCTGGTGCACAGCATGGCTTTTTTGTCTGGCGCCCCGGCCACACCCTTGCCCACCGTGGCAGGGCGTGACCGGAGCGGCCCAAGGTTGGCCGCATCAGCCGCGCGGGCGCCAGCCCAGCGCCGGCGCGATGTGCTGCACGAAGTCGGACAGGATCTGCCGGTACGCCTCCGGGCTGAAGTCATACGGCAGTTCCAGCCGCAACGAGCTGACCTGCGGCAGGATCGGGTCGGCCGCCAGCCAGGCCAGAATCTGCTCGCTGCTGCCCACCAGATCGCGGGCGTACAGCGTGCGCCGTTCGCCCTGCGGCGCCAGCGTGCGCGCGTGGCGGCCGGCGGCGTAGTCCAGATAATGGCGACGGCTGGCGGCATCGGCACTGTCCAGCGGCACGATCACCCGCCCCAGGGCGACCCGCGGCAGCGTGTCGCCCTGCCAGCTGGTATGGAAACGCTGCAGCTGCTGTTGCTGCGCAGTGAAGAAATCGTCGCTGTGCTCGCCGCGGGTCAGGTTGCCGATCAGCAGGTGGAAGCCGTTACTGCCGGCCCATTCCGCCGAGCGCAGCGAGCCGCCGCCATACCACAGCCGCTGCGCCAGCCCGGGCGCATACGGGTGCAACTGCGGCCGCTGGCGGCCGGCCGGGGAGTCGATCAGGCTGTCTTCGTCGCCCAGCGGCTCGGCGCGCAGATTGTCGCGCAGCCGCAGCACGCGGTTGTGGCTGAAGTCGATGCCGGCCGGGTCGCCGTCGAACAGCCGGCTGCCCAGCAGCTCGCCAAACGGCGGCGCGCCGCTGCTGAGACCCACCTGCAGCCGGCCGCCGGCCAGCACGTCCACGGTGGCCAGGTCCTCGGCCAGGCGGAACGGGTTCTCGTAGCCCATCTGGATCACCGCGCTGCCAAGGCCAATGCGCCGCGTGCGCTGGCTGGCGGCGGCCAGAAAGGTGGCGGCGGAGGAAATGCCGCGCTCCAGGTGGCGCTGGCGCACCCAGGCAATGTCGTAGCCCAGCTCCTCGCCGTGGCGGATCAGCTGCAGCGTGTCTTCCAGCCCCTGCTGCGGCTGCTCGGCGGCAAAGTTGCCGGGAATCAGAAAGCTGATTTCTTCAATGGCCATCATCGGCTCCTACAGTTTGGGCAAGCCCGGCGGGTTGGTCTCGGCGCGGTCGATGGCTTCGGCCTGCAGCCCCCAGCGCGCCAGCGCCTGCGCGTACTTGCCGCTCTTGATCAGGCCGTTGGTGGCCTGCGTCAGCGCCGCGGCCAGACCGCTGCCCTTGCGGGTGGCGATCGCCACGTCGGCGGTCAGCGGCCAGCCGGCATTCACCGTGCCCACCAGCCGGCTCTTGCCGTCGCGCGCCGCCTGGTAGGCCAGCGGCGAGTTGGGGTTGAAAATGGCATCGACGCGGCCGGACAGCAGCGCGACATTGCGCGCCGCTTCGTCGTCGTAATACTGCAGCTCGATCGGCTTCAGGCCGCGCGCGCTGTTCTGCCGGTCCCACTGCAGCAGGATTTTTTCCTGGATGGTGCCGGAGCCGGTGCTGATGCGCAGGCCGGCGATGTCCTTCGGTTCGCGGATCCGCCGCAGCGGGCTGTCGGCCTTCACGTAGAAGCCGTGCAGGCCCAGGCGGTAGGTGGAAAAGTCGTACTTCTCCTTGCGCTGCTCGGTAACGCCGACATTAGAAATCACCGCATCGTACTTGCCGCCAGTGAGCCCCAGCGGCCAGTCGGCCCAGGCAATCGGCTGCAAGTCCAGCTTCAGCCCCAGGCTGTCGGCCACCAGCTGGGCGTAATCCGGGTCGAAGCCGACCACGCTGCGCGCGTCGGTGGCGTAGGTGGCAATCGGCGGCGCATACGGCGCGATGGCCACGGTCAGCACGCCGGGCTTCACCGGCTGGAACTGCTTGCCGATGGCGCCGATCGCCGCCGGCTGCGGCGCGGCGCGCACGCGGCCCGCTTGCTGCGGGCTGAAATCAAACTGGATGCCTGCGGCCAACGTGGCGCTGCCGGCGGCACTCAACAATAGGGCGGGAAGCAGGGAACGGACAAAACGCATGGTGGCTCCTGGTAACAGCCCCGCCGGGCGGGCCGGCGGGGCGGGGGCGAGGCGCAGACTGCCGGCTCAGCTCTTGGGCAGGCCGGCCGGGTTGGTCTGCGACTGGGTGATGGCTTCGGAGTCCAGGTTCCAGCGCTTCAGCGCCTTGGCGTAGTTGCCGTTGCCGATCTGGGTGTTAATGGCGGTGGTGATGGCGGCGGCCAGACCGGCGCCCTTGCGGGTGGTTACCGCGATGTCGGCATTCAACGGCCAGCCGCCGGAGAAGGTGCCGGCCAGCCGGGTCTTGCCATCCTTGGCCGCTTCGAAGGCGGCCAGCGCGTTGGGGCCGAGGTAGGCGTCGGCGCGACCGGACTGTATCGCCAGCCGCTGTACCACGTCATCGTCGTAGTACTGAACCTCCACCGGCTTCAGCCCGGCGGCCACGTTCTGCTGGTTCCAGCGCAGCAGGATCTGCTCCTGGTTGGTGCTGGCGCCGACGATCACGCGCAGGCCGGCAATGTCCTTCGGCTCGCGCACCTGCTTCACCGGGCCGCCGGTCTTCACGTAGATGCCCAGCGTGTCCTTGCGGTAGGTGGAGAAGTCGAACTTCTCCTTGCGCGCCTCGGTCACGGTGACGTTGGAAATCACCGCGTCGTACTTGCCGGAGCTCAGCCCCAGCGGCCAGTCGGCCCAGGCCACGTTAACGATCTCCAGCTTGCGGCCCAGGCTGTCGGCCACCAGCTGCGCGATGTCCGGCTCGGAGCCGACCAGCGTCTTGGTGTCGCTGGCAAAGGCGGCCAGCGGCAGACGGCCGCCGTTGATGGCCACGGTGAACACGCCGTCCTTGGCAAAGCGCGCGTCCTTGGGAATCAGCTTGATGGCGGCGTCCACCTTGGCGGCGCGCACGCGGCCGGGTTGTTCCGGGCTGAGGTCGACCTTGAATTCGGCGGCGGCCACCGGCAGGGTCAGCGTGGCGAGGGCGAGGGAGCCGGCAAGCGTGCGGCGCAGTTTGGGCGAGAAGTGCATGAGTCAGTCCTTTTTTGTGTGTGCAAGGTTGGCCGCGGGCTTGCCCGCAGCCAGTAGGGAAAAGCGTTACAGCACCTTGGCCAGGAATTCGCGGGTGCGGCTGTGTTGCGGCTGGCCCAGCACCTGCGCCGGGGTGCCGGCCTCCACGATGCGGCCGTGTTCCATGAACACCACGCGGTCGGCCACTTCACGGGCAAAGCCGATTTCGTGCGTTACCACCAGCAGCGTGGCGCCGCTGTTGGCCAGCTCGCGGATCACGTCCAGCACCTCGCCCACCAGTTCCGGGTCCAGCGCCGAGGTCGGCTCGTCGAACAGCAGCACCTTGGGTTGCAGCGCCAATGCGCGGGCGATGGCGACGCGCTGCTGCTGGCCGCCGGACAGCTGGCGCGGGAAGGCGTCGGCCTTGTCCGCCAGCCCGACGCGGGCCAGCAGCTCGCGCGCCAGCGCTTCGGCCTGCTGGCGGGTCTGGCCGCGCACCGCCTGCGGTGCCTCGATGATGTTTTCCAGCACGGTGAGGTGCGGGAACAGGTTGAAGTGCTGGAACACCATGCCCACGTCGGCGCGCTGGCGCAGGATCTCCGGCTCCTTCAGCTCGTACAGCGCGTCGTCGTGCTGGCGGTAGCCGATCAGCTCGCCGTCGATGGCGATAAAGCCGCCGTCGACGCGTTCCAGGTGGTTGATGGTGCGCAGCAGGGTGGATTTACCGGAGCCGGACGGGCCGAGGATGGCGGTGACGCTGCCGGGGGCGATGTCCAGCGACACGCTGTCCAGCACCGTCAGCGCGCCAAAGCGCTTGCTGACGTTGTGGATCGACACTGCGCCGCCCTGGATGCGCGCCAGCGGCTGGCGGCGCTCGTTGCCGGCGGCAAGGTTGGCCGCAGCGCTGCCGTCGTCGCGCTTGGCGGCCGGGCGCAGCCGCGCCCACCATTGCCCCAGCCAGCCCGGTTCCACGCTGCGCAGCGCGCCGCGGGCGTAGTGGCGTTCCACGTGTACCTGGATGGCGGACAGCACGGTGAGGATGATCAGGTACCACACGGTGGCCACCATCAACAGCGGAATCACTTCCAGGTTGCGGCGGTAGATCACCTGGATGGTGTAGAACAGCTCCGGTAGCGCCAGGATGTACAGGTTGGAGGTGCCCTTGGCCAGGCCGATGATGTCGTTGAAGGCGGTGGGCAGAATGGTGCGCATCGCCTGCGGCAGCACGATGCGCCGCGCCTGGCGGCGGCGCGGCAGCCCCAGCGCGGCGGCGGCCTCATGCTGGCCCTGGTCCACCGACAGGATGCCGCCGCGGATGATCTCGGCGGAGAACGCCGCCTGGTTCAGCGTCAGCCCCAGCAGCGCGGCGGCGAACGGGGTGATCAGCTGGGTGGTGGACCAGCTGGCGAAGCTGATGTCGGTAAACGGCACCCCCAGCCAGATGGTTTCGTACAGATAGCCCAGGTTGTTGAGGAGCAGCAGCAGCACGATCAGCGGAATGGAGCGGAACAGCCACACATAGCTCCACGACAGGCTGGCCAGCAGCGGCGAGCGCGACACCCGCGCCAGTGCCAGCAGCGTGCCCAGCGCAAAGCCGAACACGGTGCCCAGCGCGGTCAGCAGCAGGGTGCGGCCCAGCCCGGCCAGCACCGGCTCGGCAAAAAACCATTCGGCAAACACCGGCCAGCCCCAGCGCGGGTTGGTCAGCACCGAATAGGCGCTGGCGGCGATCAGCAGCAGCGCCAGCAGCGTGCCCAGCGTGCGCGCCGGGTAGCGGGCGGGGATGACGCGCAGCGTGGTGTAGTCGCGCCAGGGTTTGCTGGCGCCGGTGCCGGCTTGCGGCCGGCTGCCGTCCAGCGCACCGGTGCTGGTGGCGGCGGCAAAGTGGGTGAATTCGCTCATGGTGGGTGTCCTTGCGAGTGTGTTCAGGCGACCGACGGCGCCGGCAGCGCCGGGGTGTCCGGCGGTGTGTGGCTGCGGTCGTGGCGCAGGTGTTTTTCAAACGGCAGGCTGCCGTAGCGCTCCGGGTCGGCGCCCAGGTCGAACAGCGCGCGGTAGCCCTGGCTCAGGTACAGGGCCACCGCCTCCGGCTGGCGAAAACCGGTGGTGAGGTAGACGCGGCGGTAGCCCTGCTGCCGCGCCTGTTGTTCCAGCGCGGCGACGATGCGTGCGGCCAACCCCTGGCGGCGGTGCGCGTGGTGGCTCCAGATGCGCTTGAATTCCGCGGTGTGCGTATCCAGCTGTTTGAAGGCGCCGCCGGCGATGACCACGCCGTCGCGCAGCAGCAGCAGGAAGTTGCCCGCCGGCGGCTGGAAGGCGCTGGCCGGGTAGCGGTTCATCTCGGCGGCGGCGCCGTCGGCGCTGAAGTAGTCGCCGTAGCGGCGCTCGTATTCCGCGGTCAGCTCGGCCAGCATCGGCTGCGCGCGCGGGTCGTCGGGCGAGGTGAAGATCAGCTGTTCTGCCATGTGGCCTCCTGGCCGGCATCGGCCTGCAGGTAGCGCTCTGTCAGGCTGGCCCAGTAGCTGGCGGCCAGCGGGATCAGCGCATCGTTGAAGTCGTAACGCGGGTTGTGCAGCGGCGCGCTGTCGCCATTGCCGAAGAACAGGTAGCTGCCGGGGCGCGCCTGCAGCATGAAGGCGAAGTCTTCGCTGGCTGTGCGCGGGCGGAAGTCGGCTGGTACCTGTGCCGCGCCCAGGGTGTCGATGGCCACCTGGCGGGCGAATTCGGTCTCGGCGGCGTGGTTCACCACTGGCGGAAAGCCCAGCCGGTAGTCCACCTCGGCGCGGGCGCCAAAGCTCTCCGCCTGTGCGCGGGCCAGGGCCGGCACCCGCTCGGCCAGCAGCTGGCGCACCTCGGGGCGGAAGGCGCGCGCGGTCAGCTTCAGCGCCACGCTGTCCGGAATCACGTTGGAGGCGGCGCCGCCGTGGATGGCGCCCACCGTCACCACGCCCATGTCCAGCGGCGGCACATTGCGCGATACCACCGTTTGCAGCGCGGTGATCAGGTGCGCGCTCACCACCACCGGGTCCACCGCGTGCTGCGGCTCGGCGCCGTGGCCACCCTGGCCGTGCACGGTGATGTGCGCCTGGTCCACCGACGCCATCGCCGGGCCGCACACGCAGCCGACGTGGCCGCTCTCGACGCCGGGCCAGTTGTGCAGGCCGAACACCGCGTCGCAGGGAAAGCGCTGGAACAGCCCTTCGTCGATCATGCGCTGCGCGCCGGCACCGGTTTCCTCCGCCGGCTGGAAGATCAAGTGCAGCGTGCCGTCGAACTGCCCGCCTTCGGCCAGGTAGCGCGCCGCCGCCAGCAGGATGGCGGTGTGGCCGTCGTGGCCGCAGGCGTGCATCACCCCGGCGTTGACACTGGCGTAGGGCAGGCCGGTGGCCTCGTGGATCGGCAGCGCGTCCATGTCGGCACGGATGCCCAGCCGCTTGCCACCGCTGCCGCGGCGCAGGCTGCCCACCACGCCGGTGCCGGCAATGCCGGTCGTCACCGTATAGCCCCAGCCGGCCAGCAGCCCGGCGACGATGCCGGCGGTGCGTACCTCCTGGAACGACAGCTCCGGGTGCTGGTGCAGGTCGCGGCGCAGGCTGACGAACTGCTCGCCAAAGCCGGCGATATGTGCGGCGATGCGCGCGCTGGCGGCAAGGTTGGCCGCAGAGTCGGAGACGCCCATTACGCCACCTGTTCCTGACTCGCCGCCGCGGCGGCGTAGCGGCTGGCCTTGCGCGGCAGGCCGAGGTGGTCGCGCAGCGTGCTGCCCGGCAGCTCGCGCTGGTAGCGGCCGCGTGCCTCCAGCACCGGGATCACGTGCTGGATGAAGTCGTCCAGTCCTTCTGCCGACACGGCAAAGCCGAGGATGAAGCCGTCGGCGGCGCCGGCGTCGATCCAGCGGATGATCTCGGCGGCCACTTCCTCGCCGCTGCCGACGAACTGGTCGCGCGGCGTGGCCGCTTCCAGCGCCACCTGGCGCAGCGTCAGGCCGCGTGCCTTGGCATCGGCCTTGATGCGGTCGGTGGTGGAGCGGAAGCTGTTGCGGCCAACCTCGCCCAGCTCCGGGAACGGCGCATCGAGGTCGTACTGGCTGAAGTCGTGGTGGTCGAAGAAGCGCCCCAGGTAGGCCAGCGCCTCGTCGATGGTGAGCAGGTCGCGGATGCGCTGGTACTTGGCCTCGGCCTCGGCGCGGGTGGCGGCCACCACCGGGTTGATGCCGGGGAAGATTTTCACGTCGTCGCCGCTGCGGCCATGCGCCACGGCGCTGGTTTTTACCTGGCGCAGGAACTGGCGGGTGTCGTCCAGCGACGGCGAGTGGGTGAATACCGCGTCGGCATACTTGCCGGCCAGGCCGATGCCGGCATCGGACGAGCCGGCCTGGAAGATCACCGGCTGCCCCTGCGGCGAGCGGCTGATGTTCAGTGGCCCGGCCACCTGGAAGAAACGGCCCTTGTGGTTCAGCGCGTGCAGCTTGGCCGGGTCGAAGAACTGGCCGCTGTCACGGTTGCGCAGCAGCGCGTCGTCGTCCCAGCTGTCCCACAGCCCCTGGGTGACCTGCAGGTATTCGTCGGCGATCTCGTAGCGCAGCGCGTGTTCCGGGTGTGTGCGGCTGTAGTTCTTGGCGCTGCCTTCCAGTGGCGTGGTCACCACGTTCCAGCCGGCGCGGCCGCCGCTGATCAGGTCCAGCGAGGCGAACTGGCGCGCGGTGGTGAACGGGTCGCTGTAGGAGGTGGATACGGTACCGGCCAGGCCGATCTTGCGGGTGGCGGTGGCCAGCGCCGACAGGATGGTCAGCGGCTCGAAGCGGTTGAGGAAGTGCGGGATCGACTTCTCGTTGATGTACAGGCCGTCGGCGACGAAGGCGAAGCGGATGCCGGCCGCCTCGGCCTTGCGTGTGGTGTCGATGTAGAAATCCAGGTTCACGCTGGCGTCGGCCGGGCCGGACGGGTGCTTCCACGAGTTCATGTGGCCGCCGGCGCCGTGCAGCATGATGCCGAAAGGAATGGATTGGGTCTGGCTCATGGGGAATGTCCTCGTGTGGGTTCAGGCGGCGACGGCGATGTCGGCGCCGGCGATCAGCTCGATGGAAGTCAGGCGGCGGGCAAAGTCGGCCACCGGGTTGTCGATGATGAATTCGTGGATGCCGTAGCGCTGATGCAGCGCATCCAGCTGGCGGCGCACGTCTTCGCCGCTGCCGGTGATCACGTGCGGGGTCAGTTCTTCGATGCGGTAGTGGCGGATGCCGGCCTGGCGCGCGTACTGCTCGGCGGCGGCCAGGCTGGGCAGGTTCACCGCCTGGCCGTGCTCCGGGTGCAGCTTGAAGATGCGCAGCTGCCCCACCAGCGCCTCGGCCTCGGCGCGGCTGGCGGCGGCAAAGGCGTACAGCGCCAGCGCGGCGGTTTTGCCGCTGGCCTGGCGGTAGCTGTCGAGCGAGGCCTGCAGGTTGGCCGCATCGCCGTTGAAATGGCCGGCGTAGGTGAACTCCCAGCCGTACTTGGCGGCCAGCGCGGCGCTGTCCGGGCTGCCGCCCAGCAGGATGCGCTGCGGGGCGCTGGCCACCGCCGGGGTGGCGACGGCGCCGGCCAGCGGGTGGCCGGCGGCGATGTCGTCACGCAGGAAGCCATCCAGCTCGGCCAGCAGTTGCTCGAAATCGGGCGCGGCGGCATGGCGCTGCTGCAGCGCACGGGTGCTGGGCGGCAGCCCGCCCGGCGCCTTGCCCACGCCGGCATCCACCCGCCCGGGCGCCAGCGCCGCCAGCTGGCGGAACACCTCCGCCACCTTGTACGGGCTGTAGTGCTGCAGCATTACGCCGCCGGTGCCGACGCGCAGCAGCGAGGTCTTGGCCAGCACATGCGCGGCGACGATTTCCGGCGCGGCACTGGCCAGCTGCGCATTGCCGTGGTGCTCGGCCAGCCAGAAGCGGTGATAGCCCAGCTCTTCCGCCCGCTGCGCCAGTTTTACGCTGTGGCGCAGCGCATCGGCGGCGGTTTTGCCATCGGGAATCGGACTTTTTTCCAGCAGGGAAAGTAAATAAGACATTTGCGCTACCTGATTAATTGGCGGTGACGCAAAAAATCTACCGGTGCGGAAAAGTTATTGCAATGCAATGACTTGTGATTTATCCGGCAAAGCTTATTTAACGCGGCTGTGAATATTAATTCCGTGTTTGGAAATTAATTGCCAAGGCGCTTGTGCAATTGGTGAATAAGATTATCGGTAATTAAAATAAGCGCCGCCGGGCTGTTTTGCTCACGGCGCCAGGCGATTTGCCGCTAAGGTTTGCGGTTTTTATTGTTTATGCAGTGGCGGGGCGGGAATTAGACTGGCGGGTTGTATTGCGCCGGCGGATTGCTGGCGCGGGCGCGGTGGCCGCCGCCCGGCGCTGGTGGCAGGCGCCGCGCTGCTGCCGGCGCGGGCAGGCTAACGGCACAGGTTGGCCGCAAGGTGGCTGGTGCGCGGCCTGGCGCCACCGGAGGAGGTGGTGGTGCCGGAAACCCGGCGTGGAGTGCCGGGCGCCGTCTAGCCGATGGCAAAGCCCGGCAGTACCTTGAACGCCCGCCGCGGGGCCGGCTGGCTGGCGGCCTGGCTGGCTGGCGGCGGGGTGACTAGCGGCGGGGTGGCGGGGTTCGTCAGCGTCAGCCGCTGTTTCAGGGTGGGGGCCAGCACCTTGAGGATCTGCACCGGCAGTGCGCTGGTGAACTTGTAGTCGGCCGCCTGCGGGCCGGCCACGTAGGCCACCAGGGTGCCGAAGTAGCGCTCGCCGATGTAGAAGGCAAACGCACCGGAACGGCTAACCACGCGCTCGGATGTCAGCGCGCCGCCCTTGGCAAATACCTTGAAGCGGTTGTCACCGGTACCGGTCTTGCCGCCGACCAGGATGTGCGTGCCGTCCGGCAGGTCGAAGGCGCCGGAAACGCGGCGCGCGGTGCCCTGGTCCACCACCTCGGACAGCAGCTTGCGTACCACCTGGGTCAGCTCCGGTGCCAGCACGCGGACGCCCTTGGCCGGTACCTGCGCCAGGGTGGTTTCGTACGGGGTGTTGGCGGCAAAGTGCAGTTTGTCCAGGTAGGCGGTGGGCAGTCGCATGCCGTCATTGCTCAGAATGCCCATCAGCTCGGCCAGCGATGCCGGGCGGTCGGCCGAGGCGCCCAGCGAGGTGGCGTAGGAGGGCACCAGGGTGTCAAACGGGTAGCCAAGCAGCTGCCAGTTCTTGTGTATCTGCTTGAAGGCGTCGATTTCCTTCATCTCGCTGATGCGCGATGCCTGGCCCGCCCGGTTCTTGCTGTTGAGCAGCCACTGGTACACCTCTTGCCGCTGCTGGGTGCTGGCGGCCACCAGCTCGCTCCAGCCGGCGTGCGGGTGGTTGTGCAGGTAGGCCACCAGCCACAGCTCCAGCGGGTGCACGTTGGCCAGGTAGCCGCGGTCGGCCAGGTTGAAGCGGCCGGGGGCGAACTCGTCATAGAGCTTGGCTACCGTTTTTTGATCCGGTTTTTTGGTGGCCTGCAGCTGGCTGTCCAGAAACGCGCTGAAGGCGTCCAGCCCGGCATCCGGCTGCACGCTGCGGAAGATCACCGCCAGTTTCCGCGGGCTCTGGCTGGCACGTGCGGCCAACAGCGCGTCGATTTCCGATAGCGATTTGCGGCGGTACTTGTTGTAGAAGCCGGCGAGGAAGGTGCGCCCCTCGCGGTCGGCAAAGCGCTGCAGGTAGGCCCTGCGCGCGGCGTCGTCGGCGGGCGTGTCCGCTGGCGCGCTGCCCACCGGCGCCATGTAGTAGCGGACGATGTCGCGCATCAGCCGGATGTACACCAGGTTGACGGAGCGGCGGGTGGCCTCGCGCACGGTCAGTACCTTGACGTCGTCGTTCTCATCGAAGTTGTTGAAGGTGTGCAGGCCGCCGCCGGTGAAGAAGCTTTCGCCCGGGCTGGCGGAGTAGGTGCGCAGCAGCGAGGCTTCCAGCATGGCGGTCAGGTCGTGGTCGGGCGTCTGTTGCAGGTAGTCGATGGCCCAGCGCTGCAGTAGCGGCTCCTTGCCGCTGAACTTGATGGCGGCCAGCTGCTCGCTGCTCATCGCGCTGTAATGCTGGTGCAGCTCCTTGATCACCCCCAGGTAGGTGACCAGGGTGCGCAGCTTGGCGGTGGAGCCGAGGTCCAGCTTGGCGCCTTCATTGATGTCGAAGGGCTGGTCGAAGTTGTCGGCCTGCACGCGCACCTTGTTGCCGTCGGCGGTGCGCTCGATCAGGGTGAAACTGTAGGTCACCCCCTGCGGCGAGCCTTGCTGCAGCAGGTGCTCGTCGTAAAGGTTGGCCGCCTTGGCATGCTCCGGGTCGCGCAGCTTGACCAGCTCGGCGGTGATGTCCTGCTGCAGCTTGAAGTCCAGCGTGCTGCTGGCGCTCAGATCCAGGCGGTCCAGGTCGTACATGCGCGACACGCCCAGCAGGCCGGCAAGCTTGATGCGCACGGCATTGGCGCCTTTTTGCTTGATGGGCGCCACGCTGGGCAGGCGTACCCGCTCGCGCTGCTGCCGCAGCGACACTTTCAGTGCGGCATCGCGCAGCTCGGCGGTGATCACCTTGTCTTTGGCCATCAGGCGCAGGTAGGCATCGGTCATGGCCTCCAGCACCTTCATGTCGCCGTTGAGGAAGGTGGACGGGCTGCGCTGCGAGATCATCAGGCTGAGGGCTTCCTTGAACACTGTGGCGCGCTCGGCCGCCGGGGTGGCGGCGATGCCGCCCAGTGCCTGGTTGACCTGCTCGAACGAGCGGCCGTACCACGCCCACATGCCGTCGGCGATGCCGGAAATCTCGCCAAAGCCGGCGCGTGCGGCCAACGGTACGGTGTTGAGGTAGGCCAGCACCAGCTGGCGTCTGGCCGCGGTGGTGTCTTCACCGTTGAGGTAGGCGCGCACCGAGGCCGACAGCATCTGGCGCAGTTTTTCCTGCTCCGAGCCGGTGCGGCCAGCGGCCGAGTGGCGGTATTTCTCGATCTGCGTCGCCAGGGTGCTGGCGCCGGCCGGGCGGTAGCCGTCGTTCAGCAAGTGAACGCTCTTGTCCAGCACCGCCTTGCTGAGGCGCGACCACTCCACCGCCGGGTTGCGCAGCGGGTTTTCCTGATCCAGCAGGGTGTGGTTTTCGATGTACAGCAGGCCGCTGACCAGCAGCGGCGGCAGCGCGTCGAAATCCGGGTACACGCGCTGCGGGTAGCGCGACTGGTAGATGGCCTGGCCGTAGCCGTCATACAGCGTCAGCCCGGCCTGGTCTTTTTCGCGATAGGGCAGGAACAGCCCCAGCGGCAACAGCGGGGCGGTGAGGCCGTGGTCGGCCAGCCCGGTCATGCCGGCAGACTGCACCGCCTGGCTGTCGATGGCGTAGCCGCGGGTATCCAGCCGCTGCAGGAAGCGCGGCATGGCGGCGTAACCCAGGCGCTGGTCGTAGGGGCCGTTGTTGGCCGGGTAGCGGATGGCGCTGCTGGCGCCCGGCTTGAGGGTAAATCTGGCGTCGTGGGCAATCTGGGAAAAATAATGTGCCTGCAGCCGCGAGGTTTTCAGTTCCTCCAGCAGCAGATAGACCAGCAGGCCAAGCAGCAGCAGCAACAGCAGGTAGATGGAGCGCCGGATATAGCTGCGGGGCTTGCTGTGGCTCAGTTTGAGATTGAGTTCTGAGTTATCCATGGCGATTTTTCACCAGTGAGATTTGGATAAGAAACTGTTATGCAATCAACTCAAACGCTTGGGGCATGTGCGGCATTGCCGCCGCCGTTCATGCCGTGGTCGCCTGGCGGTAGCTTGCGAGCGGGAGCCTTGTTATCGCATGCCGCCGTGGCCCGGTAAAGCCTGCCGGTGTGTCTGTCGTTCACGTGCGCTTAGTGGGGGTTCAATAAAAAGCATAGCTGCCGGCATGCCGGTCTGCATCATGCAGGCGCGAGGTTTCTTGCCGGGGAAGCTGGAAATGCAAAAAGCCATCTCGTGGTGGCTTTTTTTGATGCTGGCGTGTGCCAGGACGGGTGAGGCTGCATGCTGGAAACTGCGCATGGGGAGCGAGTTCCCTGCTTACGACGGCCGTTGCGTGTCGGCATCGGCCAGCAAGATAGTTGCAACGCTGGGCGGCTGGCCAGCACTTGCGCAGAGAGTAGGCTATGCGAACGCGGCCGGCGGCAGGGACGATGATTATTTCACGCCTCGCTGTGGCGCATGCCCAGGGTATGTCTGCAGCGTGGGTAGTTCAGGCAGCCCCAGAAACTGGCCCGTCCTTGTCGTGAATGCGAGGTTCGACAAGCTGGTCAAGGGAGTCACCCGCCCGGGGCTGACGGTGAAGCCGATGATGGACAAGGTCGAAGATGGTGTCGGCGGCAAATGCCGCCAGCTTGGCTATTTCATCCAGAAGGAGGGGCCGCAACTGGCTGGATGCTGCTGGCTACCACTTCCGAATCGCCGGGGGCAGAAGTCCAGGTACGTCTGACCATGAGCCCGAGCCGGCCGTGGTGATTTGCTGCGTCGGCTGTTGTTGCACGACAAGTGGGTGGGCCTGCATTGCGTAGTCCGCCCACTAGGGGGGCTGAGGTGTGGGATACCGGGTTAACGAGGTATCGCGGTAACTGCACGGGTTGAATGGGGGCTCAGATATGCTTTGGCCCACACCAAACTCCCGATGGTTGCCACCAGCATGTCCTTGTGGGCATCCCACATATCACCTTGCTGCCCGTTGTATGCTTCAGCATCATTGGCAGAAAGGGTAATGGCTATCAGCCATTCAAACCATTCATACCATAGGCTGGTTACCATAATGGCAGTGATGGCAATGATGAAACCTTTTTTCGCGGACAGGAAAAACCTGTTAGCTACGTGCGAAATGATGACTGGGGTAAAGCAAAAACCATAAAGAAAATGCACCAGGCGATCAAAATTATTTCTTGTCCAGCCAAGGTGCTGGTTCAGGGAAAATCCCAGCATGGTCTGCAGCCAATTGTCGTAGGGCGTGTTTGAATACAGCCAACGTGCGGCGATGGAGTGCGTTGAGAGAAAAATGATAATTAAGAAGAAATCAAGATCTGTAGTCTTGTTGTGTTTGACGTGATGCCACAATATGAAAAATGCAATGACAGTGAGCGAGCTGTGAAGGGCCTGTTCGGCCGGCCAGATTGGCTTGATCCAGCTGGTGATGAAGATGGCTGCCATCAGCAAGGTGGAAGTTTTTTTGGATGGAATGATATTCATGCTGTTCTGAATATTCCTGATGTTTTCGCTCGTTCGCTTTAAAAGCTGGCTGAGTCCTTCGTTAACGGTGCATGGCTTGAGCTAGATCCAGAATCACAGAGACAGTCGCTAGACTACCGGGGCCGAACTTTTGACCTGCTGCTGGTGCTGTACAGGAACATGCCCGTTGCCGGTGTCGGCATCAGCGTCAATGGTGAGAATGGCATCAAAATGCCATCTGAATTAATTTTGCGATAATTGGTGTGAAAGCGCTTGGACATATGCTTGCTGCTGCGACCTTGCCGACAGGGTAGTGCGTACATCGCTGGCTGAAACGAATGCTTGTGCATCAGTCCGGTTTGACTGCCGCTTGTTTCCTCGGCGGAGGGGCGCCCGTCACGTTTTCGTGACGCGGCGTGAGAGGGGTTGGCCGCAAGGCGCAGAATAGAAAAAGCCACCTTGCGGTGGCTTTTCGTGTTGCTGGCGTCCCCACGGGGAGTCGAACCCCGGTTATCGCCGTGAAAGGGCGGTGTCCTAGGCCTCTAGACGATGGGGACAAAAAATCCGACCGTGGTCGGATTTTTTGAGTATTCGTGGTGGAGGTAAACGGGATCGAACCGATGACCTCTTGCATGCCATGCAAGCGCTCTCCCAGCTGAGCTATACCCCCACAGAGGCTGCGTCTCTCAACGCGGAGCGCAGTTTAGTCGGCGTCGTTGGCGGCGTCAAGCATTAATTTTGCAAGTAGCGAAATCGGGGCGCAGACGCGCTTCGCTTATAATGCGCGTTTGCCTATGCAGATGGATGCGCGCCGATGGCGGTGGATCATTACGAAAACTTTCCGGTAGGCTCGCTGGCGCTGCCGCGGCGCATGCGCAAGGCGGTGCATGTTATCTACCGTTTTGCGCGCCATGCCGACGATATCGCCGACGAGGGCGATGCTCCGGCGGCGGAAAGGTTGGCCGTATTGCAAGCGCTGCGCGCGGAGCTGGATCGCATCGCTGCCGGGCAGGCGCCGCAGCAGCCGTTGATGCAGGCGTTGGCGCAGGTGATTACCGAGCGCCAGCTGCCGCTGCAGCCGTTCTACGATCTGCTGTCGGCGTTCAGCCAGGATGTGGAAAAGACCCGCTACCAGAATTTTGCCGAGCTGGTGGACTACTGTCGGCGCTCCGCCAACCCGGTGGGGCGGCTGATGCTGGCGCTGTATGGCGAGCACGACAGCCGCAGCCTGGCGATGAGCGACGGTATCTGCACCGCGCTGCAGCTGATCAACTTCTGGCAGGACGTGGCCATCGACTGGCAGAAGGGGCGGGTGTATATCCCGCAGGACGATCTGGCCAAATTCCGCATCGATGAGCAGCAGATTGCGCGCGGCGATGCCGGCGGGGTGTGGCCGCTGCTGATGGACAAAGAAGTGAAGCGCGCGCTGGCGATGCTGCAGGCTGGTTCGCCGCTGGCGCTCAAGCTCAAGGGCCGTTTTGGCCTGGAGTTGCGCATGATCGTGCTGGGTGGCGAGCGCATTCTGAAAAAGATTCACGATGCCCGTGGCGATGTGTTCAATCATCGCCCGGTACTGGGCTGGAAGGACTGGCCGGTGATTATCGGCAAGGCGCTGTGGGCGCCGTATGCCAAAAAAGGGAGACGGGCGTGACCCCGCAGCAATACTGTGAAGACAAGGCGGCGAAGAGCGGCTCCAGCTTTTACGCCAGCTTTCGCTACCTGCCGAAGGACAAGCGCGACGCCATGGTGGCGTTGTACGCGTTCTGCCGCGAGGTGGACGACGTGGTGGACGAGATCCACGACGACAACGTGGCGCGCACCACGCTGGCATGGTGGCGCAGCGAGTTGGCGGCACTGTACGCCGGCACGCCCAGCCACCCGGTAATGCGCGCGCTGCAGCCGCATGTGGCAGCGTTCGAGCTACCACAGGAGTGGCTGGCCGAGATCATCGACGGCATGCAGATGGATCTGGATGTGCCGCGCTACAACCGTTTTGCCGACCTGCAACTGTACTGCCACCGCGTGGCCGGGGTGGTGGGACAGCTGTCGGCGCAGATTTTCGGCTACAGCGACCGCGCCACCTTGAAGTACGCGCACGAGCTGGGGCTGGCGTTCCAGCTCACCAACATCATCCGCGACGTGGGCGAGGATGCCCGTCGCGGCCGGCTGTACCTGCCGGTGGAAGACCTGCAGCGCTTCGGCGTGCCGGCGGCCGAGGTGCTGGCCTACCAGGAATCGCCGCAGTTTGCCGAGCTGATGCAGTTCCAGATTGCGCGGGCGCACGAGCACTACCGCAAGGCCTGGCAGCTGCTGCCGGCGGTAGACCGCAAGGCGCAGCGCATCGGCCTGGTGATGGCGGCGATCTACCGCGCCACGCTGGACGAGATCGCGCTGGACGGCCCAGGCAAGGTGCTGAACCAGCGGCTGTCGCTGTCGCCGGGGCGCAAGATCTGGCTGGCGTGGAAGACCTGGACCTTCGGCTACAAGCCGTGACCCCGCGCGTTGCCATCATCGGCGCCGGCTGGGCCGGCCTGGCCGCTGCCATCGAGCTGGCCGATGCGGCCAACCTTACCGTGTTCGAAGCCGGCCGCGTGGCCGGTGGTCGCGCCCGCGCGGTGGCGCTGGACGGCATGCGGCTGGACAACGGCCAGCACATCCTGATCGGCGCCTACCGCGACAGCCTGCGGCTGATGCGCCGGGTGGGCGTCGATCCGCAGCAAACGTTGGCCGCACAGCCCCTGAGCTGGCAGCAGGTGGATGGCATGCACATGCGCTGTCCGGACTGGCCGGCGCCGTGGCAGCTGCTGGCCGGCTTGCTCGGCGCGCGCGGGCTGCGCTGGCGCGACAAGCTGGCGTTGCTGCGGCTGTTGACCTGGCTCAGGGTGAAGCGCTGGCAAATCGGGCAGGATGTCGCCGCGCAACGCTGGCTGCGCCAGCAGGGGCAGAGCGAGCGGCTGTTGCAGTACTTCTGGACGCCGCTGATCCTGGCCACCCTCAACACGCCACCGGCGCAGGCCTCGATGCAGTTGCTAGCCAATGTGCTGCGCGACAGCCTGGGCTCGCCGCGCGGCGCGGACAGCCGGCTGCTGCTGCCGCGCGTCGATCTGGGCGCGCTGTTTGCCGAGCCGGCGCTGCACTGGCTGACCGCTCGCGGCGCCGACATCCGTCTGGGCCGGCGCGTCAGCACGCTGGATCTGCCGGCCGGCACGGTGGACGGCGAACGCTTCGACGCCATCATCGTCGCCACCGCGCCCTACCACGCTTTACGACTAGTGGATGATCCGGCACTGACAAACTTGCTCAAGGCATGGCAATACCAGCCGATAAGCACCGTATACCTGCAGTTTGCCGGCCGGGTGGCGTTACCGGCGGTGATGACCGGGCAGGCGCACGGGTTGGGGCAGTGGTGGTTCGACCGCGAGGCATTGAGCGGCGAGGCCGGGCTGGTGTCGGTGGTGATCAGCGCCGCAGGGGAGCACGAGGCGCTGGCGCAGGATGCGCTTGTTGCGCGTTGCGAGGCGGAGTTGCGCCGTGCCGTGCCGAACTTGCCGCCGCTGCTGGCCGGGCGGGTGATTACCGAACGGCGTGCCACCTTTGCGGCCAACGTTGCGTTGCCGCGCCCCGATGTGCGACTTCCCGTAAAATCGGGCTATCTGGCGGGCGACTGGCTATGTGCCGACTACCCGGCTACCCTCGAAGGAGCGGTACGCAGTGGCATAGCCGCCGCCCATGCCCTCATGCAGGACTGGACAACAAGAACATGATGCAAACTTTTGACGATAACTATCTGGCCGGCCGCGTGATCCTGGTGACCGGCGCCACGCAGGGCATCGGCCGCGACACCGCATTGGCGGCGGCCAAGCATGGCGCCACCGTGGTACTGCTGGCGCGCAGCGTGCGCGGGCTGGAAAAGGTGTACGACGAGATCGTGGCGCAGGGTTCGCCGGAGCCGGTGGCGATTCCGCTGGATCTGCTGGAAGCCAGCGACGACGCCTTCAACACCCTGGCCTACCAGATCAAGCATGCGGTGGGCCGCCTGGACGGCATCGTGCATTGCGCCGCGCACTTCTTTGCGCTGTCGCCTCTGTCGGATCAGCGCATCGACGAGTGGATGAACCAGTACCGCATCAACACCGTGGCACCGTTTGCGCTGACCCGCGCCTGCCTGCCGCTGCTGAAGGCGGCGGACGACGCCAGCGTGGTGTTTGTCGGCGAAACCCACGGCCAGAAGCCGGGCCCGTTCTGGGGCGCCTTCGGCGCTTCCAAGGCCGGCCTCAACTACCTGATGCAGGTGGCAGCGTCGGAGTGGGATGTGTACCCCAATCTGCGCGTCAACCTACTGGTGCCTGGCGCGGTGAATTCGCCGTTCCGCAACCGCACCCACCCGGGCGAAGCCAAGAGCGAGCGCGGCGATCTGGTCGACCTGATGCCGCACATGCTGTACTGGCTGGGCGGCGCCAGCCGCGGCCGCAGCGGCGAAATCGTCGAGCTGGATCTGCGTAACAAGGAATAAGGACCAACGATGCGGGCATATCTGCTGTTGCCAGCCCTGCTGTTGCTGACCGGCTGTAACTGGGTCATGAACATCAGTGGCCTGGCAGCCGAATCCAACAAGGCGATCGGGGCGTCGTGCCGCCAGACCGGGCGCTCGCTGGAGGAGTGCTACAGCCGCAATCCGGAAGCCGACAAGGCACAGATTTACGCCGGCTGGCGCGAAATGCAGGAATACATGGCCAAGAACAAGCTGGAAACCATGACGCCCGCACCGGAGATGGCGCCGGAAGCCTCGGCGCCGCTGATAGCGGCATCCAGCGGCCACGCAGAGGCCCCGGCTCAAAAAAAAAGTAGTCACGCGCTAGTGCCGCTGCCTATCGCCTCGGTGCCGACGGTGGCGATACGCGCGGTGCCGCCGGTGCGCAAGCCGCTGAGCAATGCCGAGGCCGAGGCGATGGCCAAGGATGACCCGTTGATCGACTCCATCCTGTCCACCGTGCGCGGCGATGAAAAATCGCGGCTGCCGCCCAAACCCAAGGACGAGCAGCTGACGCGCGACAACCGCCTGCTCAATATCCTCAACGACATCAACAGCAGCCAGCCTGCTGCCAAGGCCCCGCCGGCCAAACCGGCCGGGGCACATTGAATTCATGGCCAAGAACAAAACCATCTACCAGTGCAGCGAATGCGGCGGCAGCTCGCCCAAGTGGCAGGGGCAATGCCCGCATTGCAACGCCTGGAACACCCTGAGCGAAACCATGGCCGCGCCGGCTGCGGCCAACCCGCGCTACCAGAGCTGGACGGCGCAGACCCAGCCGGTGCAGGTGCTGTCCGAGGTGCAGGCCACCGAGGTGCCGCGCGAATCCAGCGGCATCGACGAGCTGGACCGCGTGCTGGGCGGCGGCATCGTGCGCGGCGCGGTGGTGCTGCTGGGCGGCGACCCCGGCATTGGCAAGTCCACGCTGCTGCTGCAGGCGCTGGCCACCATGGGCGGCAACCGCAAGGTGCTGTACGTGTCCGGCGAGGAATCGCCGCAGCAGATCGCGCTGCGTGCCTCGCGGCTGGCGGTGGATGCCGCCCGCGTGCGCCTGCTGTCGGAGATCCGCCTGGAAGCCATCATCGCCACCCTGCAGCAGGAAAAGCCGGACGTGGCGGTGATCGACTCGATCCAGACGCTGTATTCCGACCAGGTTACTTCGGCGCCCGGCTCGGTGTCGCAGGTGCGCGAGTGCGCGGCGCAGCTCACCCGGCTGGCCAAGCAGAGCGGCATCACCATCATCCTGGTGGGCCATGTCACCAAGGAAGGCTCCATCGCCGGCCCGCGCGTGCTGGAGCACATCGTGGATACCGTGCTGTATTTCGAGGGCGACAGCCATTCCAGCCACCGCATGATCCGCGCCATCAAGAACCGCTTCGGTGCCGCCAACGAGCTGGGCGTGTTCGCCATGACCGAGCGCGGCCTGCGCGGCGTGTCCAACCCGTCGGCCATTTTCCTGTCCAGCTATCGCGACGACGTGTCCGGCTCCTGCGTGCTGGTGACGCAGGAGGGCAGCCGCCCGCTGCTAGTGGAGATCCAGGCGCTGGTAGACGACGCGCACGGCTTTCAGCCCAAGCGGCTGACCGTGGGCCTGGAGCAGAACCGGCTGGCGATGCTGCTGGCGGTGTTGCATCGCCACGCCAGCGTGGCCTGCTTCGACCAGGACGTGTTCCTCAACGCGGTGGGCGGGGTGAAGATCATGGAGCCGGCCGCCGACCTGGCGGTGATCCTGTCCATGGTGTCCTCGCAGCGCAACAAGCCGCTGCCGGAAAAGCTGGTGGTGTTCGGCGAAGTGGGCTTGTCCGGCGAGGTACGCCCGGTGGCGCGCGGCCAGGAGCGGCTGAAGGAAGCCGCCAAGCTGGGCTTCACCCGCGCCATCGTGCCGGCGGCCAACGCGCCGCGCCAGCCCATCGACGGGCTGGAGATCATCGGCGTGGACCGCCTGTCCGAAGCCGTAGACTATTGCATCCGCCGCTGACGCCATGACCCCTTCCGACGCCGACATCGAAGCCGAACGCCCCTACCTGCTGCGCTACGCCCGTGCGCAGCTGCACGATACCGCCGCCGCCGAGGATGCGGTGCAGGACACACTGTTGGCCGCATTGCAGGGGCGCGAGCGCTTCAGCGGCGCCTCCAGCCTGCGCACCTGGCTCACTGCCATCCTGCGTTTCAAGCTGGTGGACACCGTGCGCCGCCAGTCGCGCGAAACCACGGTGGACCTGGGCGAGGATCTGGATCTGTCCGATCTGGAAGGCGTGTTCGATGCCAGCGGTCACTGGGCGCACGCGGTGCGCAGCTGGGGGGCGCCGGAAGAAAGCCTGCTGGCGCAGCAGTTCTGGCAGGTGTACCAGCAGTGTGCGCAGGTGATGCCCAAACGCACCGCCATGGTGTTCGCCATGCGCGAGGTGATGGACATGGACATCGCCGACATCTGTAAGAATCTGGCGATTACCGCGGCTAACTGTTCGGTGATGCTGTACCGCGCCCGGCTGAGCCTGCGCGAATGTCTGGAAACACGCTGGTTCCAGCGGGAGGGAACATGATGCTCAATTGCCGGCAGGCCAGCCGCATGATCTCCGAGGCCATGGACCGGCCGCTGACGCGGGCGGAGCAGGCGCGGCTGGCGATGCACCTGCTGCTGTGCGGCAACTGCCGCAACTTCCGCCAGCAGCTGCGCCAGCTGCGCGCGGGCATCCGCCAGGGGCGCGAGCGTTGAAGGTTGGCCGCATGCGGCCAACCTTGCCGGCGCGGGCGGGCGGGATGTAGCGTCGTCCGTGAGCAAGCGCAGCACAGCCGGGAGTCATCCCGGCGGCTAGATCACACAGCACAAGGGCGGGTCCAGCGGGCCCGCCCTTGTCGTTTGCCGATCTGGTGCCGTGTCGCGGCTCAGTGTTTGCGGCGCAGCGGCTGCGCGCGCGCGGCGCAGGCATTGGGACAGCTGGCGCACTGTTCGGCCATGCCGGCGCATTCCAGCGATTGCTTCAGCGAGCACACCGAGCGGCGGCAGGCGATGAATTTCACGTTTTCCTCGTTGGCCAGCTGGCGGAAGTGCTTCATCACGTTGTGGCCGAGGAAGTCGGTGAACAGGATCAGCAGCTCGGTGCCGGCCGGCAGGCGGTCCAGCTTGCGTTGATGCGAGCTGTTGCGTCCGCTCAGGTGCTTGTGGATGTTGATGCCGAACGAAGAAAGTACCCCCGGAATATTGCCCAGGGTGTCGGCGCCGATCAGCATGGCATTCATGGTGTTGTCCTGAGGTGTTGGAGTGGCTGCATCTTAGCCGGGCGCAAAAATATAATCAATAATTATTCTCATTTAGATTTGTGCGCTGTGGCGGGCAGCTGACAGCGGGGCACACCACAGCAAAACGGCCGCTATGCAGCTGGCGGCCGTGGGAGGGCAGCGTAGATCAGGGGAGGGCTCAGGCGCTGAGGTCCACCTGCGACATCAGGCCGGCGCCGCCGTCTTCCTTCAGGTACAGCCCGGCCTGACGCAGCTGGCCCTGGGTGGCGCCCTGGCGGTCGGCAAAACGGAAATCGGCACCGATGGCGGGCAGCAGCAGCGCGCCTATGCCCAGCTGCGCCAGTGGGGTGAGCTTGTCCTGGCCATCCGCGCTGCCCTGCCACAGTTTGAGCTGGGCGAACAGCGGGTCGCCTTCGTCGATGGCGCCGTTGCCGTCGCTGTCCAGTGCGGCCAACTCGGCGAAGCCAGCGCCACTTTGTGGGCCGAACAGCTCGCTGCGGTCGTTGACCTTGCCGTCACCGTTGTCATCCCGCACCAGCCAGCCGCCACTGGCCGGCAGCGGCATGGCGTCCTGCGTGCCGTCGCCGTCGAGATCGAAGCTGACCGTGGCGCCGGCCAGCGTGCCGGCATCGCCGCCCAGGGTCAGCATCAGCGGGTCGTGTCTGGCGGCGCCAAAGTTCAGCGTCTGGCTGCTGCGGATGTCCAGGCTGCGCTGCAGGCTGATGTCGAACTGGAAGCTCAGCTGGCGGCCGTCGCGGGTGGTGATGTTGCCGCTGGCGGAAAACTGCAGCGTTTCCTGTTCCTGATAGTGGAAATCCTGCTGCACGCGCATCGCCAGCTGTGGTGCGTCGTCGGTCGCCGGCGCAGGCGGGGTGGCCGCCGGTGCTGGGGCGGCAAGGTTGGCCGCATCCTGGCCGCCGGCCAGCGCGCGGATGTCCTGCAGGCGGATGTGGATGCCGAACGCCCGTTCCAGCAGGCCGCGCAGCAGGGCCAGCGCCGGGGTGAGTCCGTCGTCGGCGACGGTGTCTTCCTGGCTGGCGGCCTTGCCGGCGGCGCTGAGGGTGACGCTGTCGCCGCTATCGGCGGCGGCTGGGCAGGCGCTGGCTTTGCTGCAGCTGGTGCTGGCTGTTCAGCGCCAGCGACATGCTGTCGATTTTCATGGGGCGGACTCCGGCGGCGGGTCCGGCTATATCGGCAGCAAATGGCGGCAGCTTGACGCCGATTGCGCGGTTTACAGGTTCTTGCCGGCGCGCCAGATCGACCAGATCAGCCACATGCTGTTGAAGAACGCCGCCATGAAGCCGAGGAAGCCGAACAGCGGCAGGCCGAACAGCGTGGGGCCACCCTTCACCGTCATCACGATGGAGGAGCCGATGATCAGGCAACCGGTGACGATGCCCATGGTCAGCCGGTTCACGCTCTTGTCCAGCTGGTAGCCGAACTGCTCCAGGCGCTTGAGATCGAGGTTGATGCGGAACTTGCCGTGGCGGATATCCTTGCCGATGCGGATGATGTCGCGCGGCAGGTCGGCGATCATGGCAAAGCCTTCGCGCAGCGTCTGCTTGCTGCGCATCAGGAAGTTGCGCGGGTCGTAGCGGGCCAGGATCAGCTGGCGCACGAACGGCGCCAGGTGCTCCACCAGCTGGAAGTCCGGGTTCAGCTGGCGGCCCAGCCCTTCCAGCGTCAGCAGCGCCTTGAACAGCATCGCCATGTCCGGCGGCAGCACGATGCCGTGGTCGCGGATCAGCGCCATGATGTCGTTGATCAGCTGCGACATATTGAGGTTCTTCAGCGGCACGTGGTCGTACTGGAACAGCATCTCGCCGATGTCCTCGGCGAACTGCTCCTCGTCCACCGGCGTGCTGCCGGTCCACTCCAGCATCACGTTCATCATGCCGCGCTCGTCGCGCTCCGACAGCGCCGCCAGCAGGTCGACGATCTCGTCGCGGCGCTTGTGCGACAGGCGGCCAACCATGCCGAAGTCGATGAAGGCGATGATGTTGTCCGGCAGGAAGAACACATTGCCCGGGTGCGGGTCGGCGTGGAAGAAGCCGTTGAGCAGGATCATCTTCAGCACCGCGTCGGCGCCGCGTTTGGCCAGCAGCGGCGGGTTGAGGCCGGCCGGGGCCAGCGCCTCCACCGGCGTGGCCGGCAGGCCGTCGACGAAGTCCTGCACGTTCACCGCCGGCTTGGTGTACTCCCAGTGCACGCGCGGCACGCGCACATGCGGGTCGTCGGCGAAATCCTTGGCGAAGCGCTCCATATTGCGCGCCTCCACCGCCAGGTCCAGCTCGCGGCGCAGCGAACGGGCGAACTGCACCACGATCTCCGACGGCTGGAAGCGGCGCGCGTCCGGGAACTCCAGCTCGATCAGATGCGCCAGGTGCTCCAGGATGCGCAGGTCGGCCTCCACCTTGTCCACGATGCCGGGGCGGCGCAGCTTGACCGCCACCACGGTGCCGTCCTTCAGCACCGCGCGGTGCACCTGGGCGATGGAGGCGGAGCCGATCGGGCTGTGGTCGAACTCGGCGAAGATTTCCTCCGGGGGTGCGCCCAGCGCCTGCTTCAGCGTGGCGGCCAACTGCGCGTCCGGAATCGGCGGCACGGTGTTCTGCAGCTTTTCGAACTCGACGATCCATTCCGGGCCGAACATGTCGACGCGGGTGGACAGGATCTGCCCCAGCTTGATGAAGGTGGGCCCCAGCTCCTCGAAGGCCTGGCGCAGGCGTATCGGCGTGGGAATGGCATTGGCCGGGTCGGGGAAGGGGATGTTCAGCCACTGGCCGGCTTTTTCCACTGCACGCGGCAGGCTCAGGCGCTGGGCGAATTCGCCGAGGCCATGGCGAAACAGGATGCCGCTGATTTCCTTCAGGCGGGGCAGGTCACGCATGGCTATCAGCGTTTCTCTGAGCATGGCAGAACCGATCTGGGCTGGCGCCTGGCGGCGCGCGGGTGGCAAAAAATGGCAAACAAGTATCGAAGATTCGCCATGGCTTCACAATAGCGTGCGCCGGCATGGCCGTGCCGGAGAGATTGCAGCTTGGTCGTCACGGCCCGAGATGGTATTGTGCTGGTCGTTTTGTTCAGAATCAGCCAGCCCGCGCACGCCGAATTGCGGCAGCCGTCGAACCGGACGCGCGGAAGCTTGTCCTTAATAAGCTATGAAATTTCATCATTACTTGCTGGCCGGTGTGCTGGCCGCTTGCATGGCGCTGGCCCATGCCGCGCCGGATCGAAGCGCAGACAGCCGCTCGGCCGATGAAAGCGCCGACCCCATCGCCCGCTTCTCCAACCCGGGTGAAGAGGCCGCCGGCGATCTGCTGCTGCAGGCGATGAGCCTGCTGGGCGTGGCCTACCGCTTTGGCGGCAGCAACCCGGAAACCGGGCTGGATTGCTCCGGCTTCATTCAGTACGTGTTCAAGAAATCGCTGCACGTGAACCTGCCGCGCACTGCCGCCGGCATGGCACAGGTTGGCCGCGAAGTGGCGCAGGATGAACTCAAGCCGGGGGATTTGGTCTTCTTCAACACCCGCGGCTTCCGTTACTCGCACGTGGGCATTTTCCTCGGCAACAGCAAGTTCATCCATTCGCCGCGCACCGGCAAGAACGTAGAAGTGGCCAATATGAGCCAGAGCTACTGGGTGAGCCGCTACAATGGCGCGCGCCGCGTGGCGCGTGGCACGCAGATCGCCGCCGCCGACAATGTCGAGGCGCCGGTGGTGGCCAGCAAGCGCCAGGGCAGCGCGGTGCCGGCCAAGGCCAGCGCCAAGTCGGCAAGCAAGAGCAGCGACAAGGCCGACAAGCGCAGCGTCAAGGGCAAGGCGCGCAGCAGCAAGAGCGAGGCCGGTAGCAAGAAGGCGCGCAGCAAGAGCAGCGAGCCGGTCAGCAAGAAAAAGCGGCCGCCGCGCAAGCGCAGTAGTTGATGGCAGTACCGCTCCGGCCGCCTGGCCGCCGGGGCGCGAATCAGACCGGATGCCCGCTGTCGCGGGCATCGACATTTGCAAGGTGAAGCATGAATCTGGAATTGCCGATCTGGCACGCCGCCGATGGCAGCGTGGTCTCCTGCACCGAGAAGGTGAAGGTGATGACCGAAAACATGGAAGAGCTGGCGCAGATGGCGCAGGACGCATTTGAAGACGCCATCCTGATGGGCTGCGACGAGCAGCAAGTGCGCGGCTTCCTGGTGTCGCTGATGCAGCGGCTGGACAACCCCTACCAAGGCTGATCCATGTCCCTTCGCTACGAGGCCTTCATCGGCCTGCGTTACCTGCGCGCGCGCCGGCGCAATGGCTTTATCTCCTTTATTTCCCTGTTGTCGGTGATCGGCATCGCGCTGGGGGTGGCGGCGCTGATCGTGGTGCTGTCGGTGATGAACGGCTTCCAGCAGGAAATCCGCGGCCGCATGCTGTCGGTGGTGTCGCACCTGGAGGTGTCCAGCTACGACGGCCGCATCGCCGGCTGGCAGCCGCTGCTGGGTACCCTGGCGCAGCAGCCGCACGTGCTGGCGGCGGCGCCGTATGTCAGCGCGCAGGGCCTGTTGTCCAGCGGCGGCAATGTGCGTGGCGCGATGCTGCGCGGCATCGAGCCGGCGGCCGAGGGCAGGGTGGTGACGCTGGGCAAGGAGATGCTGCGCGGCAAGCTTGAATCGCTTGAGCCCGGCAGCTTCCGCATCGTGCTGGGGGTTGAGCTGGCACGCGCGCTGGGGGTGGAAGTCGGCGACAAGGTGACGCTGATCACGCCGCAGGGCAGCGTCACCCCGGCCGGCATGATGCCGCGGCTCAAGCAGTTCACCGTCAGCGGCGTGTTCAAGGCCGGCATGTTCGAATACGACGCCTCGCTGGCGATGATTTCGCTGCGCGACGCGCAGGTGCTGTTCCGCCTGGGGCAGGATGTGTCCGGCGTGCGCCTGAAGCTGGACGACGCCATGCTGGCGCCACAGCTGAAGGCCGAGCTGGCCGGCAAGCTGGCGGCCAACCAGGTGGCCAGCGACTGGACCGATATGAACGCCAACTACTTCCGCGCGGTACAGATCGAAAAACGCATGATGTTCATCATTCTGACGCTGATCGTGGCGGTGGCGGCGTTCAACCTGGTGTCCACGCTGGTGATGGTGGTGACCGACAAGCAGGCGGACATCGCCATCCTGCGCACGCTGGGCGCCAGCCCGGCCAGCATCATGAAGATCTTCGTGATCCAGGGCTCGGTGGCCGGGGTGATGGGCACCATCGCCGGCGTGGCCGGCGGCCTGCTGCTGGCCTTCAATCTGGGCAGCGTGCAGCATGCCATCGAGCAGATCATCGGCGCGCGGCTGCTGTCCAGCGAGGTGTACATGATCGATTTCCTGCCGGTGGATGTGCAGCCGGCCGATGTCACCACCATCGCGGTGATCTCGCTGTTGCTGTCGCTGCTGGCCACGCTGTACCCGAGCTGGCGCGCGGCGCGTACCCGTCCGGCGGAGGCCCTGCGCTATGAATGATGAAGTATTGTCCTGCCGCCAGCTGTCGCGGCGCTACCGCGAAGGCGAGCTGGACGTGGAAGTGCTGCGCGGCATTGACCTCAACGTTGGCCGCGGCGAGCGGCTGGCCATCGTAGGCGCCTCCGGCAGCGGCAAGAGCACGCTGCTGCACTTGTTGGGCGGGCTGGACACCCCCAGCAGCGGCGATGTGCGCCTGATGGGGCAGCCGCTGGCCGGCATGAGCGAGAAGGCACTGGGCCAGTTGCGCAACCAGCACTTGGGCTTCGTCTACCAGTTCCATCACCTGCTGCCGGAATTCACCGCGCTGGAAAACGTGATGATGCCGCTGCTGATCCGCCGCCTGCCGCGCCACGAGGCGGCGGCACAGGCCAGTGCCATGCTGGCGCAGGTGGGGCTGGGGCAGCGCCTGCAGCACAAGCCGGGTGAGCTGTCCGGCGGCGAGCGCCAGCGCGCCGCCATCGCCCGTGCGCTGGTGACGCGCCCGGCCTGCCTGCTGGCGGACGAGCCTACCGGCAACCTCGACCGTGGCAATGCCGACGCGGTGTTCCGGCTGATGCTGGAACTGAACACCACGCTGGGCACCAGCCTGATCATCGTCACCCACGACCACGAGCTGGCGGCCAAGGTTGGCCGCGTGCTGACGCTGGGGCCGGACGGGCTGGCCGGCAGCCATTGAATCGCCTGACAAGGAGCATGCATGCTGGAGCACGGCACCCAACCGTTGACCTTTGATCGCCTGATGGACGCGCTGCAGGGCCCCACCGGCTGGCTGGAGCTGGCCATCGCCGCCGGCTGCGTGCTGCTGGCCTGGGGGCTGTCGCGGCGCATCTACGCGCGCTGGTTTGTGGTGGCACCCGACGGCCACTGGTCGTTCGGCAAGTACCTGGGCTACCGGCTGGTGTTCCCGCTGTCGGCGCAGCTGCTGACGCAACTGGCCGGCCTGGGCTGGCACCTGCTGCTGCACGGCAAGTCGCAGCTGCTGGTGGTGATCGCCATGCTGCTGTTCTGGCTGTCGCTGATCCGCGTGCTCACCGCCGTGGTGCGCCATGCCTTGCCCAGCGGCCGCTTCGAGCGTAGCAGCGAGAATTTTGTCGCCATGCTGTTGTGGCTGGGCTTTGCCAGCTGGGCCACCGGCGTGGACGTGGTGGTGCTGGACTGGCTGGAATCCATCAGCTTCCGCGTCGGCAAGAGCCAGATCAACCTGCTGCTGATCCTGTCGGCGCTGGTGTGGGTGTCGGTGATCCTGGTGGCGGCGATGTGGGTGAGCAAGCTCATCGAGGCGCGGGTGATGCGGCTTACCGAGGTCGACCTCAACCTGCGGCTGGTGTTCAGCAAGCTGGCGCGCACGCTGCTGATCATCATCGCGGTACTGGTGGCGTTGCCCATCGTCGGCATCGACCTCACCGTGCTGTCGGTGTTCGGCGGCGCGCTGGGCGTCGGCCTGGGTTTCGGCCTGCAGAAGATCGCCAGCAACTACGTGTCCGGCTTCATCATCCTGCTGGAACGCTCGATCCGCATCGGCGACCGGCTGATGGTGGAAAACCGCACCGGCTACGTCAGCAAGATCACCTCGCGCTACGTGGTGCTGAAAACCGCCGACGGCTCCGAGGCGCTGGTGCCCAACGACACGCTGATCGCCAGCACCGTGGTCAACCAGTCGTACTCGGACAAGGCGCTGTGGATCAGCCTGCCGGTGCAGGTGGCCTACGGCACCGACCTGCCGGCGGCGCTGGCGTTGCTGCGCCAGGCGGCGGAACACCCGCGGGTGAAGCAGGACCCGGCGCCGGCGTCGTTCGTGGTGGCGTTTGCCGATTCCGGCATTAATCTGGAACTGGGCATCTGGGTGCTGGACCCGGAAAACGGCATGCTGGGGCTGCGCTCCGACATCAACCTGCGCATCTGGCAGCTGTTTGGCGAACACGGCATCGACATTCCCTACCCGCAGCGTGAGGTGCGCGTGGTGGCCGAGGCCGCCAGCGCCGGAGGAATGTGACATGCAACGACTGGCGGTGATCGATGATGATCTGGCGGTACGGCAGGCGCTGCTGTGGCTGCTGGAATCCCCCAGCCTGGGCGTCAGCGGCTACGACAGCGGCGAGGCCTTTCTTGCCGACGCGGCGGCGGCCAACTTCAATTGCCTGATCGTCGACCTGCGCATGGGCGGCATGAGCGGCATCATGCTGCTGGAAAAGCTGGCCGCCTGGGACTACTGCCCGCCGGTGCTGATGCTGACCGCGCACGGCGACGTGCCGCACGCGGTGGCGGCGTTCAAGCTGGGGGTGGTGGATTTCCTGGAAAAACCGTTCGACGACCAGCACCTGCTGCAGCTGGTGGAAACCTGCCTGCAGCAGGACAGCGCGGCGCGCGAGCGCTTCGCCCGCCGCCGCCAGGTGGCCGACGCGCTGCAGACGCTAACCGAGCGCGAGCGCGAGGTGATGCAACACATCCTGGCCGGGCTGCTCAACAAGCAGATCGCCGAGGAGCTGGCCATCAGCATGAAGACGGTGGAAGTGCACCGTGCGCGGGTGTTCGACAAGATGGGGGTGAAATCCGCGGTGGAGCTGGCCGGGCTGATCGGCATCCTGGACGGCAAGGGTGGCAAGGCATGAAGCCGGCCAAGCAACCGGTGTCGGTGCTGGTGGTGATCCACACCCCGGACCTGCAGATTCTGCTGATCGAGCGCGCCGACCGTCCCGGCTACTGGCAGTCGGTCACCGGCAGCCGCGAGGGCGACGAGTCGCTGGCCGACACCGCGCGCCGTGAAGTGGCGGAGGAGACCGGCATCGCTGCGGTGGGCCTCTGCGACTGGCAGCAGCAGAACGTCTACGAAATCTACCCGCACTGGCGCCACCGCTACGCGCCGGGCGTCACCCACAATACCGAACACGTGTTCAGCCTGGAGTTGCCGGCGCCGCAGCCGGTGACCCTGGCCGCCGGCGAACACCTGGCCTGGCAGTGGCTGCCGTGGCAGCAGGCGGCGGCGCTGGTGTTCTCGCCATCTAATGCCGATGCCATAAAAAAACTAGCGGTTGCTAGGTTTAAGGCATAATTGCTCCATTGTTTGCTGTTAATATCCGGCTTTCTTTTTAGTTAACTCTTATCAATCACGATGGCTGCGCGAGCGGGCTATCATGACGGCATGAGTTGGCAGCAATGTGGAGCGTGTCATGAGAGTTGCTTATGACAAGTTGCGGGTGCTGGTGGTCGACGACCAGATGCTGGTGCGCACGCTGATTGTCAGAACCCTGCGCGAGCTGGGCGTCGGCGAGGACAACATCTACCAGGCGGTGGATGGTGCCACCGCCAAGCGGGCGCTGGACGCCAAGATGGTCGACATCGTGCTGTGCGATCTGCAGATGGAGCCGATCAACGGCATGGATCTGCTGAAGGAAATCCGCTGCGGCATGACCCTGAACGTGTCCACGCTGCCGTTCGTGTTCCTGTCCGGCCATGCCGAAAAGAACAACATCGTGTTGGCCGCACGGCTGCATGCCGACGGCTTCATCATCAAACCGCCCAAGCCCGCCGAGCTGGAGCGCCACCTGCAGGAGGCGCTGGCCCGGCCGCGGCCGGAGGCCGACCCGTTTGCCTACTGCACCATTCCCACCGGCACCCGCCACGACAAGCATCTGTTCAGCGAGCTGATCGCCGAGGCGGCGCGGCAGATGGACGAAGACCAGACACCGGTGGAAAGCGTGCCGCTGACCGAGGTCAAGCCGGGGCGCATCCTCGGTGCCGACCTGCACAGCCAGAGCGGCCACCTGCTGCTGCAGCGCGGCGCCAGCGTTACCCGTACCCAGCTGCGGGTGCTGAGCGAATTTGCCGACCGCTTCGGGGTGAGCCACATGGTGCTCACCCAGCCGGGCGACGACTAGCCCGGCCGCCATGCCGGCCAAGGGGGCAGCATGAACCAGCCACAGCGCGACAACAGCCAGACGGCCGCCATCGGCCACGCCATCCGGTTGACGGTGCTGCTGCTGGGCGGTCTGCAGCTGATGGCATCCATGCTGCTGCTGCTGTCCGGCTACCACGGCTACCGCAAGGCCAGCGAGCACGAGGCGCTCAATGGCGCCAACCTGGCGCTGTTTACCGCAGCGCAACAGCTGGCACGCGAGAACGACCAGACTCTGGCGCTGCTGCTGGCGGCCAACGCCGGCACGCGGCCAACGTTGGCCGCACTCACCGCCACCCGTCACGAAACCGACCGCCTGCTGCAGCGCGAACTGCAGCAGGGGGCCCAGGCGCGCTACCCGGAGGCGGTGCGGCAGCTGGCGCGGCTGCGCCAGCACCTGGCCACGCTGCAAGGCCGCCGCGCGCTGGTGGACCAGGAGCTGCGGCAGCAGCCCTACGCCTTCAACGAAACCGCGCTGTCCGGCTGGAAGCTCACCGTCGGCCCGCTATACGACACGCTGGACCGCATCCTGCAGCAGGACAGCTTCTGGCTGGTGGACGAGGCCGACCCGGCGCTCAACCGCATGGCCACCCTGAAATACCAGGTGTGGAGCCTGGGCGGCATGCTGCAGGCCGAAGCCAACGCCTTGCTGCAGCGCGGCTACTTTGCCCGCCAGCTCAACAGCAGCGACGAATACGACCTGCTGCGCCGCCAGGAGCAGGCGCAGCTGCTGCTGGGCGAGCTGCGCGGCGGCGCGCGCTTTCTCGGCAACGCCCAGTTGCAGCAGCAGCTATCGCGGGTCGGCGACCTGGTGTGGCGGCTGCGCCGCAGCAGCGAGCAGCAGCGCGCGCTGCTGCAGGGGCAGGACGCAGCACAACTGGCCGCGGCGGCGCTGCCGCAGTACCAGCAGCTGAACCAGGAGATCAAGCGGCAGCTGGGTGAGCTGTTCAATGTGCTGACCGAGGTGATGGCGCGGCGGGTGGAAAGCAACAAGGCCAATTACCAGCGCGAGCTGATCGCCAACGCCGGCTTTGCCCTGCTGGGCCTGGGGCTGTACCTGTACCTGCTGCGACGCATGCGCGGCAGCATTCTGCAGCCCTTGCAGCGCATGCAGCGGCTGCTGGATGCCGCCGCCGACGCCATCCTCACCGTGGATGGCGAGCAGCGCATCCGGGTGGCCAACCAGGGCGCGAGCAGCATGTTCGGCTATAGCCGCCGCGAGCTGCACGCGATGCCCATCGACCAGCTGCTGCAGTGCGAGGCGCTGGCCGCGCTGTGGCACAGCGCCGACAAGGGCCAGCCGCGGCCGCTGCCCGGTTGCGGCCTGCATGCCGATGGCAGCCGCTTCCAGGCCGCCATCTCGCTCAGCCCCTTGCCCGCCAGCACCAATGGCGGCGACCGCTACCTGCTGATCGTGCGCAACGAGCAGGAGCGGCACGAGGCGCAGGTGTCGCTGGCGCGCAGCATGCAGCTGCTGGCGGCGATCCATCACGTGGAAAGCCTGCTGCTGGCGCGCAGCACGCGGCACACGGTGTACCACGAAATCCTGTTCAGCCTGCTGCAGTACTGCGGCAGCAGCGACGGCGTGATCCTGGCGCTGCACAGCGCGCACGACGGCCGCGAGCAGTTCCAGCAGCAGGCCCGTATCGGCAGCGCGCCGCTGCCGGAATGGGTGGACGCCTTCTGCGCCATGCCGCTGACGCAGGCCATGCAGCTGGGGCAGCAGCACAGCGAAGTGCAGCAGGATGGCTGGCACTTCCTGCTGGTGCATGTCGACCAGCGCACCGTGATGGTGGCCGGGGTTGCGGCCAACCTTGACGCGCTGCAGCAGGTGGAGCTGCAGCCGCTGCTGGCGGCCGGCAGCAGCATCGTGCGCTTCTATGCCGAGGAGGATCGCCGGCGGGCATCGGAGCACAATCTGCGCGAAGTGCTGCAAATGGAGGAGGCGATCTACAGCGCCTCGCCGGTCGGCCTGCTGCGGCTGGACCAAGACTACGGCATCGTGCGCGCCAACACCGCCGGCTGCCGGCTGTTCGGCATGGCCGATGGCGGCCTGCACGGTGTGGCGCTGCGGCAGCTGATCGCCAGCGATGCCGCGTGGCAGCAATTGCGCGCCCAGCTGCAACTGGCGCAGCGTGAAAACCGCCAGGCCAGCCTGGAAATCGAATGCCGCCACCGCAGCGGCCAGCCGATCTGGGTATTGCTCAGCGGCCAGCTGCTGCTGCCGGAGCTGCCGCAGCAGGGCATGATCCTGGCCTGCCTCGATAATACCGAGCGCCGCGCCGCGCGCGAGGCGCTGCGCCAGGCGCGCGACCAGGCTGCCGCCGCCCGCCAGCAGCTGGAAGTGGCGGTCGAATCGCTGGAAGAAGCGTTCGCCTTTTTCGATAGCAGCGACTGCCTGGTGCTGTGCAACCGCCGCTATGCCGAGCTGATCGGCAGCGGGCAGCCACCGGCCGGTCTGCAGGGCTGGCACTTCGAACAACTACTGCAGGTGGCGCTGCAGACCAGCGAGCACCCGGAAGAGCTGTTTTCCCACGACGACTGGGTGGCCGAGCGCCTGCGCCGCCACGCCAGCGGGCAGGCGTCGTTCCAGATCAGCATCGGCGAGCGCTGGTACCAGCTGAGCGACCATGCCATCCCGGGCGGCGGCGCGGTGTGCATCTACGCCGACATCACCGACCTCAAGCAGCAGGAAATGGAACTGTTGCTGGCGCGCGACCAGGCCGAGCAGGCCAGCCGTGCCAAGAGCGCCTTCCTCGCCACCATCAGCCACGAAATCCGTACCCCGATGAACGGCGTGCTGGGCATGCTGGAGCTGCTGGCGCTGACGCCGCTGGATGCCGGTCAGCGCGACAGCATCGACACCATCCAGGATTCGGCGCAGACCCTGCTGCGCCTGATTGACGACATCCTAGATTTCTCCAAGATCGAGGCCGGCAAGCTGGACATCCTGCCGGAGCCGGCATCGGTGGCCAAGCTGCTGCACAAGGTGCACCAGCTGTTCAGCGACCTGGCGCAGCGCAAGGGGCTGACGCTGACGCTGCAGGTCGACCCGCTGGTGGCCGGCACGCTGTTGCTGGACCCGCTGCGGCTGCGCCAGATCCTGCAGAACTTCTGCAGCAATGCGGTGAAGTTCACCGAGCACGGCGAAATCGTGCTGCGGGTGCAGTGCCTGCACGACAGCGCCAGCCAGCAGACGCTGCGCTTTGCGGTGCAGGACAGCGGCATCGGCATCGCGGCGGACAATCTGGCGCGGCTGTTCGAGCCGTTCACCCAGGCGGAAAGCACCACCACGCGGCGCTTCGGCGGCAGCGGGCTGGGGCTGGCCATCTGCCGCAGCCTGGCGCGGCTGATGGGCGGGCAGGTCGCGCTGGACAGTGCGCCGGGGGTGGGTACCACCGCCACGCTGCAGCTCACACTGGCCAAGACCGACGCGCTGGCCGCGCCGGCGGCGGCGCCAATTGCATTGCCACGCCAGCCGGCGCTGCCGCAGCAGCTGCCGGTGCTGCTGGTGGAGGACAACCCCACCAACCGCAAGCTCACCATCAAGCAGTTCGGCCTGCTGGGCTACCCGCTGGAAGTGGCGGACAACGGCACGGAGGCGCTGCAGCGCTGGCAGCGGCAGTCGTTCGCGCTGATCCTCACCGACTGCCACATGCCGCAGATGGACGGCTACGAGCTGGCGCGCACCATCCGCTACTACGAAGCGGCGCTGGAAGACGCCCGCCGTATTCCCATCATCGCCTGCACCGCCAATACCTCGCAGGAAGAAGTGGCCAAGACGCGCGACGCCGGCATGGACGACTTCCTGCCCAAGCCGCTGGGGCTGGAGGCGCTGGCCTCGATGCTGGAAAAATGGCTGCACCACGCCTGGCAGCCGGCGCCGCCCGCCGAGCCCGCCAGTATCGAGGCCGCCGTGCCGCCGCCCGCGCCGGATACCCCGCTGGATCGCCGCGTGCTGGCGGTGTACAGCAGCGGCGACTGGGCGGTGGAGCGCGACATCCTGGCTGATTTCCTGCACGGCAACGACGACGACATGGCGGCGCTGCAGCAGGCGGTGACGGCGGCCAACCCGGAACGCATCGCCTGGGCGGCGCACCGCATCAAGGGCGCCAGCCGCATGGTGGGCGCCAGCCTGCTGGCGGAAGCCGCCGCCGCGCTGGAGTCCGCCGCCCACAGCGGCGACCAGGCGCAGCTGGATGCCGGCTGGCCGGCATTGCAGCACAGCCTGCAGCAGTTCAAGGATTGGCTGCAGTGCCAGCCGGCGTAGCCGCTGCCGCTGGCGGCGCGTGCTTGCCGCCGCGTCAGCTACGTCGGCTTTGCGGCGCGCCGCGGCTGCGGGTGGCATAGACTTTATAAGGCTAAGTCTTTGTCGAAATCGTGTTTTAACTTCTTGATTTTCAATGCGCGTTTCCAGCAAAAAACAGTGGTATTTGGTAATGAAAAATTAACATAAGCTACTGATAAATATATGAAATCAATCTCTGTGCTTACCTACAACCTGCACAAGGGCATGTCGCCGCTGGGGCGGCGGGCGCTGATGCCGGAGATCGCCGGCGCGCTGCAGGGGCTGGATCCGGACGTGCTGTTCCTGCAGGAAGTGCAGGGCCGCCATCTGGCGCGTGAACGGCAGCACCAGGGTTGGCCGCAGCATGATTTCCTGGCCGGCCAGCTGACGCGGCATGCCAGCTACGGCATGAACGCGCGCTACGACCACGGCCACCACGGCAACGCGGTGCTGTCGCGCTTTCCCATCGCCGCCGCGGCCAACCATGACCTGACGGTGAACCGGCTGGAGCAGCGCGGCCTGCTGCACACCCTGATCCAGCCGCAAGGTTGGCCGCAGCCGGTGGCTTGCCTGTGCGGCCACTTCAACCTGCTGGCGCGCGACCGCCGCCGCCAGTACCAGGTGCTGCTGCGCTACCTGCGCCAGCACATTCCCGCCGACATGCCGCTGATCCTGGCCGGCGATTTCAACGACTGGCAGCGCGAGGCGGACGAGCACCTAAAGGCCGCCACCGGCCTGACCGAAGCCTTCGTCAGCCACACCGGCCGCCACGCGCGCAGCTTTCCGGCGCGGCTGCCGCTGCTGCCGCTGGACCGCATCTACCTGCGCGGGCTGGAGGTGGAGTCGGTGGCGGTCTGCCACGGCCAGCCGTGGTCGCACCTGTCCGACCACCTGCCGCTGCTGGCGCGGGTGCGGCCGCGCAGCCGGCACTAGATGTTGGCCGGCGTGTGCACCATGCACGGCAGGATCGCCTGCTCGCGGCTGCGCGCCGGCCGGCCCTGCAGCGCTGCCAGCATGGTGTCCACCAGCCGCGCCGACATCCAGTCCAGCGGGTGCGACAGCACCATACTGAGCAGCTCCTCTCCCAGTGCCGGGCGGGTGATGTCGGTCAGGTCGTGGCACACGGTCACCAGCCCGGCGGGGCGCTGTTCGCGCAGCGCCTCCAGCACGCCCTCGATGCCGCCGCCGGCCACGTAGATGCCGGCCAGATCCGGGTGGCGGTCCAGCAGCTCCAGCGTCGCCTGCTGCGCCAGGTTGACATCCTCCAGGCTGGGCAGGGTTTCCAGCACCTGGAACTGCGGTGCGTACTCGCGCAGATAGGCGCGAAAGCTGATCTCGCACTGCTCCTGGCACAGGTAGCGGTGGCTGCCCAGGATCAGCCCCACCTTGCCCGGTCGCGGCGCCAGCCGCGAGATCGCCCACGCCGCAGTGCGGCCAACCTTGCGGTTGTCCAGCCCCACGTAGCCGGCGCAGCCCTCGGCGCTGAGGTCGGATACCAGCGCGTACACCGGCATGCCGCGCGCCGCCAGCGTATCCACCGCCTGGCTGATCTGCGGGTGGTCCGCCGCCACCACCGCGATGGCGTCCACGTCGCGCGCCATGCTGTGCAGCCGGGCCGCAACGTGCTGCGGGGTCAGCACCTCCAGATAGTCGATCAGCAGCTTGGCGCGTCCGGCGGCCGCCAGCTCCAGCGCCAGCCCCAGCTCGCGGTAGAAGTAGGTGCTGTGCCGCTGCAGCAGGATGCCCAGCCGCGGCGCCGCCTGCTGCTCGATGCGGTGGCGGATCAGCCCGGTACGGCGAAAGCCCAGCTGCTCCGCTGCCGCCAGCACCTTCTGCGCCGTCTGCGGCCGCACCCTGGCGCGCTGGTTGATGACCCGGTCCACCGTGGCCACCCCCACGCCGGCCAGCCGCGCCACGTCTTCCATGGTCGCCTCGCTCATGTTTCCTCCGGTTTTGATAGACCTATCAAAAATGTTTCGGCGCTGGCTGATAGGTCATGGCATGCAAGCGGCTCGGCTTGTTGCCTTATGAAATCAGCCAATTAAACTGCAGCTACCGACAGCGCTGCCAGCGATGATCGACAGCATATCAGCAAAACTATCAAAACAGCCCGGAGCAGACACGGCCATGAAAATCGCACTCGACCCCTATATGCACCGCCACCTGGCGCTGCCCGAACTGGTACGCAAGACCGCCGAGCTGGGCTATGACCAGATCGAACTGTCGCCGCGCGCCGACTTTCTCGACTGGTGGGTGATGCCGCGCGCCCATAAGCAGCGCATCGCCGAGTTCAAGCGCGCGCTGCGCGAGCACGGCGTTGGCCTCGCCACCCTGCAGCCGATGTACCGCTGGGCCAGCCCGTTCGAGGACGAGCGGCAGTGGGCGATGAAGTGCTGGAAGAAGGCCATCGAGGTAGCGGTGGCAATGGACTGCCAACTGATGATCTCCGAATTCGGCCGTGGCGCCTCGCCGGAGCGCTCGGTCGGCCAGGGCGCCGGCGCCAACACCCGCGAAATGTGCGAGGCCGCCTGGTGGCGCTCGATGGAGGAGCTGGTGCCGATCCTAGAGCGCGAGGACATCATCCTGTCGGTAGAGCCGCACCCGGAAGACTGGGTGGAAACGCTGGCCCCGGCGCTGGACATCGTGCAGGTGCTGGGTTCCAAACACGTCAAGCTGTCCTACATCGCGCCGCACACCTTCTACTACGGCGACGACATGGCCGCCATGCTGCGCGCCGCCGCGCCGGTGCTGGCCCACGTGCGCGTAGCCGACACCTTCAACCACAAGGCCAGCTCGCAGCTGCGCTACATCGTCAACCCGCCCGGCTCCGGCCACATCCGCGTGCACCAGCACCTGGACATCGGCCAGGGCGAGATCGACTGGGAGCTGTTCTTCGCCACCCTGGCCGAGGTCGGCTTCGACGGCGTGCTGTCGTCCTGCGTGTTCGCCTGGGAGGAGCGTGCCGACGAATCGTCGCGCTTCATGCGCAAAGAGATCCAGCGCTACCTCGACAAGTACCCGCGCTAAGGCACCATTCACAAAACCCCTGATGCTGCATTGCGCCGCCTTGTCGTACTAGTTGTACTGCCTGCGGCGGCGCGCTTTGCCTCAGCCATTGCATTGGGTTTTGTGAGCAGTGCTCTGTTTTTCAGCCACCCCGTTGCCGCCATGCGGCCGCCACGGGCAGGCCCCGCTTTGCCCAACACAAGGAGACAACATGACTATCAAGATTGCCAGCGCCCCCTGCTGCTGGGGTGTGGACGACGTGAACAACCCGCACCTGCCACCGTGGCAGCGGGTGCTGGACGAGGCTTCCCAGGCCGGCTACCAGGGCATCGAGCTGGGCCCCTACGGCTACATTCCGCTGGATGTGGAACTGGTGGGCAATGCGCTGCACCGCCACCAGCTGTACATCGTGGCCGGCACCATCTTCGACGACCTGGTGGCTGCAAAAAACCTGGACAACCTGCTGCAGCAGACGCGCGACATCTGCCGCCTGATCACCCGCCTGCCGCGCCCGCCGCAGGTAGACGGCCAGCGGTTCGCCGCCCCCTACCTGGTGGTGATGGACTGGGGCCACCCGGAACGCGACTTCCAGGCCGGCCACAGCGAGCGCGCGCCGCGCCTGAGTCAGCAGGACTGGCAGCGCATGGTGGCGCACATCCGCCAGATTGCCGCCGTGGCGCACAGCGAGTTCGGCGTGCGCACCGTGATCCACCCGCATGCCGGCGGCTATATCGAGTTCGCCGACGAGATCCTGCAGATACTGGCCGACATTCCCTACACCGAGGCCGGGCTGTGCCTGGACACCGGCCACCTGTACTACGCCGGCATGGACCCGGCTAAGTGGCTGCGCCAGCACGCCAGCCGGCTGGACTACATCCACTTCAAGGATATCGACCTGGCGGTGTACCAGCAGGTGATGCAGCAACGCATCGCCTTCTTCGATGCCTGCGCCAAGGGGGTGATGTGCCCGATCGGCAAGGGGGTGATCGACTACCCGGCCATCCGCCAGCTGCTGGATGACATCGGCTACCGCGGCTACATCACCATCGAACAGGAACGCGACCCGCGCCATGCCGACAGCAGCCTGCGCGACGTCACCGCCAGCCTGCACTACCTGCAACAGGCCGGTTTCAACTGACATGACCTGCAGCCAGCCGCGCCACGGCGCAAGGTTGGCCGCATACACAGGAGACAGAGACATGATCAACGGAGAAAAACTCACCGCCACGCCGATTCGCTGGGCCATGGTGGGCGGCGGCAAGGGCAGCCAGATCGGCTACATCCACCGCAGCGCCGCGCTGCGCGACAACGTGTTCCAGCTGCTGGCCGGCGCCTTCGATATCGACCCGCAGCGCGGCCGCGACTTCGGCGCCAGCCTGGGCGTGGACCCGGGGCGCTGCTACCCGGACTACCAGACGCTGTTTGCCGAGGAGGCCAAACGCCCGGACGGCATCCAGGCGGTGTCCATCGCCACGCCCAACGGCACCCATTTCGCCATCTGCAAGGCGGCGCTGCAGGCCGGGCTGCACGTGGTGTGCGAGAAACCGCTGTGCTTCACCACCGCCGAGGCCGAGGAGCTGCAAACGTTGGCCGCAAGCCGTGGCCGGATCGTCGGCGTCACCTACGGCTACGCCGGCCACCAACTTATCGAGCAGGCGCGGCAGATGATCGCCGCCGGCGAGCTGGGCGACATCCGTATCGTCAACATGCAGTTCGCGCACGGCTTTCACAGTGCGGCGGTGGAGGAGGCCAATCCGGCTACCCGCTGGCGCGTCGATCCGAAGTTCGCCGGCCCCAGCTATGTGCTGGGCGACGTCGGTACCCACCCGCTGTACCTGTCGGAAGTGATGCTGCCGGAGCTGAAGATCAGCCGCCTGCTGTGCAGCCGGCAGAGCTTTGTCGCCAGCCGTGCGCCGCTGGAGGACAACGCCTTCACCCTGATGCAGTACCACGGCGGCGCGATGGGCTTCGTGTGGTCCAGCGCGGTGAACGCCGGCTCCATGCACGGCCAGAAGATTCGCGTCATCGGCTCGAAGGCCAGCCTGGAATGGTGGGACGAGCGCCCCAACCAGCTGAGCTTCGAGGTGCAGGGCCAGCCGGTGCAGGTGCTGGAGCGTGGCATGGACTACCTGCACCCGGCCGCGCGGCACGACGACCGCATCGGCGGCGGCCACCCGGAAGGGCTGTTCGAGGCGTGGTCCAATCTGTACTACCGCTTTGCGCTGGCGATGGACGCCAGCGACCGTGACGACCGCGCCGCGCTGGCCGCCATCCGCTACCCGGACATCCACGCCGGGGTGGAAGGCGTGCGCTGGGTGGAAAACTGCGTACGCTCCGCCGACCTGGGCGGGGTGTGGGTGGATTACCGCTGAGCCGTCAGGCCCGGATGTGGCAGCGCGGCATCCGGGCCGCCGGCGTAGGGCAGATGGCAAAAAACGTTGGCCGCAAACCGGTAGCGGCGTGCGGCCAAGGTGGGCATTACCCGCCCGGACACGCGCGGCGCATCCGGGGGCGGGCGGGGCTTGGGTTACAGCGTTACCGCCTCGCCGCTGCGGAACGCCTGGGTGATGGCGAGGCCGATGCGGGTGGCTTCGCGGGCATCGGCCAGCGTCACCGGCGACGGGCGGTTGTCGCGGATGGTGTCGACGAACACCTGCGCCTCGGTGACGAAGGCCTCGGCAAAGCGCTGGTAGAAGTCCTGCACGCACTCGTTGCGCACGCCGTGGGCGTCGCTAATCTCCACCCGGTTGGCGCGCGGGTTGGCGCCCACGCTGAGGCGGCCTTCGCTGGCGAAGATCTCGGTCAGCGTCTCGTGGCCGTGCGCCTGGGTGCGCGAGGCGTAGAAGCAGGCCAGCTGGCCGCCTTCGAACTCGCACATCGCCACGCCGTTGTCCACGTCCTGGTGCTCGGCCAGCGCCGGGTGCAGCGCGTTGGTGCCGGTGGCCCATACCCGCTTCGGCGTGGGGTTGCCCAGCAGCCAGCGCGCCAGGTCGATGTCGTGGATGCTGCAGTCCATGAAGATGCCGCCGCTGCTGGCGGAGAAGCGCACGAAGAAGCCGCTCTCGTCGTTACGGTCGCAGGTCTGCGAGCGCAGCAAATAGGGGCGGCCGACGCTGCCGGCGGCCAGCTTGGCGGCGGCATCGCGGTAGCTGGCGTCGAAGCGGCGCACGAAGCCGATCATCACTTTCAGCTGCGGGTGGCGTGCGGCTTCTGCTTCCACCGCCAGGCAGTCTTCCACGTTCAGCGCCAGCGGCTTCTCGCAGAACACGTGCTTGCCGGCCTTCAGCGCGGCAATGATCTGTTCGGCGTGCAGCGAGGTGGGGGTGACCAGGAACACGGCGTCGACGTCCGGGTTGGCCAGCACCTCGGCGTAGTCGGCGTACAGGCTGACGCCGGGCAGGGCGGTGGCGGCCCAGTCGCGCTCCTCGGCGACCGGGCTGCAGGCGGCAAGCAGTTGTGCGCCGTGGGTTTGTTGCAGGTTGGCCGCATGGCGGCGGCCGAGGCGGCCGAGGCCGACGATGGCGAGACGTACTGTAGTCACGGAGATGTCCTTGAATTGGGCGCCAATCCTGCTTGCAGCCAGGCCGGGGCGGCCGTTCCTATCGTCCTTCAGCGGCATGCAGGCCGCTGTCACGCGGCAGTCCCGGGTTTGGCTGAGGGTGCAAGCAGGTTTGGCAATGATTTACAGGGCGATGACGCGGCCTTCCTGCCACGAGCGGGTGGCGGCGTCGGCCAGTTCCAGTGCCTTCACGCCATCCTGCACCGTGGTGCGCGGCGTTTCGCCCTGGGTGATGACGCGGAAGAAGTGCGCCATCTCGCCGGCGTAGGCGGCCTGGTAGCGTTCCAGGAAGAAGTGTTCCGGCAGGTCGGTGGCTACCTGCTTGCTGCCAAAGGCGGTGACTTCGGTCGGGCGGTGGTTGCCGGCCTGCAGCATGCCGAGGCTGCCCTGCACTTCGAAGCGCTGGTCGTAGCCGTAGGCGGCGCGGCGGGTGGTGTTGATCTGGCACAGGCGGCCGCTCTTGGTGCGCAGCGTTACCGCGGTGCAGTCGGCGTCGCCGGCATCGGCAATGGCCGGGTCGGTCAGCACGCTGGCGCTGGCATGCACGCTGACCACTTCATCGGCCAGGATCCAGCGGCAGATGTCGAAGTCGTGGATCAGCATGTCCTTGAAGATGCCGCCGGAGCGCTTGATGTAGTCCACCGGCGGGGCGCCCGGGTCGCGGCTGGTGACGATCAGCATTTCCGGGCTGCCGATCTCGCCGGCGTCGATGCGTGCCTTCACCGCGGCGAAGGTCGGGTCGTAGCGGCGCTGGAAGCCGATCAGGCACGGCACCTTGGCAGCAGCCACCGCGGCGGCGCAATCGCGGGCGCGCGCCAGGTCGAGATCGACCGGTTTTTCGCAGAAGATGGCCTTGCCGGCGGCGGCGGCGCGCAGGATCAGCTCGGCATGGGTATCGGTGCTGCTGGCGATCACCACTGCGCCCACGCTGGCGTCGTTCAGCGCGGTGTCGGTGTCGCTGACGCTGGCGCCGTATTGTTCGGCCAGTGCGGCGGCGGACGGGGCGTGGGTGTCCACCACGTATTTCAGGCGCACGCCTTGGTGCGCAAACAGGTTGGCCGCGTGGATCTTGCCGATACGGCCGGCGCCGAACAGGGCTACGTCAATCATGGTGCTCTCCGTGTTGTAGTTGGGTGGCCGCCCGCCTGTCGGAAACACCGGCTGCGCTGGCGACCTGCTGGCGCCCGTGGCGGACGGCCTATTGCCAACGCAGTATAAGATTAGAAATTAATTTCTCAAATACAAAACAGCTAGAAAATTTTTTGATTAATTCGGCTGTGCCGCCGCCGCAACAACCGCGTCAGCAGCCCCGCTACGCTGACAGTAAAGTAGCAGGGCGCGCTGACGCGGTGTCTACGCCTTAGCGCGGATAGAACGCCGGACGCGCGCCCAGGCTGATGGCTTCCACCTGACGCGTTTCCTGCGCCTTGACGCAGGCATCGGCGGCCACGGCGGCCGCGTAGCCGTCCCACGCCGACGGGCCGGTCAGCGCGCCGTCGCGCACGCCGTTGATGAAGCCTTGCAGCTCCACGTCGTAGGCGTCGATGAAGCGCTGCTTCCAGTCGGTGAGGATGGCGGTGCCCAGCCGCGCATTGCTGCGCAGCAGCACGCTGGCCGGCTCCGGCAGGTTGGCAATGCCGCTTTCACCCACCACCGCGCACTGGATGTCGTAGCCGTACTGGCAGTTGACGAAGATTTCCACGTCGATGCGCACGCCGCGGGTGGTTTCCAGTAGCACGATCTGCGGGTCGGCCAGGTGCGAACTGGCGTGGCTGCTCTTGCGCGGGAACACCACCTGCGCGGACACGTAATCGTCGTCCAGCAGCCAGCGCAGCACGTCCAGCTCGTGGATCACGGTGTCGGTAATCGCCATCGGCGTGGTGTAGCTGTCGCCCACCGTCGGGTTGCGGTGCGCGCAGTGCAGCATCAGCGGCGCGCCGATGCTGCCGCTGGTGATCACCTCTTTCAGCGCGCGGTAGCCGGCGTCGTACGGGCGCATGAAGCCGACCTGCACCAGCCGCTTGCCGTGGGCGATCTCGGCATCGACGATGCGGCGGCAGCCTTCGGCGGTCACCGCCAGCGGCTTCTCGCAGAACACTGGCTTGCCCTTGGCGATGGCGGCCAGCACGAACTCTTCGTGAGTCGGGCCCCAGGAGGTAACCAGCAGCGCCTGTACCGCCGGGTCGGCCACCAGGGTGTGCGCATCGGTATGCACGATGGCGTCCAGCTGGTAGCGCGCCACGGTGTCGCGCGCCTGTTGCGGGTTGATGTCGTTCACCGCCACCACGCGGGCGCCGGACAGCGCCTGGGTGATTCTGCGGATGTGGTCCTGGCCGATGGCACCGGTGCCGATTACGCCGATTTGCAGGGTCATGATCTGTTCTCTCTATGTTGTTGCTGTCGGGTCAAGGTTGGCCGCATGGCTTGCGGCCAACCTTGTGGGGGTATTGCTCGGCTCAGCCCAGCGAGTGGCGGATGTAGTCCATGCTGCTGCGCAGCAGCGCTTCGCTGTCGCTGGCTTCCATGATCTCGGCGGCAAACGGCTCGAACGACACCACGCCGTCGTAGCCGCGCTCAAGCAGGATGGCCAGCTGGCGCAGATTGCCCAGGCGGTCGGCATCGCCCACCAGCACGCGGTGGCCGTCGCGCATCTGGTTTTCCGCCAGCTCTTTCGACTCCACGCCGGAGATGTGCACCAGACCGGTCAGCTCGGGGTAGAAAATGTCTTCGCCGGACAGGTGGTGGTGGAAGGTGTCGTGCACCAGCTGGTAGTGGCGCTCGCCGGCGGCATCGAAAATCGCCTTCACCGCGTCGGACTTGCGCCGCAGCGAGCACTCCTCGAAGCCCAGCGGCTCCACTAGGCCGCTGATGCCGTGGTCGTCCAGAATCGGGCGCAGCTGTTTCAGCGCGTGTACCAGATCGCGGTAGCGCTCGCTGGCGTTGCGCTGGTCTTCCCAGCTGTTCAGTGGGCACATCACCAGCGCCTCGGCGCCGCAGTCGCGGGCGTAGGCGGCCAGCTTCACCGCGCGGGCCTGCAGGTCGGCATCGAACACATCGAACGGGTACAGCGCGTTGATGGAGCGGATGCGGATATTGGCTGCCTGTGCCGCCTCGCGGATGGCGGCCGGGCTGGTGCCGTCGCTGATCTCCACGCCGTTCAGGTCGTTGCGGATCTCAATGGTGTTGACCCCCAGGCGCTGGCACATGCTCAGGTAGTCGTGGAACGACAGGCGCGGGGCGCTGATGCGGTTGATGGCAAAGTCGATGCGGCTCATGGTTGATGTCTCCTTCTGGTTTTTGGGCGAAGCGCTGCCTGCTCCGTGTCGTGCGCGGGGAGGCTGGAAAGCTGTGGCTGGTGTTAACGGGTGTATTTATCGAGGTAGCGCTGGATCTCGCTGCGCATGAAGCGCGACGACTCGTCGGCGCGCTCCTCCCAGGCAAACACGCAGGACGACAGCACGCCGTCGAAGCCGACCTCGGCCAGGGTGGCGAAGAACAGTTCCCAGTCGATCTCGCCCTGGCCGATGTCCAGGTGCTGGTGCACGCGGATGTGGCTGGAGCCCGGCGGGTTGACGATGTAGCGCAGCTGCGAGCTGGCCTTGTGGTTGAAGGTGTCGGCCACCCGCACGTGGGCCAGCACCGGCGCCGCTTCGCGCAGCATGGCGGCCATGTCGTCGCCGTAGTAGAAGGTGTGCGGCGCGATGTAGGACAGTTTGACGTGCTTGGAACCGAGCACACGCACGATGTCCAGCGCCGGGGCCAGCGTTTCCACCCAGTCTTCCGGGTGCGGCTCCACCGACAGCGTGATGTCTTCACGCTCCAGGATCGGCACCAGTTCTTCCATCGAGCGCCACCAGGCGGCCTCGCACATTTCGCGGGTATTGGCGCCGGCGCCCTGGCCAACCGAGCGCTCCGGCGAGGCGCCACGGCCGAATTCGGAGATCATCAGCCGGCAGTCCATTTCTACCGCTACCTCGATGGCTTTCTTCCAGCACTTCATCGCCCACTGCCGCTCGTCCTCGAACGGGCTGGCCCAGCGGTACATCGGCTGCAGGGTGGCCAGGCCAACGCCGTGCTCGCGCAGCGCGCGCTTGAACTCGGCGATGCGCGCGGCGTGGGCGCGCGGCATCACCCACCAGTCGAGAAAGTCGGCGCGCGGCGACAGCTCGATCTGGTCGTAGCCCAGCTCGGCGGTCTTGCGTACCAGTTCGGGCAGTGCCAGGTGGCGGTGCATATAGGGGTCGAGTGCGATTTTCATGCTGATCTCCTCCGGTTGTTATGTTGGCCGCAGCCTGTGTCGGCTGCTGGTGTGCGCTCAATCTAGGGCGTTGACGAGAGAAGATCAGCTTCCATTTTGACGATAAATCGTCAAAATGGGGTTAGGCTGCCGCTCAGCGCGGCGGGATGCTGCCGGCGCTGCCGCACTGCTGCGGGCCAGCTTTCACCGTTACGGAGCCACAGATGGACAGTCCTACCCGCCGCAAGAAAACCGCGCGCTTCGTCGAGATCGCCGCGCTGGCCGGCGTCAGCGTCGCCACCGTCGACCGGGTGCTGAACGAGCGTGGCAGCGTGTCGGCCAGGGCGCGGGCACAGGTGGTGGAGGCGGCGCGCCAGCTGGCGGTGCCGCGGCTGCTGCCGGAGACGCGGCACGGGCTGATCCATATCGACATCGTGCTGCCGGACAACCGCACGCCGTTCTTCCAGCGTCTGGGCCTGGCGCTGCAGCGCGGGGTGGCGATGCTGGACAAGCGGCTGGTGGTGCACCGGGTGTGGACGCCGGACCAGGACGAGGCGGCGCTGCTGCGCGCCATCGGCCCGCGCCGCTATCCGCGCCAGGCGCTGATCGTGGCGGCGCCGGACACGCCGGCGGTGCGCGCCGCGCTGCAGCAGGCGCGCGCGCGCGGCGAGCACATCGCCATGGTGGTGACGCGGGTGGGCGAGGTGGCTGGCGCAGGCTATGTCGGCATCGACAACCACGCCGCCGGCCGCAGCGCCGGCTACCTGCTGGGGCGGCTGTGCCGCAAGGTTGGCCGCGTGCTGCTGCTGTCCAGCCGCCGCGACTACCTTGGCCATATCGAGCGCAGCAGCGGCTGCCGCGAGGTGTTGCAGCAGCAGTTTCCGCAGCTGCTGTGCGATGTGGAGGTCAGCGAAACGCACGACGACGCCGACAAGTGCTACCGCGCGGTGAGCCACGCCTTCCAGCGCGGCGAGGTGATCGCCGGCATCTACAATACCGGGGCCGGTTCGCCCGGCATCGAGGCGGCGCTGCGGCGCTACGCGCTGGACAAGGTGTGCTGGGTGACGCACGAGCTGTCGGACGATCACCGCCAGTATCTGCAGCAGGGGCTGCTGGACGTGGTGATCGACCAGGACCCGGACACCCAGGCGATCCGCGCGCTGCAGCACGTGCTGGCGGCGCTGGAGATGGCGCCGGCGCAGACGGCGGCCGGCCACGGCGGCGAGTTCCGGCTGTATTTTGCCGAAAATATGGGGCCGCAGCCGTACCTGGGCTGAGGCGGGCGGTGGCAGCGGCGTGGCGAGCGTTGCGAAATTAATTTCTATCAATTTAAAATTAAGAAAATAATTTGCAAAAAGACGCCGTTCCTATATCGTGAGCAGGTAGCCGCCCGCTGACGGCGGAGTAACGGCCCACGGCAGGCCGCATGGACAAGGAGACAAACGGTGAAGACAGTACGCTTGACGGTGGCCCAGGCGCTGGTGCGCTATCTGGCCGCGCAGTATGTGCAGGCCGCGGACGGTACGCGCGAGCAGCTTTTTGGCGGGGTATGGGCGATCTTCGGCCACGGTAACGTGGCCGGCCTCGGCGAGGCGCTGTACGCGATGCGCGACAAGCTGCCCACCTTCCGTGCGCACAACGAGCAGGGCATGGCGCTGGCCGCTACCGCCTACGCCAAGGCGCACTTCCGCCGCCGCATGATGGCGGTGAGCACCTCGATCGGCCCCGGCTGCACCAACCTGGTGACCGCCGCCGCCACCGCCCACGTCAACCGCCTACCGCTGCTGCTGCTGCCGGGCGACATCTTCATTACCCGCGCGCCGGACCCGGTGCTGCAGCAGGTGGAAGACTTCCACGATGGCGGCGTGTCGGCGGTGGACTGCCTGCGCCCGGTGTCGCGCTATTTCGACCGCATCGTGGTGCCGGAACAGCTGCTGACCGCGCTGCCGCGCGCCATCACCTACCTGACCGACCCGGCGCTGTGCGGCCCGGTGACGCTGGCGCTGCCGCAGGACGTGCAGGCGGTAGCCTTCGACTGGCCGGAAAGCTTCTTCGACGAGCGCACCGTGCGCTTCCGCCAGCCGCCGGCCGAGCAGATCGAGGTGGCCACCCTGGCGGCACAGCTGAAAGCCGCCAAGAAGCCGATGATCGTTTCCGGCGGCGGTGTGCTGTACAGCCAGGGCGGGGTGGAGGCGCTGAACCGCTTCGTCGCCAAGCACGGCATTCCGGTGGGCGAGAGCCAGGGCGGCAAGGGCGCGCTGGCGTGGGACAACCCGCTGCTGGCCGGCTCGGTAGGCGTCACCGGTACGCCGGCGGCCAACGCGCTGGCGCAGGACGCCGACGCGGTGCTGGCGGTGGGCACCCGGCTGCAGGATTTCACCACCGGCTCGCACGCGCTGTATGCGCAGGCCAAGCTGCTGTCGATCAACGTCAACACCTTCGATGCCATCAAGTGGGGTGGCAGCAGCATGCAGGCCGATGCCGCCGCCGGGCTGGACGCGCTGTCCGCCGCGCTGGGCGACTGGCGTGCCGATGCCGGCTGGGAGGCGCAGTCACGCAAGCTGTGCGACGGCTGGCGCCGCCAGCTGGCGGAGATCGTGGTCAGCTCGCGCGCGGCGCTGCCGACCTATGCCGAGGCCATCGGCGCGGTGCAGGCGTCGGCGGCCGATTCTGCGGCCAACGATATCGTGCTGTGCGCCGCCGGCACGCTGCCGGCCGAGCTGCACAAGCTGTGGCGCACCAGCCGCCCCGGCGGCTACCACATGGAGTACGGCTACTCCTGCATGGGCTACGAAGTGGCCGGCGGCCTGGGCGCCAAGATGGCGCAGCCCGAGCGCGAGGTGATCGTGATGGTGGGCGACGGCAGCTACATGATGCTGAACAACGAGCTGGCCACCTCGGTGATGCTGGGGCAGAAGATCATCGTGGTGCTGCTGGACAACGCCGGCTATGCCTGCATCAACCGGCTGCAGCAGGCCTGCGGCGGCGCGCAGTTCAACAATATGTACGAGCACTGCCTGACCGGGCCGGACGGCGCGCCGGCCATCGACTTCGAACTCAACGCTCGCTCGCTGGGGGCGGAGGCGGAAACGGTGCGCAGCGTGGCCGAGTTTGCCGAGGCGATGCAGCGTGCGCGCGCGTCGAAGAAGAGCTACCTGATCAGCATGCAGGTGGATGGCCCGCAGTGCACGCCGGAAGGCGGCAGCTGGTGGCAGGTGGGCATTCCCGAGGTGTCGGAACGGCTGGAGGTGCGCGAGGCGCGCGCCCGCGCCGACGAGGCGCAGCGTCGCCAGCGCTGGTAACGCGCAGCGCAGCTTGGCCGCAACGGGCTGTCGGGAAACCGGCAGCCCGTTTTGCTTGCGCGCGGCGCGGCGCCGGGCGATGGCGGCCGGCTGGCGGCGTTGCATTTCTGCACCGGGCGGCACCGGAGGCGGCGGTTGTGCGGTGCTGAGCGGTATCGATGCCAGTGCGCTAACTGGCTGTATTCACTGCCTCTGCCGGCGGTTTTACCGGCTGCGGCCAACCTTCAAACGTGCGTTCATGGAAATAAATTTCTACTTAAAAAAATTAGTGAAATTTTATTTGCAATTGTCGGCGCGAACTCTTATCTTAGTGACACGGACTTGTCGCGGGCCTGGCCCCGCTACCGCGCTGGCGGTGGAGACGGCGAGCCCGACCAAATCAAATAAGGAGAGACACCGATGAAACGCATCACCAAGTTTGCTGGTTCCCTTGTGTTCATGTCCCTGGCCGCCGCCGCCATGCCGGCCTCCGCCGCCAAGATCGGCGTAACCATGTCGGCCTTCGACGACAACTTCCTGACCGTACTGCGCAATGGCATGAAGTCCCACGCCGGCACGCAGAAGGACGTCAGCGTGCAGTTCGAGGATGCGCAGAACGACATCGGTCGTCAGATCTCCCAGGTACAGAACTTCATTGCCCAGAAAGTGGACGCCATCGTGGTGAACGTGGTGGATACCGAAGTGACGCCGAAGATCACCAAGATGGTGTCGGCGGCGGGCATTCCGCTGGTGTATGTGAACCGCCTGCCGGCCGACCGCGTACTGCCGGCCAAGGTGGCGTTCGTCGGTTCCAACGAGATTGATTCCGGCACCCAGCAGATGAAAGAGGTGTGCCGCCTGATGAACGGCAAGGGCAACATCGTGGTGATGATGGGCGACCTGTCCAACCAGGCCGCGCGCCAGCGCACCAAGGACGTGGAAGACGTGATCGCCACCCCGGCATGCAAGGGCATCAAGATCGTGGAGAAGCAGACCGCCAAGTGGTCGCGCACCGAAGGCCGCGACCTGATGATGAACTGGCTGAGCGCCGGCGTGAAATTTGACGCCGTGGTATCCAACAACGACGAAATGGCGCTGGGCGCGATCCAGGCGCTGAAAGCCGCCAAGCGCCTGAACGGCACCATTGTGGCCGGCGTGGATGCCACCCGCGATGCGCTGACCGCGATGAAGGCCGGCGAGCTGAAAGTGACCGTGTTCCAGAATGCCGCCGGCCAGGGTCGCGGCGCCATCGACACAGCGCTGAAACTGGCGCGTGGCGAGAAAGTACCGGCGATGAACAATATCCCGTTCGAGCTGGTTACCCCGGCGAACCTGAAGAACTACGAAGCACGCAACTAAGCGTCACCGACTGTCCTGCCGGACGCGGCCCACCCCGTGTCCGGCAAGCAAAAGGAATACAAGCCATGCTGAGCTTAGCTCCCGAAAAGCTTGCCGCGGTCCAGGCTGAGGCCGCCGCCCAGGGTAGACCGCAGCCTGTACCACTGATCGAAGTGAAGGGCGTGCGTAAGGAATTCCCGGGGGTTGTGGCACTGGACGATGCTTCGTTCTGTCTGCGCCGCGGTACCGTGCACGCGCTGATGGGTGAAAACGGCGCCGGCAAGTCCACGCTGATGAAGATCCTGGCCGGCGTGCAGCCGCCGGACAAGGGCGTGTTCCGCCTCAATGGCCAGGATGTGGCGCTGACCTCGCCGCTGGATGCGCTGGAAAAAGGCATCGCCATGATCCATCAGGAACTGAACCTGATGCCGTACATGACGGTGGCCGAGAATATCTGGATCCGCCGCGAACCGCTGAACCGCCTGGGCCTGATCGACCACGGCCGCATGAACCGCATGACCCAGGAGCTGCTGCAGCGCTTGTCCATCGATGTCGAGGCCGACAGCCTGATTCGCGACCTGAGCATCTCCGCCCGCCAGATGGTGGAAATCGCCAAGGCGGTGTCCTACGACTCCGAAGTGCTGATCATGGACGAGCCGACCTCGGCGCTGACCGAGCATGAAGTGGCCCATCTGTTCCGCATCATCAAATCGCTGCGCGAACAGGGCAAGGGCATCATCTACATCACCCACAAGATGAACGAGCTGTCGGAAATCGCCGACGAAGTGACGGTGTTCCGCGATGGCCGCTACATCGGCTGCATGCAGACCGAACGCCTGGACCGCGACGAGATCATCCGCATGATGGTTGGCCGCGAAGTCACCGACATGTTCCCCAAGGAAGCGGCGGAAATCGGCGACGTGGTGCTGGCGGTGAACAAGCTGACGCTGGACGGCGTGTTCCACGACGTGAGCTTCGAACTGCGCCGCGGCGAGATTCTCGGCGTGGCCGGCCTGATCGGCTCCGGTCGCAGCAATGTGGCCGAGACCCTGTTCGGCGTCACCCCCGCCAGCAGCGGCAGCATCAATATCTTTGGCCGCGACATCCGGGTGAGTTCGCCCCAGGTGGCGATGGACCACGGCATGGCCTTCCTCACCGAAGACCGCAAGGACACCGGCTGTTTCCTCAACCTCAGCATCCTGGAAAACATGCAGATCGCGGTGCTGAACGACGAACACATGACTGCCGGCTTTGTGCGCCAGCAGGGCATTACCGCGCTGTGCGAAGAGATGTCCGCCACGCTGCGGGTGAAGGCGCCGGGGCTGTACGAGCGGGTGGAGAACCTGTCCGGCGGCAACCAGCAGAAAGTGCTGATCGGCCGCTGGCTGCTGACCAACCCGCGCATCCTGATCCTAGACGAGCCGACCCGCGGCATCGACGTGGGCGCCAAGGCGGAAATCCACCGCCTGATCTCCAAACTGGCCGGGCAGGGCGTGGCCGTCATCATGATCTCGTCGGAATTGCCGGAAGTGCTGGGCATGAGCGACCGCGTCATGGTGATGCACGAAGGCCGGGTGACCGGCATCTTGGACCGCAGCGAGGCGGACCAGGTCAGCATCATGCAACTGGCGGCACACTGACCGTCGGGCAATACAGAGACAAGCGCCCGAACCTGACTCATAACGGGCGTCAGAGAACACACAGGAGGACGAAATCATGGCAATCAGCAACACTGGACAGATTGGCAAGCCGGGCGGCCTGTCGTTGGCTAAATTCCGGCTGCCGGCCGAGGCGCGCATCTTTGCGGTGCTGCTCGGGGTGGCGGCAATCTTCGAAATCCTGGGCTGGTTCCTGGTCGGGCAGAGCTTCCTTGCCAACAAGGAACGGCTGCTGGTGATGATCCTGCAGGTGTCGGTGATCGGCATCATCGCCGTCGGCGTCACCCAGATCATCATCATGGGCGGTATCGACCTGTCCTCCGGCTCGGTGGTGGCACTCACCGCCATGGTGTCGGCCAGCCTGGCGCAGACCTCCGAGTTCGGCCGCGCGGTGTTCCCGTCGCTGACCGACCTGCCGATGGTGGTGCCCTTGGTGTGCGGCCTGCTGGTGGGGCTGGCATGTGGCCTGCTCAATGGCTTCGTGATCGCCAAGACCGCCATCCCGCCGTTCATCGCCACCCTGGGGGTGATGGTGACCGCCCGCGGCGTGGCCAAGTGGTACACCGAAGGCGAACCGATCAGCATGCTGTCCGACAGCTACGCCGAAATCGGTAGCGGCATCACCCCGGTGCTGATCTTCCTGGGCGTGGCGGCACTGTTCCACATCGTGCTGAGCTACACCCGCTACGGTAAATACACCTACGCCATCGGCGCCAACCGCTCCGCCGCCCGCGTGTCCGGCATCAACGTCAACAAGCACCTGGTGGTGGTGTACGCGGTAGCCGGTCTGCTGTCTGGCCTGGCCGGGGTGGTGACTTCCGCCCGCGCCGTGTCCGGTCAGGCCGGCATGGGCATGATGTACGAGCTGGACGCGATCGCCGCGGCGGTGATCGGCGGCACCTCGCTCAATGGCGGCCTCGGCAAGATCACCGGCACCGTGATCGGCGTGCTGATCCTCGGGGTGGTAACCTCCGGCTTCACCTTCCTGCGTATCGATGCCTACTACCAGGAGATCGTGAAGGGGGTGATCATCGTGGTGGCGGTGGTGGCCGACCAGTATCGCCAGCGCAACCGTCGCAGCTAAGCAGTCCGATACCAGGTTGGCCGCAGATGCGGCCAACCTTTTTGTGCGCAGCCCGGTTCGCCGGGCTGCAGTCGTTTCTCGTGGGGATGTTGATGCTGGATTTTCGCCCACCGCGGGCCGCGCTGGCGGCCGACGCGGTGTTGTTGCTGGTGACCTTGCTGGCGGCGGCCGGCTGGCTGTTTTCCAAGCAGGTGCTGCTGGCGATGCCGCCGCTGCTGTTCATGGGCTTGCGCTTTGCGCTCAGCGGCAGCCTGCTGCTGGCACTGGCGCGCTGGCAGGGCGCGGTGCTGCCGGCGGACGGCCTGCGCTGCTGCGCGCGCGGCGGCAGCGTGCTGGGCATCGCGATGATGTTCTGGATCTGCGGGCTGAATCTGAGCAGCAATCTGGGGGTGGCGGCGTTCATCAGCAGCATGGGGGTGGTGCTGGCGCCGTTCGTCGCCCGCCTGCTGTTGGCGGCACCGCTGTCGCGCGCGGCGTGGGGGGCGATGGCGCTGGCCGGGCTGGGCATGGCCAGCATGTCGCTGCGCGGCGACGGCTCGGTGCATCACGCCGACTGGCTGCTGCTGGCCTCGGCGCTGGGGCTGGCGAGCTATCTGGTGGTGAACAGTCGCGACATGGCACGCTTGCCGGTGCTGCCGGCCACCGCGCTGCAGCAGCTGGTGGCGGCGCTGTGGTGTCTGGCGGGCAGTGGGCTGCTGGAATCGTGGCAGCAGGTATCGCTGCGGCACAGCTGGGGCTGGCTGGCGGCCAGCGTGTTGCTGGCCACCTGTCTACGCTTTGTGCTGCAGGGCTGGGGGCAGGGGCGGATGCCGGTGGCGCGCTCGGCGTTCATTCTGCTGCTGGAGCCGGTGTGGACCGCGCTGTTGGCCGCCTGGTGGTTCGGCACCGGCTTCGCGCCGCAGCAATGGCTGGGCGCGGCGCTGGTGCTGTCCGCCTTGCTGCTCAGTCGTCGTAAGCCCCCGCGTCCCGCGTCTCTTCAATCACCAGCTCCATGCGGTAAGACAGGGCAATGAACAGCGCCTGGCACAGGCTGATGGTGCTGCTCATCGAGCGGAAGGCAAAGGCGGTGCCTTCCTTGACGGTGAGGATGGTGTGCGCGTTGCGCGCCAGCGGGCTCATCTTGCTGTCGGTAATCACCAGCAGGTCGGCCTTGTTCTGCGCCGCCACGCGCGCGCAGTAGCGGGTTTCGCGGCCGTAGGGCTGGAAGCTGATGGCGATCATCAGGTCGCCCTCGCGGATGCTGCGCACCTGGTCGTGGTACATGCCGCCGAGGCCGGAGATCAGGTGTACGCGCTTCTGTGTGTGCTGCAGCGCGTAGCAGATATAGGAGGCGATCGGGAACATGCGGCGCACGCCCACCACGTAGATGTTGTCGGCCCTGTGCAACAGCTCCACCGCCGCATCGATGGCGGCCGGCTCCAGCGCTTGCGACAGCTCGTCCAGCCCCTGCTGACAGGCGGAGAGGAAGTTCTGCGTCAGCTCGGTGTTGCTCAGCGGCGCATTGTGGCTGGCGATCACGTTGCGGATGCGCTTCTGGTAGCTGTTGACGTTGGCCTGCGTCGGCACGAAGGCCTCGCGGAACAGCGCCTGCATGTCGGAAAAGCCGGAAAAGCCGAAGCGCTGCGCAAAGCGCACGATGGCCGACGGCTGTACCTCGCACGCCTGGGCGATGTCGGTGATGCGTTCCAGCACCAGCGTCTGGCGGTGCTCTTCTATGTATTTGGCGATGATCTTTAGTTGCTTGCTCAGCCCTTCGTATTCCTCGGAAATACGCTGCATCAGCTGGTCGGCGGTCATTTCATTGCTCATTGTTGTTTTCGCCTTGTAGGTTGACGCTTACATCTTAAAACGAAACACGGCACATCGAAAAAAAAATTCCAGAAATAAATTTCCAGTAGAAAATAAATACGAAAAAAAATTTGCATTACTGTTCCGGCAGCAGTAATCTTGTTTCAACACGGTAGCCAGTTGCTCCCACCGCCGCGCAACACGGCGCGGCAAGCGTTCTGGCCATCTGCAACCAACGGAATGGACATCATGCAAAACCAGACAACCTTTGCTCCCGACCGTAGCTTCGACGTGATCTGCCTGGGCCGCCTGGCGGTGGATCTGTACGCCCGCCAGCTGGGGGCACGTCTGGAAGATGCGAGCAGCTTTGCCAAGTACCTCGGCGGTTCCTCCGCCAACATCGCCTTCGGCACCGCGCGTCTGGGGCTGAAGTCGGCGATGCTGTCCCGCGTCGGCGACGAGCAGATGGGGCGCTTCCTGCTGGATGCGCTGCAGAAGGAAGGGTGCGATGTCAGCCAGGTACAGACCGATGCCGAGCGCCTGACCGGCATGGTGCTGCTGGGCATCAAGGACCGCGACACCTTTCCGCTGCTGTTCTACCGCGAGAACTGTGCCGACATGGCGCTGTGCGAGGACGACATCGACGAAGCCTTCATCGCCAGCAGCAAGAGCCTGCTGATCACCGGCACCCACCTGTCCACCGCCAAGGTCAACGCCGCCAGCCGCAAGGCGCTGGGTTTTGCCCGCCAGCACAATGTGCGCACCGTGCTGGACATCGACTACCGCCCGGTACTGTGGGGCCTGACCGGCCGTGGCGACGGCGAGCAGCGTTTCATTGCCGACGATGCCGTCAGCAGCCATCTGCAGTCGGTGCTGCCGCTGTTCGACCTGATCGTGGGTACCGAAGAAGAATTCCAGATTGCCGGCGGCAAGCCGGCGCTGCTGGACTGCCTGCAGGTAGTGCGCCAGCTGGCGCCGCAGGCGGTGCTGGTGGTCAAGCGCGGTCCGCTGGGCTGCGCGGTGATCGACGGCGCGGTACCGGCCGACATCGACGACGCCTTCACCGTGCAGGGCGCGCAGGTAGAAGTAATGAACGTGCTGGGCGCCGGCGATGCCTTCCTGTCCGGCTTCCTGTCGGTATGGCTGCGCGGCGGCGACTACGCCGACGCCTGCCGCACCGCGAATGCCTGCGGTGCGCTGGTGGTATCGCGCCACGGCTGCTCGGTGGCGATGCCGACCCAGGCCGAGCTGGACTACTTCCTCGGCCTGGCGGTAACGCCGCTGCGTCCGGGCGAGGATGCCACGCTCACCCGCCTGCATCGCGTCAGCGTCAAGCGCCCGCACTGGGACAATCTGTGCGTGTTCGCCTTCGACCATCGCAACCAGTTCTTTGAGCTGGCACGCAAGAACGGCGTGGCAGAAAGCCGCATCACCCACCTGAAGGAACTGCTGGTACAGGCGGTGGCGCAGACCGAACAAGCCAATGGCCTGCAGGGCCGTGTCGGCATCCTGGTGGACGATCGCTACGGCGAGGACGCGATGTATGCCGCCACCGGCCGCGGCTGGTGGATCGGCCGCCCGATCGAGCTGCCGGGTTCCAACCCGCTGGAGTTCGACCACGGCCGCGCGCTGGCCGCCCGCCTGGAAATCTGGCCGCAGGAACACATCATCAAGTGCCTGGTGCAATACCACCCGGACGACGAAGTCGGCAACCGCCTGGAGCAGGAAGCACAGGTGCGCGCGGTGTACGAAATGGCGCGCATGAGCGGCCACGAGCTGCTGCTGGAGGTGATTCCGTCCAAGAAGCTGCCGCAACAGCCTGACACCGTGCTGCGCGCGCTGAAGCGCTTCTACAACCTGGGCATCTACCCGGAATGGTGGAAGCTGGAATCGATGAGCGCCGAGCAATGGGAGCAGGTCGACCAGCTGCTGGAACAGCGTGATCCGTACTGCCGCGGCGTGGTGCTGCTGGGGCTGAACGCGCCGGTAAGCGAGCTGCGCAAGGGCTTCGAGCAGGCACGCAACAGCCGCAGCTGCCGTGGCTTCATGGTTGGCCGCACGCTGTTCCAGGAACCGTCGCAGCGCTGGCTGGCTGGCGAGATCGACGATGCCGGCCTGATCGCCGCCGCCCGTCACAACTTTGAAACCCTGATCGACATCTGGCAGGCGCAGCGTCGTCAGAGCCTGTAAGCGCCCGCGCCGCAGCCCTGCTTCTTCACAGCATAAACAAGAGACGGACAACACTATGACTTCCACTTTCAAGGTAAAGATCGGCATCAACCCGATTTCCTGGTGCAACGATGACCTGCCGTCGCTGGGCGGTGAAACCACGCTGGACACCATCCTGCGCGAAGGCAGCGAGATCGGTTATCAGGGCTTCGAGCTGGGCAACAAGTTTCCGCGGGAAGCCGCGGCGCTGAAGGCGGTGCTGGCGCCGTACGGGGTGGAGTGCGTGTCCGGCTGGTATTCCGGCCAGCTGGCCGAGCGTTCGCTGGAAGAGGAAATCGCCAGTGTGGAAAACCATCTGCGTCTGCTGGTGGGGAGCGGCTGCCAGGTGATGGTGTACGGCGAGGTGGCCGGCTCCATTCAGGGCCAGATCGATACCCCGCTGTACAAGCGGCCAACCTTTACCAGCGACGAAGCCTGGCAGCAGTACGCCGCCAAGCTCAACGGCTTCGGCCGTCATCTGCAGTCGTGCGGCATCAAGCTGGCCTACCACCACCACATGGGCGCCTACGTCGAGCATCCGTCCGACGTGGACAAGCTGATGGCGCTGACCGGGCCGGAAGTGGGCCTGCTGTTCGATGCCGGTCACATGTTCTTTGCCGGCGGCGACCCGCTCACCGAGCTGAACAAGCACATCGACCGCGTGGTGCACGTGCACTGCAAGGACGTGCGCGCCGAAGTGACCCGCCGCGCGCGCAACGGCAACTGGAGCTTCCTGCAGTCGGTGCTCAACGGCGCCTTTACCGTGCCGGGCGACGGCGACATCCAGTTCGGCCCGATCCTGGCGCGGCTGGCACAGCACGGCTACCAGGGCTGGCTGGTGGTGGAAGCGGAGCAGGATCCGACCATCGCCCCGAGCTACGAATACGCGCAAAAAGGCTTTAACACCCTGTCCGGGCTGGTTGCCGGCCTGTCCTGAGGAGAGAAGGCATGAATTTGCTGGTTAAGGCCGATCAGGTCGGCAAGCCGCTGGTGGACGTGACCCCGGCGTCGGCGGGCTGGACCCATGTCGGTTTTCGCGCCGTCAAGTTGGCCGCACAGGAACGCGAAGTGTGGCAGCAGCCGGGCCGCGAGTGCTGTGTGGTGATTCTGGCCGGCAAGGCCAGCGTCAAGGTGGGCGAGCAGCAGTGGACGCACCTGGGCGAGCGCCAAAGCGTGTTCGACGACATGGCGCCGTACGCGGTGTACGCGCCGCCGGGCGTGGCGGTGGAAGTGACCGCCGAGAGCGCCGCCGAAGTGGCGTTCTGCTCGGCGCCGTCGGCCGGCAGCTTCCCGGCGCGGCTGATCACCCCGGACAGTATGCAGCGCAGCGTGCGCGGCAAGGATGCCAACACCCGCTACGTCACCGACATCCTGCCGCAGACCGAGGCTGCCGACGGCCTGCTGGTGGTGGAAGTGCGCACCCCGTCCGGCCACTCTTCCAGCTACCCGCCGCACAAGCACGACCGCGACGCGCTGCCGGAAGAAAGCGTGCTGGAAGAAACCTACTACCACCGGCTGAACCCGGCGCAGGGCTTTGCCTTCCAGCGCGTGTACACCGACGACCGCCGCATCGACCAATCGATGGCGGTGGAGGACCACGATGTGGTGATGGTGCCGGAAGGCTACCACCCGGTGTCCGTGCCCTACGGCTACGAGTCCTACTACCTCAACGTGATGGCCGGGCCGAAGCGCGAATGGTGCTTCAAGAACGACCCGGCACACGAGTGGATCATCGCCAAGCCGTAACCGAACCCCCACGACCCCAGAACACGACCACAGGCAGACCCGCGCGCGGGCTGCCGGGGCAGAGCATTGCCCGCCAGCAGAGGACGACGCACATGAACCGCATCATTTCCCACTACATCAACGGCCAGCACAGCGCCGGCAGCGGCACCCGCAGCAGCCCGGTCTTCAACCCGGCCAGCGGCAAGATCCAGGCCGACGTGGTACTGGCCGAGCAGGCCGACGTCAACGCCGTGGTGGCCGCCGCCAAGGCCGCCTTTCCGGCCTGGAGCGATACCGCGCCGCTGCGCCGCGCCCGCATCATGTTCAAGTTCAAGATGCTGCTGGAAGCGCGCCAGGACGAGCTGGCGGCACTGATCAGCAGCGAGCACGGCAAGGTGCACGCCGATGCGCTGGGCGAAGTGACCCGCGGCCTGGAAGTGGTGGAGTTCGCCTGCGGCATTCCGCAACTGCTGAAGGGCGAGTACACCGAGCAGGTTGGCCGCGGCATCGACGCCTGGACCATGCGCCAGTCGCTGGGCGTGGTGGCCGGCATCACCCCGTTCAACTTCCCGGCCATGGTGCCGATGTGGATGTTCCCGGTGGCGATTGCCTGCGGCAACACCTTCATTCTCAAGCCGTCGGAACGCGACCCGTCCGCCGCGCTGTTCATCGCCGAGCTGCTGCAGGAGGCCGGCCTGCCGGACGGCGTGTTCAACGTGCTGCAGGGCGACAAGCTGGCGGTGGACGGCCTGCTGACCCACCCGGACGTGCAGGCGGTGAGCTTCGTCGGCTCCACCCCGATTGCGCAGTACATCTACGAGACCGGCGCCCGCCACGGCAAGCGCGTGCAGGCACTGGGCGGCGCCAAGAACCACATGGTGGTGATGCCGGACGCCGACCTGGAGCAGACCGTGGACGCGCTGATGGGCGCCGCCTACGGCTCGGCCGGCGAGCGCTGCATGGCGATCTCGATTGCGGTGGCGGTGGGCGACGTGGCCGACAAGCTGGTGGCCAAGCTGGCCGAACGCCTGAAGACGCTGAAGGTCGGCCCGGGCGATGATCCCAAGTCCGAGATGGGGCCGCTGGTGACCCGCACCCACTTCGACAAGGTCAGCGGCTACGTGGCGCGCGGCGTGGAAGAGGGCGCCAGCCTGGTGGTGGACGGCCGCGGCCTGAGCGTGCCGGGCTGCGAGGACGGCTTCTTCCTTGGCGGCTGCCTGTTCGACAACGTCACCACCGACATGACCATCTACCAGGAAGAAATCTTCGGCCCGGTGCTGGGCATCGTGCGCGTGGACAGCTTTGCCGCGGCGGTGGAAATGATCAACGCCCATGCCTTCGGCAACGGCACCGCCATCTTCACCCGCGACGGCGACGCCGCCCGCGAGTTCACCCACCGTATCCAGGTGGGCATGGTGGGCGTCAACGTGCCGCTGCCGGTGCCGATGGCGTTCCACAGCTTTGGCGGCTGGAAAGCCTCGCTGTTCGGCGACCATCACATGCATGGCCCGGAAGGCGTGCGCTTCTACACCCGCATGAAGGCGGTGACTACCCGCTGGCCGACCGGCATCCGCGCCGGCGCCGAGTTCGCCATGCCGACCATGAAGTAAACCTCACGCGACTCTCCCAAGGAGCTTGTGTTTCCGCCACCCCCACCCGGGGTGGCTTTTTTTATGGCCGCGCGCTGCCGATTGCATAATTTGCCGGCCAAAAATGCCAATGAACTTGCTGGTTGGCTGAAAACCGCGCCGGAACCGGCAGGCTGTAACTCCTTGTCGCTTTTTCGTATCGACATTCGCGGCGGATATCGCCAAGGTGACGCACCCTGCAAAAGGGTGGTGATAGAGCACACACATGGAGAACAATAAATGAACACCTCTTACGGTGAAAACGGGCTGCGGCGGGAGCTGAAAGCACGGCATCTGTCGATGATCGCCATCGGCGGTTCCATCGGCACCGGTCTGTTCCTAGCCTCCGGCGCCACCGTCGCCAGCGCCGGTCCCGGCACCGCGCTGCTGGCCTACGGCCTGATCGGGCTGATGGTGTACTTCCTGATGACCAGCCTGGGCGAAATGGCGGCCTACCTGCCGGTGTCCGGTTCGTTCCAGGTGTACGGCTCGCGCTTCGTCGACCCGGCCTTCGGTTTTGCGCTGGGCTGGAACTACTGGTTCAGCTGGGCAGTAACCGTGGCGGTAGAGTTGGCCGCAGCGGCCATCATCATGGGCTACTGGTTCCCGGGCGTGCCGGGCCTGGTGTGGAGCGCGGCCTTTCTCGGCATCGTGTTCCTGTTCAACTACATCTCGGTGAAGGGCTTCGGCGAGTCGGAATACTGGTTCTCGCTGCTGAAGGTCATCACCATCATCGCCTTCATCGTCACCGGCACGCTGATGATCTTCGGCATCATGCACGGCGACCGCCCGGCGGCGTTCGAGCCGGGGCTGGCGGTGTTCGAAACCGGCGACGCGCCGTTTGTCGGCGGCCTGTCGGCGTTCATCTCCGCCGCCATGGTGGTGGGCTTCTCCTTCATGGGCACCGAGCTGATCGGCGTAGCCGCCGGCGAATCCGCCGACCCGGCCACCACCATCCCGCGCGCGGTGAAGCAGGTGTTCTGGCGCATCCTGATGTTCTACGTGCTGGCGATCCTGATCATCGGCCTGATCCTGCCGTACAACGATCCGTCGCTGCTGAAGACCGGTATGGAAGACGTCGGCGCCAGCCCGTTCACGCTGGTGTTCCAGCGCGCCGGCTTCGCGCTGGCCGCCGGCCTGATGAACACGGTGATCCTGACCTCCATCCTGTCGGCCGGCAACTCCGGGCTGTATGCCTCCACCCGCATGCTGCACAACATGGCGCTGAACGGCATGGCGCCGCGCTGGCTGGGCCAGCTGTCCTCCGGCGGCGTGCCGCGCCGCGCGCTGATCGCCACCACCGTGGTGGCCTCGCTGTGCTTCCTCACCTCGCTGGTGGACGAGAAGGGCGTGTACCTGTGGCTGCTCAACGCCTCCGGCATGACCGGCTTCATCGCCTGGCTGGGCATTGCGGTGTGCCACCTGCGCTTCCGCCGCGCCTACCTGCACCAGGGCGGCGAGCTGCACGCGCTGCCGTACCGCGCGCGCTGGTTCCCGCTGGGGCCGCTGCTGGCGTTCGGCATCTGCATGGTGGTGATGCTGGGGCAGAACTACGGCGCCTTCAGCGGCGAGCACATCGACTGGATGGGGCTGTCTGCCACCTATATCGGCATTCCGCTGTTCCTGGCGCTGTGGCTGGGCTACAAGTGGCGCCACCGCACCCGCGTGGTGGCGCTGCACGAGGTGGATCTGGCGACTGGCCGGGTGTAAGCCTGCCGTCATCGCCCGCTCTTGCGGCCGAGCCGCAAAGGTTGGCCGCAAGAGTGGCAGCGCGCTGCCGCTGCCCGGTTTCACCTGCACACCGCTTCGCTACGCATCGGGCGGGGTCTGCCATCGCAACGGCCAACCGGCAACGGTTGGCCGTTTTTGCTATGGAATATCCGCGGGCACATTTAAATGATGATTTATCAATATCGCCGCATAAACTGAGGAGAGGCGACGGGCGCGGCACAGCTGCCGCCCGCGGAGGCGGGTTCGGGGCCATTTGGCAAGGGGGGCAGGATGAGGCAGACAACACCAAGACAGCCACAGCAAGCGCAGCGGGTGCGCAACGGTCTGTGCGGGCTGTGCCTGCTGCTGGGGCAGCTGGCGCAGGCGGAGCCGGTGGCCATCGGCACCATCAAGACGGTGAGCGGCCAGGTGCAGGTGATGCGTGGCGCCGCCACGCTGCAGCCGGTACCCGGCTTTGAGCTGCTGGAGGCAGACGTGGTGCAGACCGGCGCCGCCAGCGCGGTGGGCATCGTGATGCGCGACCAGACCATCCTCTCCGCCGGGGCCGCGTCGGTGCTGCGGCTGGACAAGTTCAGCTTCGATAACAAGACCCAGACCGGCGCCATGCAGACCACCCTCAAGAAGGGCCGGCTGTCCGCCATTTCCGGCGCCATCGTCAAGCACTCGCCCGAAGCGGTGCAGTTCAAGACTTCCACCATGACGCTGGGCGTGCGCGGCACCGAGTTCATCATCGAAGCCGAAGAGCGGGGGGATTAAGCCATGGATGCAGCCATCGTCGTCATTGCCATCGGCCTGGCCGCCCTGCTGCATCAGCCGGCGCCAGACAAGGTGGTGCTGCTGCCCGGCCCGGACGGCGCCGTGGGGAAGGTGGTGATCAGCACGCCGCAGGGCGCGCAGGAAATCTCGCACGCCTACCAGAGCGCCGCGGTGCAGCAGGACGGCCGCGTGCAGACCGGCAGCGAAAGCGCCGCCAGCGTGGCCGAGCGCTACGGCGCGCTGCTGCAGGCGCAGCCCAGGCGCCCGGCCAGCTACCTGCTGTACTTCAACAGCGGCAGCAACGAGCTGACGGCGGAATCGCAGAGCACGTTGGCCGCACTGCGGCAGGATGTCGCCAGCCGGCCGGTGCCGGAGATCCTGGTGATCGGCCACACCGACAGCGTGGGCAGCGCGGAGGACAACGAGGCGCTGTCGCTGCAGCGGGCGCAGCTGATCGCCGAGCTGCTCGCCCAGCTGGGGGTGCAGCCGAAGTCGCTGGAAGTAACCGGCCGCGGCGAGCGCGAGCTGCTGCTGCCCACCGCCGACGACGTGGACGAGCCGCGCAACCGCCGGGTCGAGGTGTCGGTGCGCTGAGCCGGGCCGGCGGCCTGCGCGCCGCCGAGCTTCCTTTTCCTACCGCATGACAGGGCGGGTCGATCATGCTTGCTGGCATCAGACAATCGCAGGGCTGGCTGCAGCGCTGGTTGCTCGGCTCACGCGGCCAACCTGTGGCCGCCTTGCTGCTGGTCACGGTATTGCTGCTGCAGCTGGGCACCGAGTTGCCGGCCAGCTGGCAGCAGCGGCTGCCGGCGCCGTTGCTGCAGGCGATCGCCGTGCTCGGTTCGCCGCTGGCGAGCGCGCGCGGCTGGCTGTTCGACAGCTACCAGACGCTGCTGCCGCGGCAGCGGCACAGCCAGCCGGTGACCATCGTCGCCATCGATGAAAAAAGCCTGAAACAGCTGGGACAGTGGCCGTGGCCGCGCGACAGCCTGGCCGCACTGGTGCGCAGCATCAATGCCGGGCAGCCGGCGGCGCTGGGGCTGGACATCTACATGCCGGAAGCGGACCAAAGCTCGCCGGCGCAGCTGGCCGCACGGCTGCCGGCCGGGTACCAGGCGCTGGGCAGTGCGCTGCGCGCCTTGCCCAGCAACGACGTGCTGCTGGCGCAGGCATTGCGGCAGGCGCCGGCGGTGTTGGGCGTCGCCGGTTTCGACTTCCGCGCCTACACCACCAGCGAGGGCCTGCGCAGCGTGCCGCTGCAGGTGCAGGGCGCCGACCCGCGGCCCTTCGTGCGCCACTATCCGCATGTGCTGGCCAGCCTGCCGCAGCTGCAGGCGGCCGGGCAGGGGCAGGCGCTGCTGAGCCTGGAGGCGCAGAGCGGCGGCGTGCGCCGGCTGTCGCTGCTGGCCAGCGTCGGCGAGCAGCTGGTGCCGTCGATGGCGCTGGAGATGTTCCGCGTGGGCAGCGGCGCCGCCCGCATCCGCGTGCACAGCGGCGCGCATGGCGTGGCCGCGCTGCAGGTGGCCGATCTCACCGTGCCCACGCTGGGCAATGGCGAAATCTACCTGCACTACGCGCGGCTGGCGGCCGGCATGGCGCGCTACGTGTCGGCGGTGGACGTGCTGCAGGGGCGGGTGGATGCGGCGATGCTGCGCGGCAAGCTGGTCATCGTCGGGCTGACCGGCTCCGGCCTCAACGACATGCGCTACACCGCGCTGCAGGAGCTGGTGCCGGGCACCGAGATCCAGGCGCAGCTGATGGAGGCGCTGTATGACGGCGACTTCCTGCAGCGGCCGTGGTGGTTCATCTGGGTGGAAATCGCGCTGGGCTGGCTGCTGGGCAGCCTGCTGCTGTGGCACCTGCCGCGCGAGGAGCACGCGCTGGTGCGGCGGATCAAACTGCGGCCGCAGTGGGCGTTTGCGCTGATCGTGCTGCTGGCGCTGCTGCTGGCCGGCATCGGCCTGGCGCTGTTCCACTTTGCCGGCCTGCTGTTCGATGCCGTCAGCGTCAGCATTGCCTTTGCGCTGGTGATGAGCACGCTGATCATCAGCAATATGATCGCCAGCCTGGCCGACGCCCGCCTGAAACTGGCCAGCCTGGTGGAAAGCGGCATCGCGCAGGGCAAGCTGCAGCAGCGGGTGGCGCTGCTGCGCACCACGCTGGACGCCGCCTGCGAAATCACCTACTGCGACGGCGCCGCCGTGCTGCTCCGAAGCAGCCACAACACCCTGCAGTTCACCCTGCACACCTACTCGGCGCCGCTGCCGGCGGTGGAGCTGGCGCTGCACGACACCGGCCTGGCCGACAGCCGCACGCTGCCCGGCGAAGTGGTCGGCCGCGGGCAGTCGCTGTTCATCGACGACCTGGCCACCGACCCGCGGCAGTTTGCGGCCAACACCCGGCAGCTGCTGGCCGGCGTCGGCATCCACCCGCATGCCACGCTGGCGGTGCCGATGCGGCTCAGCGAGCACGACATCATCGGCGTGGTGCTGCTGTTCGACGCGCGCGATACCTACAGCCGGGCGCTGATTCCGTTCGAGCCCAAACTGCTGCCGTTCATGGAGGCGCTGGCGGCGCAGGCGGCGGTGGCGATCGAAAACCAGAACCTGGTGGAGGCGCAGAAGCAGCTGATGGACGCGATGATCAAGATCATCGCCGGTGCCATCGACACCAAGAGCCCGTACACCGGCGGCCACTGCGAGCGGGTGCCGGAGCTGGCCATCCTGCTGGCGCAGGCGGCGTGCGCGGAGACGCAAGGGCCGCTGGCCGAATTCAACTTCCACAGCGACGACGAGTGGCGCGAATTCCGCATCGGCGCCTGGCTGCACGACTGCGGCAAGGTCACCACCCCGGAATACGTGGTGGACAAGGCCACCAAGCTGGAAACCATCTACAACCGCCTGCACGAGATCCGCACCCGCTTCGAGGTGCTGCTGCGCGATGCGCGGCTGCAGCGCTGGCAGGCGATCTACCTGTACGGCGAGCGGCCGTCCGACGCCGATGCCCGCCTGGCGGCGCGCGAGGCCGAGCTGCAGGACGACTTTGCCTTCGTGGCCGAGTGCAACCAGGGCGGCGAGTTCATGGCGCCGGAGCGGGTGGCGCGGCTGCAGCGCATCGCCGCGCAAACCTGGATGCGGCATTTCGACGACCGCCTCGGGCTGTCGGCGGAAGAGCAGCTGCGCTGCGCCGCGCAGCCGCCGTCGCCGCTGCCGGCCGCGGAGCCGCTGCTGGCCGACAAGTCGCAGCACCTGTTCGAACGCCCGCCCAGCAAGGCCTTCGATGCGCGCTACGGCTTCAAGCTCAGCGTGCCGCAATACCTGTACAACCAGGGCGAGCTGTACAACCTCAGCGTCAGCCGCGGCACGCTGACCGAGGAGGAGCGCTTCAAGATCAACGAGCACATCATCCAGACCATCGTGATGCTGGAGCAGATGCCGCTGCCCAAATACCTGCAGCGGGTGCCGGAGTACGCCGGCACCCACCACGAAACCCTGGCCGGCACCGGCTATCCGCGCGGGCTGGGCGAACAGCAGCTGTCGGTGCCGGCGCGCATCATGGCCATTGCCGATATCTTCGAGGCGCTGACCGCCTCCGACCGGCCGTACAAGCCGGCCAAGACGCTGTCCGAGGCCATCGACATCCTCAGCGGCTTCAAGCGGCGGCGCCACATCGACCCGCTGCTGTTCGACCTGTTCCTCACCTCCGGCGTCTACCTGCAGTACGCCGAGCGCTATCTGCAGCCGGCGCAGATCGACAGCGTCGACATTGCCCGCTATCTGGGGCCGCTGCCGGCGGACGGCGCCTAGCCGCCATCGCCGTCCTTGAACCACAGCGCGTCCGGCAGCTGGCCGAACACCTGGCGCAGGCCCTCGCCCCAGCCCTGGCGCAGCGCCAGGAAGTAGGGGTCGTCCTCGGTGACGCGGTGGCGCGGCGCGAAATCGAAGTCGTCGCGCTGCTGCCACAACAGATCGATGGGCAGCCCCACCGACAGGTTGGAGCGGATGGTGGAATCGAAGGAGATCAGCGTGCACTTGATCGCCTGCGCCAGCGGCGTGTCGTGGCGGATCACCCGGTCGAGAATCGGCTTGCCGTACTTGGCCTCGCCGATCTGCAGATAGGGCGTGTCCGGCGTGGCCTCGATGAAATTGCCCTGCGGGTAGACCTGGAACAGCCGCGGCGCCTCGCCCCTGATCTGCCCGCCCACCAGGAAGCTGCAGCCGTAGTCCACGCCCTGCGACTGGGTCTGGCCGTCGCCGTCGCGGGCGATCACCTCGCGCACCGTTTGCCCCACCAGCTCCGCCGCCTGGTACAGGCTCTGCACGGTGTACAGGTTGGCCGCATCGTGGCTGAGCCGGCTTTTCAGCAGGCTCACCACGCTCTGGGTGGTGGCCAGGTTGCCGGCGTTGAGCAGCACGATCTGCCGCTCGCCAGCCACCGCGATCACGTTCATCTTGCGGAAGGTGGCCACGTGGTCCACCCCCGCGTTGGTGCGCGAGTCGGAGGCGAAGATCAGCCCCTCGTCCAGCACCATGCCGACGCAGTAAGTCATTGCTGGTCCGCCTCCGTTACCCGCGCATGCGCCTGCAGCGCCTCGCCGCCGCCGCCACGGCGCACGCCGCGCACCGGGCTGGCGTCGGTGTAGTCCAACCCCACCGCCAGTTTCAGGTGGTGGCGGTCCGGGCGGCGGCGGTTGCTGATGTCGAAGCCCAGCCAGCGGCCGCCGGCGTGCACCTCGGCCCAGGCATGGCTGGCGACGTGGGTGTCGCGCTCGCTCAGCAGGTAGCCGCTGACGTAGCGCGCCGGCAGCCCCAGGCTGCGGCAGGCGGCGATGAATACGTGGCTGTGGTCCTGGCACACGCCGGCGCCCAGCGCCAGTGCCGCGCTGGCGCTGGTGTCGGCGTCGGTCACCCCGCCGGTGTAGGGCATGGCGTCGGCCACCGCCTGCATCAGCGCGACGAGACCCTCCTCAGGGTTGGCCGCAATGGCGGCGGCGTGGCTGGCCGCCAGCGCGCGGATGGCGTCGTCGGCCTCGGTGAGGCGGCTGGCGCGCAGGAACACCGGCGGTGGCAGCGCCTCGGCCTCGTCGGTCCAGTCGTCGCAGGTTTCCACCACGCCGTGGGCGCGCAGGCGGATCTCGCTGTGCGGCGTGTCCAGGGTGAGCACGTGCAGGATGTTGCCGTAGGCGTCGGTGCTTTCGCTGGCCGCCACCGGCAGCTCCAGCTGCCAGCTGATGATGCGCTGGTGGCCGCTGGGCGGCGGTGTCAGCCGCAGGTACTGGGTGCTGTGACGGACGGTGTCGTCGTAGCGGTACACGGTTTCGTGCGAAATGGTCAGTTGCATGCTGCCTCTCCTTGATCAGCTGGCCAGCGCCAGTTGCCAGTAGGCCACGTCCAGCCAGCGGCCGAATTTGCGGCCAACCTGTTCGAAGTTGGCCACCTGCTTGAATCCCAGCGCGCGGTGCAGCGCGTCGCTGGCCGGGTTGGGCTGCGCTACGCCGCCGATCACGGTGTGCAGGCCCAGTGCGCCCAGCCGTTGCAGCAGCTCACGGTACAGCAGCTTGCCCAGGCCCTGGCCGACGGTGGCCTGGCGCAGGTAGATGCTGGCTTCCACCGCGTGGCGGTAGGCACTGCGCGCGCGCCAGCGGCTGGCGTAGGCGTAGCCGAACATGTCGCCGTCCTCGGTTTCCGCCACCAGCCACGGCAGGCCCTGTGCCTGCACGCTGGCGATGCGCTCGGCCATGTCGCTGACGCTGACCGGTTTTTCCTCGAACGAGATGGTGGTGTACTCGATATACGGGTTGTAGATGTCGCAAATGGCCGCCGCGTCGTGCGGTGTGGCCTCGCGGATGATCAGTTCGCTCATGCTGCCTCCAGGTAGGCGCCGTGCACGGCGGCGCCCAATGCGTGTATCTGGCTGAGGAATTGCGTCAGGTAGGCGTGCAGCCCGCCGGCGAGAATGCTGTCGATCTGGTCGTAGCTGAGCTCGGCATGCAGCGTGGCGGCCAACCTTTTGGCGCGGTGGCCGGTGTCGCCCTGGATGCGCGGCAGCAGCTCGGCGATTTCGTCGACGCAGGCGCGCAGCGAGCGTGGCACGTCCGGGCGCAGGATCAACAGCTCGGCCACCCGCCGCGCGCTGAGGCTGTCGCGGTACAGCTCGTGGTAGGCCTCGAAGGCGCCCAGCGAGCGCAGCAGCGCGCCCCACAGGTAGAAGTCGGCGGCGCTGTCGTCCAGCTCGTGGCCTACCAGGTGCGATTTCACGTCGATCAAGCGCGCGGTGTTGTCGGCGCGCTCCAGAAAGGTGCCGAGACGAATGAAGGAAAAGGCGTCGTTGCGCTGGATGGTGCCGTAGGTGGTGCCGCGGAACAGGTGCGAGCGCTCCTTCACCCAGTCGAAGAAGCCGGCCAGCGGGCGGCCCTCGCTGGCCATCTGCCGCGCCTCCAGCCAGCTGGCGTTGATGCTTTCCCACATCTCGCCGGTGATCTTGCCGCGCACGGCGTGGGCGTTTTCACGGGCGTATTTCAGGCAGCTGATGATGCTGGCGGGGTTGGCCGCATCGAAGGTCATGAAGTGCAGCACGTCGCCGGGCGCCAGCGCCGGGTGGCGCGCGCGGCAGGCGTCCAGCGCGCCGGTGGTGGCCAGCGCGGCGGCGATGTCGGCGCCGCCGCGGGACTGCGGCAGCAGCGACAGGCTGTGGGTGACATCCAGCAGGCGCGCCAGATTCTCGGCGCGTTCCATGTAGCGGCTCATCCAGAATAATTGCGAAGCGGTGCGCGACAGCATCATGCTCAGTCCTCCAGTATCCAGGTGTCCTTGGTGCCGCCGCCCTGCGACGAATTCACCACCAGCGAGCCTTCTTTCAGCGCCACCCGTGTCAACCCGCCGGCCACCATGCTGATGTCGCGGCCGGACAGTACGAAGGGGCGCAGGTCGATGTGGCGCGGCGCGATGCCGGCCTCGACGAAGGTGGGGCAGGACGACAGGCACAGCGTCGGTTGCGCGATGTAGTTGGCCGGGTCGGCGAGGATGCGCTGGCGGAAGTCCTCGATCTCGGCGCTGCTGGCGGCCGGGCCGATCAGCATGCCGTAGCCGCCGGCGCCGTGGACTTCCTTCACCACCAGCTCGGCCAGGTTGGCCAGCACGTGCTCCAGCTCGGCTGGGCGGCGGCACATCCAGGTGGGCACGTTCTGCAGCAGCGGCTCCTCGCTCAGGTAGAAGCGGATCATGTCCGGCACATAGGGATAGATGGATTTGTCGTCGGCTACGCCGGTACCGATGGCATTGGCCAGGATCACCCCGCCGCTGCGGTACACCGACAGCAGTCCCGGCACGCCCAGCATGCTGTCGGCGCGGAAGGCCAGCGGGTCGAGGAAGGCGTCGTCGATGCGGCGATAGATCACGTCCACCTGCTTGTGGCCGGCGGTGGTGCGCATGTAGACGCGGTTGTGCTTCACGAACAGGTCCTGGCCTTCCACCAGCTCCACCCCCATCTGCTGCGCCAGGAAGGCGTGCTCGAAGTAAGCACTGTTGTGGTGGCCGGGGGTGAGCACCACCACGGTGGGGTTTTCCGCCAGGCTGGCGTGGCGCAGGGTGTTCAGCAGCAGGGTGGGGTAGTGCTGCACCGGCGCCACCGCGTGGCTGGCGAACAGCTCCGGGAACAGCCGCATCATCATCTTGCGGTTTTCCAGCATGTAGGACACGCCGGAGGGCACGCGCAGATTGTCTTCCAGCACGTAGAAGTTGCCGTCGTTGTGGCGGATCACATCCACACCGGTGATGTGCGCATAGATGCGGTGCGGCAGGTCCAGCCCCTGCATCGCCGGCTGGTACTGGCTGTTGGAGAACACCTGCTCGGCCGGGATGATGCCGGCCTTGACGATGTGCTGCTCGTGATAGATGTCGTGCAGAAAGGCGTTCAGCGCGGTGACGCGCTGGCGCATGCCGGCTTCCAGCGTGCGCCAGTCGCTGGCGGGGATGATGCGCGGCACGCTGTCGAACGGGATCAGCCGCTCGGCGCCGGAATCGTCGCCGTACACGGCGAAGGTGATGCCGACGCGGTGGAACATCAGGTCGGCTTCGGCGCGCTTGCGCGCCAGGGTCTGCGGCGACTGCGAGTGCAGCCAGCGGGCGAAGTGACGGTAGTGCGGGCGGATACCGCCGCTGGCGAGCAGCATTTCGTCATAGTGGTGCGCTTCGGGCAAGGTCAGGGCATGCATGGCGCGGTCTCCTGCTGTTCATCGTCATGAGCAGTTCAGCAAGGCCCGTGCCAGTGGCGGCGGCGGAAAGCGGCTGGTATCGATCTCGATTCTGCCCCGAAATGATGCAGGCATTGAACGGCGGGCCACGCAGGTGTCATACTGGTGCGCGTTGCCCCTGATTGGCTCATGGCCGGCGTTTGCAGCGCGCCAGCTTGTCACGCCGGAATAGCTACTCGTATATTGATGCCATGCTTTTATCAAACTGCTTTTTCTCATGCCTTCAGCTTTGAGTCGTCGCCAGCCCGTCGGCGGGGTGCTGCCCGCGGCGCCCGGTTTTTACCAGCCGCTACCCCTCTCGGTGTTGTTAACGCCATCCCGCAGCCGCTGGCCGCTGGTGCTGGCCTGGCTGCTGTCGCTGGCGGCCTGCCTGTGGCTGGGCGTGGTGCAGCTGTATGGTGGCTGGTACGGCTATAGCGTGAGTTACGGCGGGCTGTCGTTCGTGATCAGCATCTACCCGCCGCTGACCATCGCCACGCTGTGGGTGCTGTGGTTCGGCTACGCCTGGGGGGCGAGCCTGGCCTACCTGTCCACGCTGCTGGTGGGCTTTCTGTCCGGGCTGCCGCCCGACTGGGCGCTGCTGTTTGCCTTTGCCAACCCGCTGGGGCTGCTGGTGATGGCGCTGGTGTACCAGCATGTGCACGTGCGCTATGTGCCGTCGTCGCTGGCGTCGCTGCTGTTCTTCGTCACCATCTGTTTTATTTCCGCGGTATCCAGCGCCACCGGCTCGTTCATCTGGAGCTATAGCAACAAGCTGTCGGCGATGGGCGCGTTCGCGGTGTGGCAGGGCTGGTGGTCCGGCAACTTCCTGCAAAGCATCACCACCTGCGGCCCGCTGTTGTTGCTGACGCCGTGGCTGCTGCGCTGGCGGCAGCAACGTTGGCCGCAGGCCGCCGGCAAGGCGCCGCTGCAGCAGCGCTGGGCATTGCTGGTGGCGCTGACCTCGCTGGGCGGGGTGCTGGCCTTTTTGTGGCTGTCGTTCCTGCTGGCCGACCGCAGCGTGATGACCATGGGCGGCGACAGTTCCGGCGCCTGGCAGCAGCGCGCGCTGCTGTACCGCGATTCGGCGATGTCGGTGTACTGGGTGCTGTCGGTGCTGCTGCTGGCGCTGGTGTTCCTCGGCTACCGCTTCTTCATGCAGCGCACGCTGCAGCTGCGGCTGGCGGCGGAGCGCGTGGCCTACGAGCGCGATCTGGCGCTGCGCCGCCAGGGCGAGGCGGAGGTGGCGCGTAATGCCTTGCACCAGCTCAACCTGGAGTTGGCGGTGCGCATGAGCGAGGTGGAACGGCTGCAGGCGCAGCTGCGCGAGCAGGCCAGCCGCGATCCGCTCACCGGGCTGCACAACCGCCGCTATCTGCACCAGCGCCTGCCGCAGCTGCTGCAGCGCGCGCAGCGCAGCGGCCAGGCGCTGTGCGTGGTGCTGATCGATCTCGATCATTTCAAGGCCGTCAACGATCAGCATGGCCACGCCAGCGGCGATGCGGTGCTGAAAATGTTTGCCGGCTTGTTCACCGGCCTGCTGCAGCCGGAGGAGATCGTCGCCCGCTATGGCGGCGAGGAATTCTGCCTGGTGCTGCCGCAGCGCACGCCGGGCGAGGTGGCGGCGCTGCTGCGCGCGCTGCAGACGGCCTACAGTGGCAGCAGCCTGAGCTGCGCCGGCGGCGAGCTGCGCGGTCTGTCGTTCTCCGCCGGCATCGCCGTGCTGCAGGGCGGGCAGGATAGCGAGGACAGCCTGCTGCAGCAGGCGGATGCGGCGCTGTATCAGGCCAAGGCGGCGGGGCGCAACGGCTGGCGCCAGTATCAGCCGGCCTAGCGCACCGCCTTGCCCCGCACCATGACGCCCGCTGCCCCGGCAGCGGGCGTTGTCATTACCGCCGCCGGCGGCAAAGGTTGGCCGCAACGCAAGGTGCGGCGCCGGCAACAAAAATGCCCCGCACGGGCGGGGCACAAGCAGACAGAGGAGAGAGCGGCGGCAGGGGGGGGACCCCGCCGCGTTGCCGTCATCAGGCGGCGGCGATGGCGGCCTTGGCGGCGGTGAGGGCCGCTTCGCGGGCGTCGCCGCCCATCGCCACGCCTTCGGCGCGGATGAACTGCACGTCGCTGATGCCGAGGAAGCCCAGCACGGTCTTCAGGTAGTCTTCCTGGAAGTCCATCAGCTGGCCCTGTTCATTGCTGTACACGCCGCCGCGGGACGACACCACGTACACCTTCTTGCCGCCGGCCAGGCCTACCGGGCCGTTCTCGGTGTACTTGAAGGTGCGGCCGGCCACGGCCACGCGGTCGATCCAGGCCTTCAGCTGCGACGGGATGGAGAAGTTGTACATCGGCGCGCCGATCACCAGGATTTCGGCACCCAGGAATTCGCCGATCAGCTGTTCGCCGCGGGCGGCTTCCTGGCGCTGCAGTTCGCTCCAGTCGGCCTGGTCGGTAAAGGCGGCGCCGAGGATTTCGCCGGACAGGTGCGGAATCTCCTGCTGTGCCAGATCGTAGCGGATCACTTCGGTCTTGCCGTGACGGGCTTGCAGCGTGTCTACCAGCGCCTGGGTCAGGCCACGGGATACCGAGTTGGCGGCGAGGATGCTGGAATCAATGTGCAGGATTTTCATGGTGCGGCTCCGTTGGGGTGAGTGTGCCGCGCACTGCGGCGATGGGTGTACTGTAGAACCGCTACCAATTTGCCACTAGACGGCTAAAATCGGATTCATTGTTCTACTGGTGGGATAATCGCCATGCAAGACCTGAATGACCTGCTGTTCTTCGCCAAGGTGGTGGAGCACGGCGGCTTCAACGCCGCCAGCCGCCAGCTGGGCATCCCCAAGTCGCGCTTGTCGCGGCGGGTGGCGGAGCTGGAGGCGCGCCTCGGCGTGCGCCTGCTGCTGCGCACCACGCGGCGGCTGGCGCTGACCGAGCTGGGCACGCAGTACTACCAGCACTGCCAGGCGATGCTGGCCGAGGCCGAGGCGGCGGCGGAAACCATCGCCCGCCACACCGCCGAGCCGCGCGGCCTGGTGCGCGTCAGCTGTCCGGAGCTGCTGGCCAAGTCGCTGCTGTCCGACCTGCTGCCGGAATTCATGGCGCGCTATCCGAAGGTGCGCATCGTGCTGGAGGTGACCGGCCGCCGCGTCGACCTGATCAACGACGGCATCGACGTGGCGCTGCGCGTGCGGCAGAAGCTGGACGACAGCGCCAGTGTGGTGGCGCGGCCGTTGTCGCCGAGCGAAAGCGCGCTGGTGGCCAGCCCGGCACTGATCGCCGCCCTGGGCGTACCGCAGCAGCCGGCGGTGCTGGCCGGCTGGCCGGCACTGGTGATGAGCCGCCCGGACGGCCGCGCCGAATGGCCGCTGCTGGACGAAGTGGGGCAGCTGTACCGGGTGGACATCAGCGAACCGCGGCTGATGTCCGACGACCTGCTGGTGCTGCGCGAGGCGGCCATCGCCGGCAGCGGCGTGGCGCTGCTGCCGCTGATGGTGTGCCACGACGCGCTGGCCGACGGCCGCCTGCAGCGGGTGCTGCCGGGCTACAGCACGCCGGACGGCATTCTGCACCTGGCCTTTACCGGCCGCCGCCACCTGATTCCGGCGGTGCGCACCTTCATCGATTTCCTGGTCGATACCGTGCCGCCGCAGCTGGCCAGCAAGATGCGGCAGCCGCCGGCGTGCTCGTCGTAGTTGTGTGCCATCACCGTCGCGGCACAGGGTTGTTTGAGGTGCAGCCGGTTTGGTACGGCCTTCCTGCTCTATCATAACGATGACAAGTCTTGATTAAATTTTTTGCAAATAGCGCGGTGCAACCAAGTGGTCGCCATCTTGTTCGCCGCTAGCGGCATGGCTCGCATACTTTTTTAGGGTTAACGTTCGATATGAACATGGTTTCCTGGCAGAACCTTGCTGATTACTGGTCGCTACAGCAGATCACCACCAATCTGATCGTATTCCTGAACCTGCTGGGCGCGCTGGCGCTGGGTATGGTCGTCGGTTACGAGCGCACTTATCACGGCCGGGCCGCGGGGATGCGCACTTATGGGCTGGTGTGCATGGCAGCAGCGGCGCTGACCTCGATTGCCGGCTTTCCCGAGCTATGGTTTGGCGGCCATGCGCCCAATGTCGCCATGGCGGATCCGACGCGGGTGATCCAGGGCATCGTCACTGGCATCGGCTTTCTGGGCGCCGGCATGATCATGAAGGACGGGCTCAACATCAGCGGGCTGACCACCGCCGCCTCGATCTGGGCCTCGTCCGCCATCGGCGTGCTGGTGGGAGTGGGCTTCTATGCCTCGGCGATACTACTTACTGGTTTGTCGGTGATCTGCATGATGTGGATGTCGCGGCTGGAGCAGTGGCTGCCCACGCACCAGGCGGTGGCGGTGAGCATTACCTTCAAGAGCGGCGCCATGCCGCGACGGGAGGCGCTGCAAACTACCATGCGCGAGCTGGGCTACGGCATTGCCTGGGGCTCGCTGGCCATCAAGTGCCATGGCGATACGATGGAGTGGCACTTTGTCGCCGTGGCGCACAGCAAGCAGCGCGGCAGTGTTTTGCCGGATATTTCGCTGGCGCTGAGTGGCCATCAGGCGGTGGAAAGATTCTCGCTGTCCTATGCGCGCAACTGAGCCGCTGCCGGGCGTGGCGGCCGTCCAAGGTTGGCCGCAAGGCTAGTGCCAGCGCGTTCCCCTGCGCACCGCTGACACATGGCGGCCAACGTTGTTGCGGCCACCGCATCTGGCTGGGTGCTGGTGCACCATGGCCGCGTGGCAGGTGACGCAAAGGCTGCCGTGCCGTTGCCCAGGCGGACGTAATGACGCCCAACGGTCTGCTCGCCGTCGCGGCCTGCCGGCTATGCCGCTACCCCCGTGCACGCCAAGCGGTGGGCGCGCCTGTTGCGCCGGGCCATGGACAGCGCTGGCCGGCTGGGCTACTGTCCTGCGCGCGGCTGACGCCGCATCTCGGCAACTTCTACTCGGGGAGACGTCTGCATGTCCGACGTGAGCGAATTAAGCAGCGACAACGCGGTTTACAAGACCCTGCTGGAATCCACCAGGGCCATCCCCTGGAAAATCGACTGGGCCAGCATGCAGTTTGCCTATATCGGCCCGCAGATCGAGCCATTGCTGGGCTGGCGCCAGGACAGCTGGGTCAGCGCCAACGACTGGGCGATGCGCATCCACCCGGACGACCGCGACTACGTGGTCAACTTCTGCATTGCGCAATCGCAGGCCGGCGTCGACCATGAGGCGGACTACCGCGCGCTGACCAAGGACAACGGCTATGTGTGGATGCGCGATGTGGTGCACGTGGTGCGCAACGACGCCGGCGAGGTGGAGTCGCTGATCGGCTTCATGTTCGATATCAGCGAACGCAAGAAGACCGAGGAAAAGCTGCTGGCGCTGCAGAAGGAACTGGAGGCGCTGTCGTTCAAGGACGGCCTGACCGGCATTGCCAACCGCCGCCGCTTCGACGCCTGCCTGGAGCGGGAGTGGGACGGCGCGCGCAACGGCGGCCAGCCCCTGTCGCTGATCCTGTTCGATGTCGATTTCTTCAAGCAATACAACGATCTGTACGGCCATCTCCAGGGCGACAAATGCCTGACCGACATCGCGCAGACGCTGCAGCTGGCGCTGACCGGGCCGCGCGATCTGGTGGCGCGCTACGGCGGCGAGGAGTTTGTCATCGTGCTGCCGGAGACCGATGCCGCCGGCGCGCAGAAAGTCGCCGCGCGCTGCCAGCGCCTGGTGGAGAAGCTGGCCATCACGCACACGCACTCGCCGCACGCTCAGCTGGTGACGCTGAGCATCGGCGTGGGCACGGTGCAGCCCGCCGCCGGCAGCAGCGCCGTCGACTTTGTCCAGGCGGTGGACCGGCAGCTGTATGCCGCCAAGCAGCACGGCCGCAACCGCATCGAGACGGTAGCGCCGCCGGCATGATGCGCCGTAGCCGGCACCGTGCGCGGGCCGGCATCCCTTCCCAAGGTTGGCCGCATGCCGCGGCCAACCTTGCCAAACCGGATCATGGCCGGTAGAACAGCCGCTTTCCCCTTCGTTACCGGAATCCACGCCATGCACGCCGATGCCATCCGCTCCGCCGCCATCACCCTCGCTGCCCGCCGCCTCAGCGGCGAATGCGGCCCCTTGCTGCAGGGCGATGCCGCCCCGCAGACGCTGGACGAGGCGCTGGCGATCCAGCAGGGCGTGCGCGAGCTGCTGGGCAATGGCGTCGGCGGCTGGAAGTGCGGGCTGCCGGGCGAGGGCCGGGTGGTGCTGGCGCCGATCTTCGCCAGCACGGTAAGCGATGCCGCGCCGTGCCCGGTGTGGGTGCGCGACGGCGTGGTGCGCACCGAGCCGGAGCTGGCCTTCGTGTTTGCCAGCGGGCTGCCGGCGCGCGGCCAACCCTATAGCCGTGACGAGGTGCTGGCGGCGGTCAGCGGCGTGCGGCTGGCGCTGGAGCTGATCGACAGCCGCTTCGACGCCGAACCCAAGCCGCCGTTCCTGCAGTCGCTGGCCGACGGCCTGGTCAACCAGGGCCTGTGGCTGGGGCCGCTGGTGGACAAGGCGCGGGCGCTAGCGGCGAGCACGCTCGCCATCCGCGTGCAGCAGGGTGGGCGCGACGAAGTGCTGGACGGCGTGCACCCGGCCGGCGACCCGCTGGCGCCGCTGCTGTGGCTGGTGGAATACCTGCGCGCGCAGGGTGAGGGGCTGCTGCCGGGGCAGGCGGTGATCACCGGCTCCTATGCCGGGGTGGTGGCGCTGCAGCCGGGCGAACCGGCAACACTGCAGTTCGGCACACTGGGCGCGCTGACCGTGGATTTCGGCGCGCGCTGAGCGCAGCACTTGCCCCGTGGCGCCGGCCAGGCCGCGCGCAGGGGCCGGGTAATCGGGCCGCAGACCGTAACGGGTTTGCGGCCAACGTTTTTGCTGGGATCGCCCGGCTGGGCCTGGGTGACAGGAGCCGCGGGCGGCGCGGGTGGCCGCGGGCAGCGCAACGTTGGCCGCAAAGCCGTGCTGGCAGGCTTATTCTGTATACAGTATGTAAATAGCAGAAAATTCTATAAGCCAGATACTTTACCCGTGGCTGTTATATGGCTACTATTTGTGCATTACAGCGATTGACACAAACGAACAGATACTGTTCAATTGTGATCAATTACTTGATTTAACGCCGATTTGATACAGCTTGCGGGCGTAAAACTGCTAAAGCGTGGAGATTGTCATGTCAGATGATCTGCCAGATTTTCGAATTCGAAGATTCCATGCTTAAAGCCCGCCAGCACACCAACGGCGGGCTTTATTGTTTTGGAGTCCCGGATGATTCACCTCAAGAATGTGCACAAGCGCTTCCGCCGCCCCGACGGCGGCTGGTTCGACGCGGTGCGCGACACCACCCTCCACATCAAGGAAGGCGAGATTTTCGGCCTGATCGGTTTTTCCGGCGCCGGCAAATCCACCCTGCTGCGCCTGATCAACCTGCTGGAACGCCCGGATAGCGGCGATGTCGTGGTGGACGGCCAGATTCTGACCGCGCTGTCCGCCCGCGAGCTGCGCCGTGCCCGCCAGAACATCGGCATGGTGTTCCAGCAGTTCAACCTGATGGCCAACCGCACCGTGGCCGACAACGTGGCCTTTCCGCTGGAGATCGCCGGCTGGAGCCGCGCCGAGATCGAGCAGCGCGTGGCGGAATGCCTGGACATCGTCGGCCTGGCCGACCGTGCCGGCCATTACCCGGCGCAGCTGTCCGGCGGCCAGAAGCAGCGCGTCGGCATCGCCCGCGCGCTGGCGCCGCGTCCGCACGTGATCCTGGCCGACGAGCCGACCTCGGCGCTGGACCCCAAGACCACGCAATCCATTCTCGACTGCCTGCAGGACATCAACAGCCGCTTCGGCGTCACCGTGGTGATCGTTACCCACGAGATGCACGTGGTGCGCTCCATCTGCCATCGCGCCGCGCTGCTGGATGCCGGCGAAGTGGTGGAAACCCTGCTGGTGGACAACAAGACCGTGGCGGCGACTTCCGCGTTGGCCAAATCCCTGCTGGAGGTGGCGTAAATGGAAGAACTGACTTTCGCCCAGGCGCTGAGCAATGTGCTGGAGATGTCGCCGGAGATCTGGCAGGCCAGCCTGGAAACCGGACTGATGCTGGCCATCGGCCTGTCTGCCGCCATCCTGCTGGGTGGCCCGCTGGGCGTGTTGCTGTACCTGTCGCAGCCGGGGCAGCTGTTTGCCAACCGCACGGTGAACGGTGTGCTGGGCTGGCTGGTGAACCTGGTGCGCTCCTTCCCCTTCATCATCCTGATGGTGTCGCTGGTGCCGCTGACCCGCGTGCTGGTGGGTTCCACCATCGGCCCGGTGGCCGCTGCGGTGCCGCTGTCGTTTGCCGCCATTCCGTACTTCGCCCGCCTGGTGGAGCAGACCCTGCGCGAGATTCCGCGCGGGGTGGTGGAGGCGGCCGAAGCCATGGGCGCCAGCCCGGCGCAGATCATCGGCAAGGTGCTGATCAATGAGGCCCGTGCCGGCCTGATTTCCAGCCTCACCATTCTTACCATCAGCTTCCTCAGCTACTCGGCAGTGGCCGGCGTGGTGGGCGGCGGCGGCATTGGCGACCTGGCCATCCGCTACGGCTACTACCGCTTCCAGACCGAGGTGATGGTGGCAATGGTGCTGCTGCTGGTGGTGATCGTGCAGATCATCCAGTTTGCCGGCAACCGCCTGGCGGCGCGGCTGGATAAACGTTAACCCCGACCGGGGCGGGTAGATGCGCCCCATTACAAAGAGATCACTCTCACAAGGAGCTAATAATGCGTCGTTTTGTACTGAAATCGCTGGCGGTTGCCGCCCTGGGTCTGACTATTGCGGCCAACGTGCAGGCTGCCGATCCGGCCAAGAAGGAAATCGTCATCGGTACCACCGTGGGCGACTTTGGTGACATGGTGAAGCAGTCGATCAAGCCGATCCTGGAAAAGCAGGGCTACAGCGTGAAGCTGGTGGAATTCACCGACTACGTGCGCCCGAACCTGGCGCTGCAGGAAGGCTCGCTGGACGTGAACGTGTTCCAGCACAAGCCGTACCTGGACAACTTTGCCAAGGAACACAAGCTGTCCCTGAAGGAAGTATTCCAGGTGCCGACTGCGCCGCTGGGCATCTATCCGGGCAAGCTGAAAGCACTGAAAGACGTGAAGCCGGGCAGCACTGTTTCCGCCCCGAACGACCCGTCCAACTTTGCCCGTGCGCTGGTGATGTTTGCCGACCTGGGCTGGATCAAGCTGAAGAAGGGCATCAACCCGCTGACCGCTTCCGAGCGTGACATCGACGTGAACGTGAAGCAGATCAAGATCGTGCCGCTGGAAGCCGCGCAACTGCCGCGTTCGCGCAACGATGTGGACTTCGCGGTGATCAACGGCAACTACGCCACCAGCTCCGGCATCAAGCTGACCGAAGCCGTGTTCCAGGAGAAGAGCTACGCCTACGTGAACTGGGGCGCGATGCGTGCTGGCGACGTGGCCAAACCGTGGGCCAAGGACGTGATCGCCGCCTACAACTCCAAGGACTTCCGCGGCTGGGCGACCCAGAAATACGCCGGCTACAAGCTGCCGGCTGCCTGGAAGTAAGTCTTTATTCGCATGGCGGCAGGGTGGCTTGTACTCGGCGACAACAGGGTGCTGCCCCGCCCGCCGTGCCGGCCGCTTGCGGCCAACCTTTTCCTTGAAACACTCCTGGCATTCAAGGCTTCTCCGCGGACTTCGGTCCGCTTTTTTTTTGCCTGCCCGGCGGTCGCTGCCGGCTTGCATGCGGCGGTGGGCGGGCGCAAAAAAGCCCGCCGAAGCGGGCTTTAGCTGAGGCTTGCGGCGGTCAGGCTTTCACTTCGGCGTCGCGCAGCGCACGGCGCAGGATCTTGCCGACGTTGGTCTTGGGCAACTCGCTGCGGAACTCGACGAACTTTGGCACCTTGTAGCCGGTGAGGTTCTCGCGGCAGTGGTGGATGATGTCCTTTTCGCTGAGCGACGGGTCCTTGCGCACCACGAACACTTTCACCACTTCGCCGGACTTGTCGTCCGGAATGCCGATGCAGGCCACTTCCAGCACGCCCGGGTGTAGCGCCACCACGTCTTCGATCTCGTTCGGGTACACGTTGAAGCCGGACACCAGGATCATGTCCTTCTTGCGGTCCACCAGCTTGACGTAGCCTTCGGGTGTCAGCATCGCCATGTCGCCGGTGGCGAGGAAGCCCTGGCTGTCGATCACCTTGGCGGTTTCGTCCGGGCGCTGCCAGTAGCCTTTCATCACCTGCGGGCCACGGATGCACAGTTCGCCGGATTCGCCGATGCCCAGCGCCTGGCCGGTGCTGTCGCGGATTTCGATGTCGGTGGACGGAATCGGCAGGCCGATGGTGCCGTTGTATTCCTTCATGTCCAGCGGGTTGATGCAGGCGGCCGGGCTGGTTTCGGTCAGGCCGTAGGCTTCGATCAGCGGGGTGCCGGTGATCTGCTTCCATTTTTCCGCCACCGCCTTCTGCACTGCCATGCCGCCACCCAGCGCCAGGCGCCAGCTGGAGAAATCCACGCTCTTGAAGTCGGGGTTGTTGAGCAGGGCGTTGAACAGGGTGTTGACGCCGGTAATGGCGGTAACCTTGTACTTTTTCAGTTCCTTGATGAAGCCTGGGATGTCGCGCGGGTTGGTGATCAGCACGCTGAGAGCGCCGACCTCGGTGAACACCATCAGGTTGGCCGTCAGGCAGAAGATATGGTACAGCGGCAGCGCGGTGACGATCACTTCCTGGCCTTCGCGCACGGCGTGCTTGATCCACTCGCCGGCCTGCAGCATGTTGGCGACGATGTTCTTGTGCGTCAGCATCGCGCCCTTGGACACGCCGGTGGTGCCGCCGGTGTACTGCAGGAAGGCGATATCGTCATGGCCGAGTGCAACCGGGGTGTACGGCCTGGCGGCGCCCAGCTTCAGGGTGTCGTTGAAGCGGATGTGGCCGGGGATGTGCCACGGCGGCACCATTTTCTTGATCTTGCGCACCACGAAGTTGACGATCAGTCCCTTGGGGAAGCCCAGCATGTCGCCGATGCTGGCGATGATCACGTTCTTCACCGGCGTGCGCGGCAGTACCTGCTCCAGCACGCTGGCGAAGTTTTCCAGGATCAGGATGGTGTCGACGCCGGCATCCTTCAGCTGGTGCTCCAGCTCGCGCGGGGTGTACAGCGGGTTGACGTTCACCACGGTGCCACCGGCGCGCAGGATGCCGAACACGGCTACCGGGTACTGCAGCAGGTTGGGCATCATGATGGCGACACGGGCGCCTTTGGCCAGCTTGAGCGTGTGCTGCAGGTAGGAGGCAAACTGGGCGGACAAGCTGTCCAGCTCGCCGTAGCTGAGCACCTTGTCCATGCAGGCCAGCGCCGGGCGGTCACGGAACTTGGCCGCACTGCGTTCGAATACTTCGGTGACCGACTGGAACTCGTTGATGTCGATCTCGTGGGCAATGCCAGGCTGGTAATTTTTGAGCCAGATCTTTTCCATGGCGTTTGGCTTCTCCGTCGTGTTGGATTTGTCGCCACCCTCTCTGTTATGGCGAACTGCGTGTGGAGGGTAGTCAGGCTTACTATAGGTAATTCTTATGAAACGCCCGTTTGCTTGGCGCGCGACAACTCTACCCGATGTCGCTGCCGGTGCAAAGCTGGCCCCGTGCGCGGGGCCGGGGCTCGGTTTTCTTTTGCCGCAGAATGGTTTATAATCGCGGCATTTTAGGGATGGGCGGGTTTCGCCCATTTTTTATTTCTGGAATAGATGCCCATGGATGTACGTTTGCTGCTCGAGAACACGCTGCCCGGTATGGGCTATGAGCTTGTGGATTTTGAATTGACGCCTGGGGGCGGTTTTCGCGTGTTCATGGACAAGCCGGGCGGCATTACCGTGGAAGATTGCGTGGCGGTGAGCAATCACCTGACGCGCCTGTTCATGGTCGAGAACGTCGATTACGACCGCCTTGAAGTGTCCTCGCCCGGTCTTGACCGGCCGCTGAAAAAGGAAGCGGATTACGTTCGCTTCAGCGGCAGCCTGGCCAAGATCCGTACCCGTCTGCCCATCGACAACCAGAAGCGTTTCATGGGCCGGATCGTCGGTATCGCCGAAGGCGTGGTATCGCTGGAAGTGGACGGCCGCACTGTTGCCATTCCCCTGTCGAATATCGACAAGGCCCGGCTGGAGCCGGAGTTCTGATCGTCAGGACGTTGGCCGCATAAAAAAGAATACGAAATTCGGAGGATTGAATGAGTCGCGAGATTTTGTTGTTGGTTGATGCGCTGGCGAGCGAAAAGAATGTCGGCCGTGAGGTGGTGTTCTCTGCGCTGGAACTGGCGCTGGCTTCGGCTACCAAGAAAAAATTCAACGATGAGGAAATCGACGTTCGCGTAGAGATCGACCGTCACAATGGCCAGTACCAGAGCTTCCGTCGCTGGACCGTGGTGGATGCCGAGGCGCTGGAGTTCGAAGACCGCGAACTGAGCCTGGAAGAGGCCCGCGATCGTGATCCGCGGGCCGAACTGGGTGGCGTGATCGAAGAACCGATGGAAGCGGTGGAGTTTGGCCGCATCGGTGCGCAGGCTGCCAAGCAGGTAATCCTGCAGAAGATCCGCGATGCTGAGCGCGAACAGGTGCTCAACGAGTTCCTGCAGCGCCGTGAAAGCCTGATCAGCGGCACCATCAAGCGCATCGAACGTGGCAATGCCATTGTTGAGTGCGGCAAGCTGGAAGCGGTGCTGCCGCGTGATCAGATGATCCCGAAGGAAAACCTGCGCGTGGGTGACCGCGTCAAGGCCTGCCTGCTGCGCATCGATCGTCTGGGCCGTGGCCCGCAGCTGATCCTTTCGCGCACCTCGCGCGACTTCCTGGTGAAGCTGTTCGAGCAGGAAGTGCCGGAGATCGAAGACGGCATGCTGGACATCAAGGAAGCAGCCCGTGACCCGGGTATGCGCGCCAAGATGGCCGTCAAGTCCAATGACCCGCGCCTGGACCCGCAAGGTACCTGCATCGGTGTGCGCGGCTCCCGCGTACAGACCGTGACCCAGGAACTGGCCGGCGAGCGTATCGACATCGTGCTGTGGGCACCGGATCCGGCACAGTTCGTGATCAACGCACTGTCCCCGGCCGAAGTGAATCGCATCATGGTGGATGAAGACACTCACACCATGGATGTGGTGGTGGAGGAAGAGCAGCTGGCACTGGCCATTGGCCGTGGCGGCCAGAACGTGAAGCTCGCTGCCGAGCTGACCGGCTGGAACCTGAACATCCTGACCGTCTCCGAGGCGGAAGAGAAACACCTGGAAGAAGACGCCAAGCTGCGTGACCACTTCATGCAGCACCTGGGTGTGGACGAGGATATCGCCGCCGTGCTGGTGCAAGAGGGCTTCGCCACACTGGAAGAAGTGGCGTATGTGCCGATTTCCGAAATGCTGGAGATCGAAGGTTTTGACGAAGCTCTGGTGAATGAGCTGCGTAGTCGTGCGCGTGACGCCATCCTGACCCTGGCCATTGCCTCGGAAGAAAAGGTCGAGGATGTATCCGAAGACCTGAAGAGCATGGAAGGTCTGGATAGCGAGCTTGTGCGCAAACTGGCCGAAAACGGCGTGACCACCCGTGACGACCTGGCGGATCTCGCCGTAGATGATTTGGTCGACATGACCGGCATGGAAGCCGATGCGGCCCGCGCCTTGATCATGAAAGCGCGCGAACACTGGTTTAACTAACCAGCCGCATATGGACGATTGCTAGAAGGAATTAGGAATACGCATGGTTTTGACGAATGTAAAACAGTTTGCGAGCGAGCTGGGCTTGTCCCCGGAACGGTTGCTGGAGCAACTGAGCAACGCCGGCGTGAGCAAGCGCAGCCTGGAAGACGCACTCACCGAGCAGGACAAAAAACAGCTGCTGGACTACTTGAAGTCCTCTCATGGTGCGCGTGACGAAGGCAAAATCACCCTGACTCGCAAGCAGACCAGCGAAATCCATACTGCTGCCGGTAGCACCGTGAAGGTGGAAACCCGCAAGAAGCGTGTGTTCGTGCGTCCGGAAGACGAAGTACAGAAGCCGGCCGCTGCCGTTGCCGCTGTAGAGCCGGTGGCCCCGGTGGCAGTGGCTGCTGCCCCGGTGCCGGAAAGCAAGCCGGAGCCGGTGGTGGTTGCCGAGCCCGCCAAGGTGGAAGCACCGAAGCCGGCGGAGAGCAAGCCGGTTGCCGCCAAGGTGGAGAAGCCGGTAGAAGCCAAGGCTGTGGAAGCCAAGGTCGAAGCGAAGGCCGTTGAGCCGGTTGCGCCGGTAAAACAGCCGACGCTGAGCCGTCCGGCCTCCATCCTGTCGGATGCCGAAATGGCCTCCCGTGCTGCGGAAGAGGCTCGTCAGGCCGAGTTCCGTGCTCGCCAGCAGGCACTGCTGCGCGAAAAGCAGGAACGTGAAGCACGCCGTCTGGCGGCGCGTCAGGAAGCTGCTGCGCCGAAACCGGCTGCAGCACCGGCGGCGGCCAAGGCGGAAGATCTGCCGCGTTCGGCCAAGCCGACCCAGCCGCGCATGCAGCCGGCTGAAGGCGCAGCACAGCCGCGTGAGCAGGGTGCACGCGATGCCAACCGTTCCGCTCGTCCGGGTTCTACCGGTTCGCGACCGGCAGCCGGTGCACCGGCGCGTCCGGGTGCGCCTGCTCCGGCAGCCGCGCCCGCTCCGGGCGCGGATCGTCCGGGCGACAAGCGCGGCGGTAACAAGAAGCCGGGTGGCAAGGACGGCTGGAGTGATGGCCGTGGCAAAGGTAAAGGCCTGAAAACCCGCGGCGGCGATGCCAGCAACGACTGGAAATCGCGCAAGGGTGGCAAGCACAAGGGCGGCAACAATGCCCACGCTTTCCAGGCCCCGACCGAGCCTATCGTGCATGAAGTGCTGGTGCCGGAAACCATTACCGTTGGCGATCTGGCTCACCGTATGGCCGTGAAGGCCGCCGAGGTGATCAAGACCCTGATGAAGATGGGCATGATGGTGACCATCAACCAGGTGCTGGACCAGGAAACCGCGCTGATCGTGGTGGAAGAAATGGGTCACGTCGGCAAGGCCGCGCAGGCGGACGATCCGGAAGCCTATCTGGATGTGGGTGGTGAAGTGGCCGCAGCCGAAGCGCTGCCGCGCCCGCCGGTGGTGACCGTGATGGGTCACGTTGACCATGGTAAGACCTCGCTGCTGGACTACATCCGTCGTGCCAAGGTTGCTGCTGGCGAAGCCGGCGGCATTACCCAGCACATCGGTGCCTACCACGTGGAAACCCCGCGCGGCATGATCACCTTCCTGGACACTCCGGGTCACGAGGCGTTTACCGCCATGCGTGCTCGCGGTGCCAAGGCGACCGACATCGTGGTGCTGGTAGTGGCTGCCGACGACGGCGTGATGCCGCAGACCATCGAAGCGGTGCACCATGCCAAAGCCGCAGGCGTGCCGATTGTGGTGGCAGTGAACAAGATCGACAAGCAGGGCGCCAACCCGGAGCGTATCCGCCAGGAACTGGTTGCCCATGAAGTGGTGCCGGAAGACTGGGGTGGCGATACCCAGTTCATCGAAGTGTCGGCCAAAATGGGCCTGAACATCGACGGCCTGCTGGAAGCGATCCTGCTGCAAGCCGAGGTGCTGGAACTGACCGCCCCGGTGAAGGCGCCGGCCAAGGGCATCATCGTGGAAGCCCGTCTGGACAAGGGCCGTGGCCCGGTGGCAACCCTGCTGGTACAGAGCGGTACCCTGAAGAAGGGCGACATCGTGCTGGCTGGTACCGCCTTCGGTCGCGTACGTGCCATGATCGACGAAAACGGCAAGGCCATCGACGAAGCTGGCCCGGCAATTCCGGTGGAAATCCTCGGTCTGTCCGATGTGCCGTCTGCCGGTGAGGATGCCATGGTACTGGCCGACGAGAAAAAGGCGCGTGAAATCGCCCTGTTCCGTGCCGGCAAGTTCCGCGACGTGCGTCTGGCCAAGCAGCAAGCCGCCAAGCTGGAAAACATGTTTGCCCAGATGTCCGAGGGCGAGGTGCAGAGCCTCTCCATCATCATCAAGGCCGACGTGCAGGGTTCCTACGAAGCGCTGGCCGGCAGCCTGCAAAAGCTGTCCACCGACGAAGTGCGCGTCAACATCCTGCACTCCGGTGTGGGTGGTATCACCGAATCCGACATCAACCTGGCGATTGCGTCCAAGGCGATCGTGGTGGGCTTCAACGTGCGCGCCGATGCGGCCGCCCGCAAGCTGGCCGAGGGCGAGGCGGTGGAGATTCGCTACTACAACATCATCTACGACGTAGTGGATGACGTGAAGGCAGCGATGTCCGGCATGCTGGCTCCGGAGAAGAAGGAGCAGGTGCTGGGTACCGTGGAGATCCGCCAGGTGATCACCGTGTCCAAGGTGGGCAATATCGCCGGTTGTATGGTGACCGACGGTCTGGTGAAGCGCAGCGCTTCCGTGCGTCTGATCCGCAACAACGTGGTGGTGCATACCGGCGAACTGGACTCGCTGAAACGCTTCAAAGACGACGTGAAGGAAGTGAAGCAGGGTTACGAATGTGGCCTGATGCTGAAGAACTTCAACGACATCCACGAAGGCGACCAGCTGGAAGTGTTCGAAATCGTAGAAGTGGCTCGCACGCTGTAAGCGGTGACCATGCAGGCGAGCGTGTCCGGTGCGTCCGGGCGCGCTCGCCTTTGTTATTTGATACAGGAAACCAGACATGGCAAAGGCCAAAAAAGGCTTTTCTCGCGCCGACCGCATCTCCGAGCAGATTCAGCGTGAGCTGGCCGAATTGATCCGCAAGGGTCTGAAAGATCCGCGAGTGGGTTGGGTCACCATCACGGCGGTGGAGGTCACGCGTGACTATTCGCATGCCAAGGTGTTCTACACCGTAATGGACGACAGTAAGCGCGAGATCACCCAGGAGGCGCTGGAAAGTGCAGCCGGCTACCTGCGCAACGGTATCGGCAAGGTGCTGCAGATCTTCACTACGCCGCAGCTGCATTTCGTCTACGACGACTCCATTGCCCGTGGCGTGTACATGAGCCGTCTGATCGACGACGTGGTGGCCGGCAGTGCGGCCAACCCTGATGCGGATGCAGCGGCTGGGGATGACGAGCCGGACGAGGGTGCAGATAAGGCATGAGCGCGCCGCGTCGCATCAAGTTGAACATCAACGGCGTGCTGCTGCTGGACAAGCCCTACGGCATCAGCAGCAACGGCGCGCTGCAGAAAGCGCGCTGGCAGTACAGTGCCGCCAAGGCCGGCCACACCGGCGTGCTCGACCCGCTGGCCACCGGTCTGCTGCCGGTGTGCTTCGGCGAGGCCACCAAGTTTTCCTCCTACCTGCTGGATGCCGACAAGGGCTACCGTGCCACCATCAAGTTCGGTGCGGTGACCACCACCGGCGATGTGGAAGGCGAGGTGGTGGTGCAGCGTCCGGTGGCATTCGGCCGCGCCGCGCTGGAGGCTGCCATTGCCGCGCATAGCGGCGCCATCAGCCAGGTGCCGCCGATGTACTCGGCGCTCAAGCACCAGGGCAAGGCGCTGTACGAGTACGCGCGCGAGGGTATCGAGATCGAGCGTCAGGCACGCAATGTCACCATTCATCGCATCGAGCTGCTCGAGTTTGCCGGCGATAGCGCGGTAATCGACGTGCTGTGCAGCAAGGGCACCTATATCCGTACCCTGGCGCAGGACATCGGCGAGATGCTGGGCTGTGGCGCGCACCTCACCGCGTTGCGACGCACCACCACCGGCGGTTTCCGGTTGCAGGATGCGCACACGCTGGAGGCGATCGAGACGCTGCCGGCGGCCGAGCGCGGTAGCCTGCTGCTGCCGGTGGATGTGCTGGTGTCGCATTTTCCCGCCGCAGCGTTGGCCGCAAGCGAGGCAGTACGTTTTTGTCACGGCCAGGCGGTGCATGCGCAGGAAAAGTATGCGACAATGCTGCGCTTTCGCGTATACCACGCAGATACGCAAGAATTCCTCGGCTTGGCCGATGCAACGCCGCAAGGTCTGCTGCAGCCGGTCCGGGTAATGGCAGCGCAAGCTGCAAACTAGCGAAGTGTGGATGGGTTGGCGTCGGTAACGGCGCAGGCTCGCTGCACTTGTCGGGTGCCGTTCCTGGAATGGTGACCCTCAACCGATATTGGAGTATTTCCACATGGCAATGACCGCCGAACAAAAAGCCCTGATCGTTCAAGATTTCCAGCGTAAGGAAGGCGATACCGGCTCTTCCGAAGTTCAGGTTGCGCTGCTGACCGCTCGCATCAACGACCTCACCCCGCACTTCAAAGCCAACACCAAGGATCACCACAGCCGTCGTGGTCTGCTGAAGCTGGTGAGCCGTCGTCGTCGTCTGCTTGACTACCTCAAGCGCACCGATGCAGACAGCTACCGCGCCCTGATTACTCGTCTGGGTCTGCGCAAGTAATCGGTTAGAATACGGAAAAGTCGCAGCTAGTCTGCGACTTTTCCGTTTCTGCTTCTGCACGTTCTTTATTGTCACAACGGGGGGAGCCTCTACGAGCTGGCATTGCTCACAGTGACCGCTGCGTAGGGGTTCCCGTTGTAATCCTTCGATCCTGATACAAAGGACCTCCATGTTTAACAAAGTTACCAAGTCGTTCCAGTACGGCCGTCATACCGTCACCCTGGAAACCGGCGAAGTTGCCCGCCAGGCCTCCGGTGCCGTGCTGGTATCCGTAGAAGACACCGTGGTACTGGTGAGCGTAGTTGGCTCCAAGAACGTAAAACCGGGCCAGGACTTCTTCCCGCTGACCGTGGACTACCTGGAGCGTACCTACGCTGCCGGCAAGATCCCGGGTGGCTTCTTCAAGCGCGAAGGCAAACAGTCCGAGAAGGAAATCCTGACCAGCCGCCTGATCGACCGTCCAATCCGCCCGCTGTTCCCAGAAGGCTTCTACCACGACGTGCAGATCGTGGCCACCGTGATGTCGCTGAACCCGGAAGTGGATTCCGACATTCCGGCGATGATCGGCGCCTCCGCCGCACTGGCCATCTCCGGCCTGCCGTTCAACGGCCCGATCGGCGCCGTGCGCGTGGGTTACGCCAACGGTGAATACCTGCTGAACCCGACCAAGACCGAGCTGGAAACCTCGGAAATGGATCTGGTGGTTGCCGGTACCGAGCGCGCCGTGCTGATGGTGGAATCCGAAGCCAAGGAACTGTCCGAAGCCGTGATGCTGGGCGCCGTGGTCTTCGGCCACGAGCAGATGCAAGCGGCCATCACCGCCATCAACGAGTTCGCCGACGAAGTGAACCCGGTAATGTGGGACTGGGCTGCCCCGGCCAAGAACGAAGAGCTGATCGCCAAGATCCGCGACATCTCCGGCGAAGCCATCGCCAACGCCTTCCGCATCCGCCAGAAGGGTGCCCGCTCCGAGGCGCTGGGCGCCGCCTGGGCACTGGTAAAGGCCGCGCTGATCACCGAAGACACCGACACCCTGCTCGCCAACGAGATCAAGGGCATCTTCAAGTCGCTGGAAGCCGAGATCGTCCGCGGCCAGATCCTGAACGGCGAGCCGCGCATCGACGGCCGCGATACCCGCACCGTGCGCCCGATCGCCATCCGCACCGGCGTACTGCCGCGCGTACACGGCTCCGCACTGTTCACCCGCGGTGAAACCCAGGCTATCGTTGCCGCTACCCTGGGCACCAAGCGTGACGAGCAGATCATCGACGCGCTGGCCGGTGAATACACCGACCGCTTCATGCTGCATTACAACTTCCCGCCGTACTCCACCGGTGAAGCCGGCCGCATGGGCCCGCCGAAGCGCCGTGAAATCGGCCACGGCCGTCTGGCCAAGCGTGCACTGGCACAAGTGCTGCCGTCGGAAGCCGAGTTCGGCTACACCATGCGCGTGGTATCCGAGATCACCGAATCCAACGGCTCCTCGTCGATGGCATCGGTGTGCGGCGGCTGCCTGTCGCTGCTGTCCGCCGGCGTGCCGCTGAAAGCGCACGTGGCCGGTATCGCCATGGGTCTGATCCTAGAAGCCAACCGCTTCGCCGTGCTGACCGACATCCTGGGTGACGAAGACCACCTGGGCGACATGGACTTCAAGGTGGCCGGTACCGCTGCTGGCGTAACCGCGCTGCAGATGGACATCAAGATCCAGGGCATCACCAAGGACATCATGCAGATCGCGCTGGAGCAGGCCAAGGAAGGCCGTCTGCACATCCTGGGTCACATGAAGGAAGCCATCGAAGGCCCGCAGGAGCTGTCCAGCCACGCGCCGCGCCTGTACGTGATGAAGATCAACCCGGAGAAAATCCGCGAAGTGATCGGCAAGGGTGGCGAAACCATCCGTGGCATCACCAAGGACACCGGTTGCGAGATCAACATCGAGGAAGATGGCACCATCACCATCGCCTCCGTGTCGACCGAAAACGCCGAAGCGGCCAAGAAGCGCATCGAGGAAATCACTGCCGAAGTGGAAGTGGGCAAGGTGTACGAAGGCCCGGTAGTGAAGATCCTGGACAACAACGTCGGCGCCATCGTGTCCATCATGCCGGGTAAAGACGGCCTGGTGCACATCTCGCAGATCGCCCACGAGCGCATCAAGAACGTGAGCGACTACCTGCAGGAAGGCCAGATCGTGAAAGTGAAAGCCATCGAGATGGACGATCGCGGTCGCGTGCGCCTGTCCATCAAGGCGCTGCTGGACAACCCGACTGCACCGGCCCCGGCCGCTGCCCAGGGTGAATCCTCCTTCGGTCTGAAGAACTAAGTTGCCGCCGGCGTAAGCCGGTCGCCACTGACAACGCCCGCAGCGAATGCTGCGGGCGTTTTGTTTTATGGTGTTGCGGCCAACGTTGGCCGCAAAAAAAAAA